>NZ_JAIWPT010000003.1 GCF_021191695.1 Proluteimonas luteida
TGGGCGAAAATGCCGCGGTGATCGAGCTCGACGAGGTCGATGCCGCGCGCCGCCTGCTGGCCTGGGCACGTGCCGGTGATCTCGTCGTCGCACCGATCTTCGACGCCGCGCCGCGTGCGCGGCTGCAGGCCCTGCTCGATGCGATGCAGGCCACCGGCTGGCAGGCGGGCGACCCGCTGCCGCCCAGCGACGAGGACCGTGATGACGCGACACCAGGAACACCGGCATGAGTGACGTGCTGCAGCGGATCGTGCAGCGCAAGCACGAGGAGATCGCCGCGCGCCGCGCCGCCGTGCCGCTGGCGGAGATCGTCGCGCGCGCCGCCGATGCCGCGCCGGTGCGCGGCTTCGCCGCCGCGATCGAGGCGAAGATTGCCGCCGGCGACGCCGCGGTGATCGCCGAGGTCAAGAAGGCCAGCCCGTCGAAGGGCGTGATCCGGCCCGACTTCCGTCCCGCCGACATCGCCCGCAGCTACGCGGCCGGCGGCGCGGCCTGCCTGTCGGTGCTGACCGACATCGATTTCTTCCAGGGCGACGATGCCTACCTGGTCGAGGCGCGCGCGGCCTGCGCGCTGCCGGTGCTGCGCAAGGACTTCATCCTCGATCCCTGGCAGGTCCACGAGGCGCGCGCGCTCGGCGCCGACTGCATCCTGCTGATCGTCGCCGCGCTCGAGGACCAGCGGATGATCGAGCTCGGCGGACTGGCGATGTCGCTGGGCATGGACGTGCTGGTCGAGGTCCACGACATCGACGAGCTGGAGCGCGCGCTGCAGGTGCCGGCGCCGCTGCTGGGCATCAACAACCGCAGCCTGCGCACCTTCGAGGTCTCGCTCGACACCACGCTGGCGCTGCAGGCCGCGGTGCCGCGTGATCGCCGGCTGGTCACCGAGAGCGGCATCCACAGCCGCGAGGACGTATTGCGGATGCGCGGCGCCGGCATCGATGCGTTCCTGGTCGGCGAATCCTTCATGCGCGAGCCCGACCCGGGCGCCGCGCTGCGCCGGCTGTTCGCCGTCGCCTCGCCCGTTGCACAGGCCCCGGTGGTCGCGGCACCGGCCCCCGGGGCACCGCCTGTGCCAGCGGCGCCGCCTGCGGGCCTGTCCGCCATCGCGATCGCGTCCGCGACCGCGCCGGTGGCAGCGGCCGACGAGGCGCCGGCATCCGCCGACGACGCGTCGCCGGTCGTCGCGCAACTGCTCAAGCCTGCTTCCGGCGCCACGCCGGAGAAGACCGTCGTGTTCGACTTCGACCACACGCTCTACGACGGCGACTCGGGCACCCACCTGTTCAAGTGGCTGATCCGGCGCAGCTGGTGGCGGATCGCGCTGGCGCTGCTGGTCTCGCCGGTGTTCGGCCCGATGATCGCGTTCCTGCCGACCCGCCGCTACGGAATTTCCGCGTTCGTGTGGATCGGCACGATCGGACTGCACAGCCGCGGCTCGCTGGACAGGCTGATCGACCACTACGTGGCCACCCATGCCGACGGGATCCGGCCACGGCTGCTGCCGGTCGCGCTGGACGTGCTGCATGCGCACCGCGAGGCCGGCGACCGCGTGGTCATCGCCACCGGCGCGCCGCCGGAGCTGGCGCGCGCGATCCTCGCCTTCGTCGCCCACGAGACCGTGCCGGTGATCGGCACCGCGGTCGGGCCCAGGCTGGGCGCGGTGATCGCGACCCGGCACTGCCATGCCGAGGAGAAGATGCGGATGCTGCGCGAGCGCGGTTACGGCGACATCGACGTCGCCTATTCGGACTCGTCGGCGGACCTGCCGCTGCTGCGGGCGGCGAAGGCGCCGGTGGTGGTCAATCCCAAGCCGGGCGCGGTCGCGATGTTCCGCCGGGTGCTGCCGCCGGGCACGCCGATCCTCAACTGGGGCTGCCGCGACCGCGGCGGCGATGCGGTGGCCTCAACCGGCCAGTAGCGAGCGGCCGATCTGGTACAGGCTGATCGCCATCACCAGCACGCCGACCGCCAGCAGCACCCAGCGCTCGCGCACGTAGCGCACGAACACCGCCGCCAGCGGCGCGGCGACCATGCCGCCGACCAGCAGGCCGAGCACGATCTCCAGGTGCTGCAGGCCCATCGACAGGAAGAACGTCACCGAGATCGCCAGGGTCACCAGGAACTCGGCGGCATTGACGGTGCCGATGGTGGTGCGCGCGACGCCGCCGCGCGCGAGCAGGGTCGAGGTCGCCACCGGGCCCCAGCCGCCACCGCCGCTGGCATCGAGCAGGCCGGCGAAGAACCCCAGCAGCGGCACGCGCCGTACCTCGCGCCCGGGCAGCAGGCGGCCCATCGCGCGCAGCAGGATCAGCACCGACAGCACCAGCAGGTAGGCGTAGATGAAGGGGCGGACCGCATCGCCGGGCAGTTGCGTCAGCACGTAGGCGCCGATGATGCCGCCGGCCATGCCCGGCAGCGCCAGGCGCAGGAACAGCCGTTTGTCGACGTTGCGCATCGCCAGGTGCGAGGCGCCGGACGCGCCGGTCGTGAACACCTCGGCGGTATGCACGCTGGCGCTGACCGCGGCCGGCGGCAGGCCCATGCTCAGCAGCACCGACGACGAGACCAGGCCGAAGGCCATGCCCAGCGCGCCGTCGATCAGCTGCGCGGCCAGGCCGATCATCACGAAGAACAGGAACTGGTCGCTGAATTCCACGGGCGTCGTCCGCTATGGAGGGCCGGCGCGTGCGAGGTCGCGGGGTCAGGCCCGGCGGGGCAGCACCCGCATCGCGTCCGTCACGCGTCGCCGAGGCGCTTGATGAAGCGCAGTGTGCCATCGCTGAAGCCGCAGGCCTTGTAGAAGGCATGCGCGTCGGCGCGCTGCGAACCGCTGGTCAGCTCCAGCCGCGCGGCGCCACCGAAGCGCGCGCGCCGTTCCGCCTCCTTCAGCAGCTGCCGGCCCAGCCCGCAGCCCTGTTCGGCCTCGGTGACCACCAGTGCGGTGATGCGGCAGGTCGTGGTGCCCAGCGGCAGGTAGTACATGAAGTCCAGCGCGACCAGGCCGCAGACGCGGCCGCCGCTGCGCGCCAGCACCAGCGCCTGGCGGTCGTTGGCGGTGATGGTGCGGATGCGCTCGAGCGCATCGTCGACGCTGCACGGGAACCCCATTTCCGACAGCAGCGCGGCCACGTCGTCGGCATCGATCGGCGACGCGGTGCGCAGGTCGGCATCGGGCAGGTCGCCGCGTGGCGCGAAATGGCCGCGATGCATCGTGCTGGCCTTCAGCGCGTGCCGAACAGCACGATGGTCTTGCCGCGCGCGGTCAGCTTGCCGTCGGCCTGCAGCTTCTTGAGCACGCGCCCGGCCATCTCGCGCGAGCAGCCGACCAGCCGCGCCAGCTCCTGCCGCGAGATCCGCAGCTGGGTCCCCTGCGGATGGGTCATCGCTTCCGGTTCGCGGGTCAGGTCGTGCAGGGTGCGGGTGATGCGGTCGGTGACGTCGAGGAACGCCAGCCGCCCGGCCTTGCGGCTGGTGTCGAGCAGGCGCCGCGACAGCTGTGCGCCGATCGCGTAGATGATCGCGGTCGCGTCGTTGGCCAGCGGGCCCTCGAACAGCTGGTACAGCCGCTCGTAGCTGATCTCCGCCAGCTCGCACTGGGTGCGGGTGCGCAGGATCACCTCGCGCACGTCCGACTCGATGAACAGGCCCATCTCGCCGACCATCTCGCCGCGGCCGAAGTAGCCGAGGATCAGCTCGCGGCCGTCGTCTTCCTCCGTGATGATGCTGACCGAGCCGTTGATGACGAAGTACAGGGTGCCGGCCGGGTCGCCGGGGCGGAACACGTCGCTGCGCGGGGGATAGCGGCGACGGTGGCAATGGGCAAGGAACCGCTCGATGGTCGCAGGGGTCGGTGCCAGGGGATGCAGGGGGCGTGTGGAAGTCGGGATGAGGGCCACGGAGGTTGGCTTCATGTCGCCAGATGAACGAGGGAATGCGTGAGAGTAGGCGGTCCGGTGCGCCGGGGCAAACCCATGGCGGCTCCGAGGTCGCGGGGCGGGGGCGGTTTGCCGCATAATCGCGGTTTCGTCCAGCCCCCGAGGGTCGACCGCTGTGGTCAAACCGCTTCCCCGCCTGAAGCTCCAGGGTTTCAACAACCTGACCAAGGCACTGTCGTTCAACATCTACGATGTCTGCTACGCCGCGTCCGAGGACGAGCGGCGCCGCTACATCGAGTACATCGACGAGGCCTACAACGCCGACCGGCTGACCCAGATCCTGACCGACGTGGCCGAGATCATCGGCGCCAACATCCTCAACATCGCGCGCCAGGACTACGACCCGCAGGGCGCGTCGGTGACGATCCTGATCTCCGAGGAGCCGGTGATCGACAAGTCGCAGGCCAAGGGCGTGATCTCCGACGCGGTGGTCGCGCACCTCGACAAGTCGCACATCACCGTGCACACCTATCCCGAGACCCACCCGGACAACGGCATCGCGACGTTCCGGGCCGACATCGACGTGGCGACCTGTGGCGTGATCTCGCCGCTGAAGGCGCTGAACTACCTGATCGAGAGCCTCGAGTCCGACATCGTGGTCATGGACTACCGCGTGCGCGGCTTCACCCGCGACGTCAAGGGCAAGAAGCACTACATCGACCACAAGATCAACTCGATCCAGGACTACCTGGCCAAGAACATCCGCTCGCGCTACGAGATGCTCGACGTCAACGTCTACCAGGAGAACATCTTCCACACCAAGATGCATCTCAAGGACTTCGACCTCGACACCTACCTGTTCGAGGAGAAGGCCCGCAACCTGTCGTTCAAGGACCGGATGAAGATCGAGGCGCGCCTGCGCCGCGAGATCGAGGAGCTGTATCACGGGCGCAACCTCGTCGATTGACGGGGGAGCCGTGATTCGTGATTGGTGATTCGTGATGGCGGACCACCTCATCGGAACGGCCTCGCGAGATGCGGGGCCGTTTCCGTTCTGGGGTAGTGTGGTCAGGATCGTGCGGCACGTGTGGGCAGTCCGTATCTGCTCTGTCGAATCACGAATCACGAATTACCAATCACGGGCTGTCGCGCGCCCGCGCTACAGCCGGTACGCCACCGCCTTCATCAGCTTCGACGCCGCCGCCATCAGGCTCGGGATCGGCTGCGGCAGCACGCGTGCGCCGGCCTGTTCGGCGTGCTCGGCATGGCGCGCCTCGTCGATCTTCATCTGCCGCAGGATGTCGCGGCTGCGCTGGTCGGCCTCGGGCAGGGTCCGCAGGTGCTCGTCGAGGTGCGCCTCGACCTGGCGCTCGGTCTCGACCACGAAGCCGAGGTTCCAGCCGTCGCCGCGCAGGCCGGCCGCCGCGCCCAGCGCGTAGCTGCCGGCATACCACAGCGGGTTGAACAGGCTGGGGCGGCTGTCGAGTTCGCGCAGGCGCTGCGCGCACCACGCCAGGTGATCGGTCTCCTCCTGCGCGGCCTCGAGCAGGTGGGCGCGGGTGGCGTCCTCGCGCGCGACCGCGGCCTGGCCGAAGTACAGCCCCTGCGCGCAGATCTCGCCGACGTGGTTGATCCGCATCAGTCCCGCCGCATGCCGGCGCTCGTCCGTGTCGAGTTCGATGTCGGGCGTGCTGGCGGCGGGGTTGGGGCGGGTGGCCGGCGGATTGCCGAACACGGTATCGAGCGCGCGCTGGGTTTCGACCAGCAACTGGTCGAGCGGGCTGTATCGCAGCCGTGGGCTGGTCATCGAACGGACTCCGGTAACGGCCCCCGCGCGTCGGCGGCGGGCATGGCGTATGATTCTCGGCCCTCGCGGCGGCCGGCGCCAGCCGACGGGGCGGCGGACTTGCAGGCATCGGGAATGCCCGCTATCATTCCGCCTCTTTCGTTCCGCGAAAGCACGTTTTCCGCCAAAGCTGGTGCCCGGCCCGTGGTTGCAGGGCCCACTGCCGCGGAACCCGTTTCGACAACGCGAGGCAAAGTTCCGCCGGCCGGGCATTCCCGCCGTCGCAATCCGCCCGACCAGTCACCGACCGAGTAGCAAATCCGTCATGAAGACCTTCACCGCCAAGTCCGAGACCGTCCAGCGCGACTGGTATCTCGTCGACGCCACCGACAAGACGCTGGGCCGCCTGAGCGCGGAAATCGCCCACCGCCTGCGTGGCAAGCACAAGCCCGTCTACACCCCGCACGTCGACACCGGCGACTACATCATCGTGGTCAATGCCGAGAAGATCGCCGTGACCGGCAAGAAGCTGACGGACAAGCTCTATCACCGCTTCACGGGCTACATCGGCAACCTGAAGACCGAGACCCTGGGCCAGGCGCTGGAGCGCCACCCGGAGCGCGTGATCGAGATCGCGGTCAAGGGCATGCTGCCGAAGAATCCGCTCGGCCGTGCCATGTACCGCAAGCTCAAGGTCTACAAGGGCTCGGAGCATCCGCATTCCGCCCAGCAGCCCCAGCCCCTGGAACTCTAAGACATGGCTATCTCCCAGAATTACGGCACCGGCCGTCGCAAGTCCTCCGTCGCCCGCGTGTTCCTGCGCAAGGGCAGCGGCAACATCACCGTCAACGACCGTCCGCTGGACGAGTTCTTCGGCCGCGAGACCGCGCGCATGATCGTGCGCCAGCCGCTGGAACTGACCCAGAACACCGAGACGTTCGACGTCGTCGTCACCGCCTCGGGCGGCGGCACCACCGGCCAGGCCGGTGCGATCCGCCTGGGCATCGCCCGTGCGCTGGTCGAGTACGACGAAACCCTGAAGACCGAGCTGCGCCGTGCCGGCTTCATGACCCGTGACGCCCGCGAAGTCGAGCGCAAGAAGGTCGGTCTGCACAAGGCTCGCCGCGCGACGCAGTTCTCGAAGCGCTAATCGTGGTTGCCGGTGTCGTGCGCATCGCACGACGCTGGCGACGCCGATGCTTGCGGAAAACCGCGGTGTCGGCGTTAGAATACGCACCATAGCCCCGTCGCCAAGCGGTAAGGCACCTGACTCTGACTCAGGCATTCGGAGGTTCGAATCCTTCCGGGGCTGCCATCCAAACGAAGAAGCCCGCCGATGGCGGGCTTCTTCGTGTCCGGCCCCGCAACACGGCCGTTCTGTTGATTCTTCTCCGATGAGATAACAAGGGAAGACGGCTGTCCGGACCTTGCGTAGGTCGGCCCTGCGCGGCCGACGTGTGGTGTCCGGCTCCGCGCAGCGTGGGGGCGTTGCCCCGACCTGCCCGGTGCGCGCAATTGCCGCATGCGCGGGCCGCGGCGCGGATTTAGAATTCGGCGATGAACGCCTATCCGCCGCCTTACTCTCCCGTCTCCAGCGTTGTCGCCGATCTGCGTACGCGCGGCGAGGCCGTCGTCGCGCCGCAGGACGTCGCCGCGTTGTGCGGCATTCCGCTGGCCGACCTCGACGCGTTGCGCCCCAGCTGGGACGAACTGCCCGAAGACGGTTACCTGAAGGACGGCGGCCGCTACCGGCGGCGGCGGCATTCGTGCTTCGTGCAGGACGGTGGCGACCTGCGGCAGATACCGCACCGCGCGCACTGGCAATCCGTCGACTACAACGCGCTGCACGGCGGCATGCACCGCTGGTTCGAGCCGATCCAGGCGGACATCGTCGCGCGGCCGGTCTGGTCGCGGCTGCTGGTGGGGCTGGGCGAGGTGTTCGCGCAGGTGCATCCGCGCGCGCCGTGGTACATCGAGGCCCACCAGTTCAGGATCGACACCACCGACGGCATCGGCCGGCCGACCCCGGAAGGCGCGCACCGCGACGGCGTGGACTTCGTCGCGGTGCTGCTGGTCGGACGCCGCGGCATCAAGGGGGGCGAGACCCGGGTATTCGAGGCCGACGGCCCCAACGGCCAACGCTTCACGCTGACCGAGCCATGGTCGCTGCTGCTGCTCGACGATGCCCGGGTGATCCACGAATCCACGCCGATCCAGCCGGTCGACGGCGAAGGGCACCGCGACACGCTGGTGCTGACGTACCGCAGCGGGGCGTTCCAGGGCGAGGACTGAACCGCCCCTGCCGGAGGCTGCTCTGGTTACACTTGCAACAATAAGCAGACGCCAACGGAGTTCGGGATGAAGCTGGGTTCACTGAAGGAGGGCGGCCGCGACGGCACCCTGATCGTCGTCTCGCGCGATCTCGCCACCGCGGTCCGCGCGACCGGCATCGCCGCGACGCTGCAGCGGGCGCTGGAGGACTGGTCGAACGCCGCGCCGCGCCTCAGCGCGCTGTCCGAATCGCTGAATGCCGGTGCGGCCGAGGGCGCGTTCGATGTCGATCCCGCGGCGCTGGCCTCGCCGCTGCCGCGCGCCTACGAGTTCGTCGACGGCAGCGCCTACCTGCCGCACGTCGCGCGCGTGCGCCGCGCACGCGGCGCCGAGGTGCCGGAGAGCTTCTACACCGATCCGCTGATGTACCAGGCCACCAGCGCGGCCTTTCTGGGGCCGCGCGATGCGGTCCGGGTCGTCAGCGAGGACTACGGCATCGACCTGGAGGCCGAGATCGTCGTCGTCACCGACGACGTGCCGATGGCGGTGACGCCGGCGCAGGCCGCGGGCCACATCCAGCTGGTCGGGCTGGTCAACGACGTGTCGCTGCGCAACCTGATTCCCGGCGAGCTGGCCAAGGGCTTCGGCTTCCTGCAGTCCAAGCCACGCTCGGCGCTGAGCCCGGTGTTCGTCACCCCGGACGAGCTGGGCGACGCGTGGCGCGGCAACAAGCTGCACCTGCCGCTGCTGACCCACGTCAACGGCAAATGGTTCGGCGCGCCCGAGGCCGGCGTCGACATGCAGTTCGACTTCTCGCAGCTGGTCGCGCATGCGGCGAAGACGCGGCCGCTGTCGGCCGGCACGATCGTCGGTTCGGGCACGATCGCCAACGAGGACACCTCCAAGGGCGCGTCGTGCTTCGCCGAGCAGCGCACCGTCGAGGCGCTCGAGCATGGCGCGCCGAAGACCCCGTTCCTGTCGTTCGGCGACCGGGTGCGCATCGAGATGCTCGACCGCGACGGCGCCAGCATCTTCGGCGCGATCGAACAGGCCATCGAGCGGCAGGCGCTGCCCGGGTGAGCGTGGCCGCCGGCGATGCGCTGACGCTGTACGGTTACTGGCGCTCCAGCGCGGCGTATCGCGTGCGGATCGGCCTGCGCCTGAAGGGGCTCGCGCATACCGACGTACCGGTGCACCTGGTGCGTGGCGGCGGCGAGCAGCGCCAGCCCGCATATGCGGCGCGCAACCCGCAGCGGCTGGTGCCGACGCTGCTGCATGGCGACATCGCCCTGACCCAGTCGCTGGCGATCCTGGAATACCTCGACGAGGCCTGGCCGGACGCGCCGCCGCTGCTGCCGCGTGATCCGCTGTCGCGGCAACGCGTGCGCGCGCTGGCCCAGCTGGTCGCCTGCGAGATCCACCCGCTGAACAACCTGCGCGTGCTGCAGGCGCTCGAACACGACTGGCACATCGATCCGGCCGAACGCGAGCGCTGGGTCCGGCGCTGGATCGTCGAGGGCTTCGCCGCGTTCGAGACGCTGCTCGGGCAGTGGTCGGACGGCGCCGGCGCGTGCATCGGCGACCGCCCCACGATCGCCGACTGCACGCTGGTCCCGCAGGTCTACAACGCGCGCCGGTTCGGCGTGGATCTGGCGCCGTATCCGAAGATCCGTGCGGTCGAGGCGGCCTGCCTGGCCATGCCCGCGTTCGACGCGGCCCGCCCGGAACTGCAGCCGGACGCACCCGGCGCGTAGCGCGGAGCTTGCCCCGCTGCACATGGTTCCGGAGACTGCTTCAGCGGAGCAGGCTCCGCTCACAGCGCTGGATTTAGGATCCTTCGAACAAGTTGCTCCATGCTCGTCATTCCCGCCTTCGCGGGAATGACGGACTTGTTCAGGGGATCCTTTGCTCTCCGCCTCTCAATGCTGGGATGTGGTGGCGTCGAACACGTCGGCATAGGGGTCGTGCTCGCCCACGCCGCCTTCGGACAGGCGGAACTTCAGGTCCAGGCCATCGCGCGAGTCGGCGGCGCGCAGCGCGGTCTCGCGCTCGATGCGGCCTTCCTTGCACAGCCGGAACAGGCACTGGTCGAAGGTCTCCATGCCTTCCTCCAGCGAGTCCTCCATGGCCTGCTTGATCTCGTGCACCTGGCCGCGGCGCAGCAGGTCGCGGATCATCGGCGTGTTGAGCAGCACCTCGGTGGCCGGCATGCGGCGGCCGTCGAGGCCCTGCACCAGGCGCTGCGACACCACCGCACGCAGGTTTAGTGCGAGGTTCATCAGCACGTTCTTGTGCGCGGCCTCGGGGAAGAAGTTGAGGATGCGCTCGATGGTCTGGTCGGCGTTGTTGGAGTGCAGCGTCGCCAGGCAGATGTGGCCGGTCTCGGCGAACGAGATCGCCGCCTCCATCGTCGTCGCATCGAGGATCTCGCCGATCAGGATCACGTCCGGCGCCTCGCGCATCGCGTTCTTCAGCGCGTTGTGGAAGGTCTGGGTGTCGAGCCCGACCTCGCGCTGGTTGACCAGCGACTTCTTGTGCCGGTGCAGGTATTCGATCGGATCCTCGATGGTGAGGATGTGCCCGGACGTGCTGCTGTTGCGGTGGTCGATCATCGACGCCAGCGTGGTCGACTTGCCCGAGCCGGTGGAACCGACGATCAGCACCAGGCCGCGCGGGGCCATGATGATGTCCTTGAGCACGTTGGGCAGCTGCAGCTCCTCGATGCTGGGGATCGCGCTGCGGATCGCGCGGATCACCATCGCCACCTCGCCGCGCTGGCGGAACACGTTGACGCGGAAGCGCCCGGCCTCCTGCAGCGACAGCGCCATGTTCAGTTCCAGGTCGCGCTCGAACTGCGGGATCTGGCCCGCATCCATCAGCGAATACGCAATCTTCTTGACCATGCCCGGCGGCAGGCCGGTGCTGCCGAGCGGGTACAGCCTGCCCTCGACCTTGATGTAGACCGGCGCGCCCGTGCTCAGGAACATGTCCGACGCGTTCTTCTCGGTCATCAGTTGCAGGAAATAACCGATGTCCATGACCCACTCCCCAATGGGCGCCGGCGAGCGTTGCGCATCCCGGGCCTGCTGACGACAATGGCCCGGTCACCCGCCGGACCACGATTCAATGAAGACAAGCTTCGCACAGATCCGACGGCTGCAGCAGGCCGCACTGCTCGTTTCGATGCTCGCGCTGGGCGCCTGCGCCAGTCTGCCGCCGCCGACCGAGGAGCTGGCGGCCGCGCAGCAGTCGGTCGCGCGCGCCGGCGATGCCGATGCCGACCAGTACGCGCCGACCGATATCGCCCAGGCCCGGCGCGCGCTGGAGCAGGCGCAGGCCGCGCTGGGCAGCCAGCGCGACAGCGAGGCGCGGACCCTGGCGTTGTCGGCCGGCGCGCTTGCCGACCTGGCGCATGCGCGTGCGCGACAGGCGGCGACCGACGCCGAGCTGGCCCAGCGGCGCAGCGAAATCACGACGCTGCGCCAGCGTCTGCAGGCAGGAGAATGAGCATGCGACACCTGATCCTTCCCGCGCTGATGCTGCTGGCCGCGATGCCTGCCGTGGCGCAGACCCCAGCCGATGGCGGCGAAGCGGCGCAGTTGCAGCAGCGTCTGCGCGCCCTCGACGCCGACCCCGAGTTTGCCGGCCTGGCCGCCTACGAGCGCCTGCAGGCGCGGCAGGCGGTGGCTGCCCTGACCGAGGCGCGCAGCAGCCAGCGGGCTTCGGCCACGCAGATCGCCCAGTGGCGGGTCGAGACCGCCGAGATCGCCTCGCGCACCGAGGCCTCGCGCCGCGAACTGACCGCGCTGGAGCGCGAGCGCAGCCAGCTGCTGGTCGAGGCCAGCCGCCAGGATGCGGCGCGCGCCCGCCAGGAGGCCGAGCGCCTGCGCATCCAGGCGCAGATCCAGGCCGAGGAGGCCGCGCGGCTGCGGCTGGCCGCGGAGGAAGAGTCGACCGCCCGGCAGGACGCCGAGAACGTGCTGCAGGGCGTGGCCAGCGGCGAGGCCGCCAAGCTGCGCGCGGCCCGCCAGCGCGAAGCCGAGCTGCGGCGGCGCGAGGCCGAGCTGCTGAAAAGCCTGGAACCCTGAGCCCTGTCGCGGCCGAGGCCTGGCGGCATCGCCGCAAACGCCTGGAACACGCGGGCGGGCTTCAACCCGCCGCCGTGCAATTCAAAGGTCCTTCTCCGAAGTGCGGGGGAGGGCGGCCACCCCGATCCTGCGTAGGTCGGCCCAACGCGGCCGACGTGCGCGCCGGTCAGGTGCGCGGAATGTCGGGCCCCCGATGCGACCTCGCCGGGCGTCCCGGCGCCGGCGCATCGCCCCGACCCGATATCGAAGGGGCTCGGGAACCGGGGAACCGATTCAACGCCGTTGTCGACCCGGCTCCAGCCAATGGCGGGTCGACCCTGCCCCACGGGTTCCGTGCCTGCGGACCGGGGCCGTGTGCGTCGGCGGCGAAATCTGAATCCATTCCAAATCAACAACTTGGCGGCGACCCGGCTCGCGCGGCGCCGTCTTTCGCGGTTTCCGGCGCCGGCACTGGAACCGGTTTCAAACCTGACTGCGCGATCCGGCCCACAGCGTGTCGCGGCGCCCTTGCCCGCTCGATTCGGGAGGAGTAGGGTCGATTACCCGGGCGGTACGATCTTTCCCGCTTCCGCCGTCCGGTCCACGAGCCAGGCCGATGACCGAGATGATTCCAAGCCCAGTTCCCGATGCCCGTCCCGTCCGGGGCGTGAGCCGCGGGGCAGGAGCATCCGCCGTCGTCGCTGGAAGGTGTCCCCCGTAACGCCCCGCCGTCATTGGCCGGGGCGTTCGCATTTCTGTCAGGAGGATTTCATGTTCGAAGCGCAACCGCAGGCTGAACTCGAGGAAATCATGAAGGGAAATGTCGAGTTCCGGCAGCTCTACTACCGGCACAAGGAGCTGGACAAGAAGGTATTGAACGCGGAGCTTGGCGTGCTGCCGGTCGACGAGTCGACGCTGGCGCAGATGAAGCGCGAGAAGCTTGCCGCCAAGGACCGCCTGACCGTGATGTACGACGCGCTGCACAGCTGACCAAGTTCCTTCAGTCGCGGGCGGTGGCGGTCATCCTCGTCGATCGTCATCGCCCGCGGGTGTCTGGCGGCAGCGCCGCCCCGATCGGCCCGTGCCCCGCCATGCGATCCGGGGCAATGCGATAATCCCGTCCCGTTTCGCAAAACCGGACCCGGACCGCATGCCGATCGCCTCCTCCGTTCTCGACCTCATCGCCGACACGCCCATCGTCAAGGCCGGGCGTCTCGACGCCGGTGTCTGCGAGCTCTACTTCAAGCTCGAGAACCAGAATCCCGGCGGCTCGATCAAGGACCGCATCGGCCTGAGCATGATCGAGGCCGCCGAGCGGCGCGGCGACATCCAGCCGGGCGCGACCCTGGTCGAGGGCACCGCGGGCAATACCGGCATCGGCCTGGCACTGGTGGCCCAGCAGAAGGGCTACAAGCTGGTCCTCGTCGTGCCGGACAAGATGAGCCGCGAGAAGATCTTCAACCTCAAGGCGATGGGCGCCGAGGTCGTGCTGACCCGCTCCGACGTCGCCAAGGGCCATCCCGAGTACTACCAGGACCTGGCCGAGCGCATCGCCCGCGAGACCCCGGGCGCCTACTTCATCAACCAGTTCGGCAACCCCGACAACCCGGCCGCGCACCAGTTCGGCACCGGTCCGGAGATCCTGCGGCAGATGGCCGAGGTCGGCGGGCTGGACGCGATCGTGTTCGGCTGCGGCAGCTCCGGCACGATGAGCGGCCTGTCGCGCTGCTTCGCCGAGCATGCGCCGGACGTGGAGATGGTGCTGGCCGACCCGGTCGGCTCGATCCTGGCCGAGTACATCAACGAGGGCACCCTCAGCGAGAAGTCCGGCAGCTGGATGGTCGAGGGGATCGGCGAGGACTTCCTGCCGAGCATCTCCGATTTCTCGCGCGTGAAGCAGGCCTACGCGATCAGCGACAAGGAGAGCTTCCTGGCTGCGCGCGAACTGCTCCAGGCCGAGGGCATCCTCGGCGGCTCGTCGACCGGCACCCTGCTGGCGGCCGCGCTGAAGTACTGCCGCGAACAGACCACGCCGAAGAAGGTGCTGGTGTTCGTCTGCGACACCGGCAACAAGTACCTGAGCAAGCTCTACAACGACTACTGGATGCTCGACAACGGCTTCCTCGAGCGCGAGCAGCACGGTGACCTGCGCGACCTGATCCTGCGCCCGTACTCGCGCCGCGACACCGTCGTGCTGGCGCCGACCGACCTGCTGGTCACTGCCTATCAGCGCATGAAGCTCTACGAGATCTCGCAGCTGCCGGTGATGGATGGTGACCGCATCGTCGGCATCCTCGACGAAAGCGACGTGCTGCTGCACGTCTACGGCGACGAGGACCGGTTCCGCGATCCGGTCTCCACCGCGATGGTGACCAAGCTCGACTTCCTGAACGTCAAGTCGCCGGTCGAGGCGCTGCTGCCGGTGTTCGACCGCGGCCAGGTCGCCATCGTCACCGACGGCGACCGCTTCCTCGGCCTGATCACCCGCATCGACCTGCTGAACTACCTGCGGCGCCGGGTGCAGTAGGCGCTGGGTTGCCGGCCGCCGAGCGGAAGCGGCGCCCTGCTTCCGTTCCGGGATGAAACCGGCGCATGGCTGCGGCTGCCGGCGATCGCGATCCGGCGCATCTGAGCTGCGTTCAGCAAGCCGCCGCAAGCTGACGCCTCCGATGCTGAATGACGCTTGCAGCGACGCGTCGCCGGCACTGGCGTGCAAGGGGTGGCCCGTCGCCCCGATGCTAGAATCCCCGGTCCGTTCGTACAGACGTTTCCCATGACCGATGACCGCAATGCGGCCGATCCGGCGCGGTGGGCACTCGGCACCAAGGCGATCCACGCCGGCCAGTCGCCCGACCCCAGCACCGGGGCGGTGATGCCACCGATCTACGCGACCTCGACCTATGCCCAGTCCAGCCCGGGCGTGCACCAGGGCTTCGAGTATTCGCGCACCCACAACCCGACCCGCTTCGCCTACGAGCGCTGCGTGGCCGGCCTGGAAGGCGGCAGTCGCGGCTTCGCATTCGCATCGGGCATGGCGGCGACGGCGACGCTGCTCGAACTGCTCGACAGCGGCGACCACGTCATCGCGATGGATGACCTCTACGGCGGCAGCTTCCGCCTGTTCGAGCGCGTGCGCACGCGCAGCGCCGGCCTGTCGTTCAGCTACGTCGACCTGACCGATCCGGCCGCCTTCGAGGCTGCCATCCAACCCGGGACGAAGCTGGTCTGGATCGAGACCCCGACCAACCCGATGCTCAAGATCGTCGACATCCGGGCGATCGCGGACCTCGCGCACAAGCACGGCCTGATCGTCGTCGTCGACAACACCTTCGCCTCGCCGATCCTGCAGCGTCCGCTCGAACACGGTGCCGACATCGTCATGCATTCGGCGACCAAGTACCTCAACGGCCATTCGGACATGGTCGGCGGCATGCTGGTGGTCGGCGACAATCCCGAGCTTGCCGAGCAACTCGCGTTCCTGCAGAACTCCGCCGGCGCGGTGCAGGGCCCGTTCGACAGCTTCCTCGCGCTGCGCGGCCTCAAGACCCTGCATCTGCGCATGCGCGCCCACTGCGACAACGCGCAGGCATTGGCCGAGTTCCTGGCGTCGCATCCCGCCATCAAGCAGGTGATCTATCCGGGCCTGGCCTCGCATCCGCAGCACGCACTTGCCAGGCGCCAGATGGACGGCTTCGGCGGCATCATCTCGGTCCGCATCAAGGGCGGCTTCGAGGGCGCCAGGCGCTTCTGCGAACGTACCGAACTGTTCACCCTGGCCGAGTCGCTGGGCGGGGTCGAGAGCCTGGCCAACCACCCCGCGGTGATGACGCATGCGTCGGTGCCGGTGGAGCGGCGGGCGCAGCTCGGGATCGCGGACGATCTGGTGCGGTTGAGCGTGGGGGTGGAGGCTGTGCACGATCTGCGGCGGGACATCGAGGCGGCGATAGCATGACACTCCATGGCGTTGCCGCTACTGCAGAGCAGGGGGCGCGATGACGATCAGGCTCTTTTCCCAACTCTCCGACAGCGTGCGCAAGCCCGAGTTCTGGGCCTATTCCAGTTGGCTCGACATCGTCACCCGCTACCGGCGCACGCGCTTGGGTTTGCTTTGGCTTTTGGCACCGGTCACCATGTTCATGGCGATCACAGGGCCGCTGTACGCCAGGATTTTCGGCCGCGAACTAAGCTACTACTTGGTACATCTGGGCATGGGCTATGCCATCTGGCGGCTGATGGTGATGGTGCTCAACGATACCGTGGTCACGCTGCGCGGCAACAAGTCCTTCATTCTTGATGGGAATACGCGTCTGACCGATTACACGCTCAAGGCGATCGCCAAGTCGCTGGTGTATTTCAGTTTCTCGATGATCGGCATGCTGGCGGTGCTGGTTTGGTCGCCCGCGGTTCCCGCCCCCGCCATCCTGACCCTGTTCGTCACCATACCTCTGGTGCTGCTGAACCTGTTCTGGCTTGGCTACAGCCTGAGCATCCTCGGCGCGCGCTATCCAGACATCAACGAGGTGCTCAATACGATCCTCATGCTCGGTTTCCTGTTCACTCCGATCATTTGGGAAGGGGATCGTTTCCCGGTGGACAGCTGGGGCGGTATCGTGGTCAGGATCAATCCCGCCTACCATTTGCTGGGACTGGTCCGCGAGCCGCTGTTCGGGCGGATGCCGCCGACGTACACGCTGGCGTATGTCGGCGTGCTCACGCTGAGTGGCTGGCTGATGGCCATTTCACTTTGCCGACGGTTCTCGCGCTATGTCCCCATCTGGATCTGACATGTCGGCGGCTTCGGTTTCTATGGACGTCCGCAACCTGTCGCTTGTGGTGCCCTACTATGCACAGCCCGAGGGAACGACCCTGTCGTGGTTGGCGACCCTGATGAAGGCGGCGACCGCGGTGCCTAGGAGACGCTTCGCTACGTTGCTGGACGATGTAAGCCTCAGTATTCGAGAGGGCGAGCGGGTCGCCCTGATCGGCCGTAACGGCGCCGGCAAGAGCACGATGTTGCGGGTGCTGGCGGGCGCTTTCGAGCCGACCAGCGGGTCGATCGATATCCACGGCTCGCGCCAAGCCCTGCTCAGCATGGCCTTGGGTTTCAATGCTGAGGCCACGATCACAGAGAACATCTTCCTGCGTGCCAGCGCGATGGGAGTGCGCTCCATGGACATCCAGCAACTGGTCGAGCCGGTGCTGGATTTCTCCGGATTGCGAGAAGTCGCGAACCGGCGCCTGATGACCCTGTCCAGCGGTCAGCGCATGCGCCTGGGATTCGCTATTTCCACGGCCTTCCATACTGACATCCTGCTGCTCGACGAATGGTTTGGGGCCGGCGATGCGCAATTCCTGCGCCGGGCAAAGCAACGGCTGCTGGATCGGGTGGACGGCAGCAAGATCGTCGTTCTCGCCAGCCATAACGATTCGCTGCTGCGCTCATTGTGCAACCGCGGCATCCTGCTGGACCAGGGCAAGGTCGTTTACGACGGCGGCGTGTCGGAAACCCTGGCCGAATACCGGCGCCTGTATCCGGTGGCAAAATCGGCTGAGTCTGCCGCGGCGAAGCAGAAGGCGCGGCGCATGGCGAAAGCTCGGCTGGACGCCGAGGCGAAGGCACGGACTGCGGCCAGAATGAAGGCATGGGAAGCAACGTTGCCGGAGCGCACACGGGCCTGGAAAGAAGCCAAGATGCAGGCGTGGGAAGCATCGCTGCCAGAGCGCGCGCGGGCCTGGAAGGAAGCCAAGACGCAGGCGTGGGAAGCATCGCTGGAAGAACGCGCGCGCGCTTGGAAAGCGGCGAAGGTGCGTGCAGAGGCGGATCCCGCGATCGATGCCGTATCGAAACCTGCCAAGACGGCGGCGGGCGAGGCGCTCGCACTGAAGTCGAAGAAGAAAGGCGTTTCGGCGGGAAGAGGTCAGGAAAAGACGAAAACCGCTCGGGCGAAGGCCGACGTGACCGAGACCCATGCGGCAGATCGAGCGGCAACGGACGGGACCCCGCCCAAGTCGTCCCGAAAGGTCTGAAGCGGGCATGCGCATACTGCTGATCGCCTACGAGTTTCCGCCGAGTCCCTCGCCGCAGTCGCTGCGCTGGCTATATCTGACTCGCGAACTCGCCCGCCTCGGTTATCAGGTCCATGTCCTAACCGTCGACCTGCCGATGCAGACGTCCGGCCTGTCGGCCCTGCCGACCAAAGCGACGGTGCATCGCACTCCCGGTGGCCCGATTTCGGCCTTGGTCGGGATGCTTGCTCGGCGGCAGGCGGCCAAGCAGGCAGGTCCCGAATCCATGATGTTGGCGGAGAACGTGTTATTGGCCGGCCCGGTAGCCGCCGAACCGATGATGGCGGCGCTCGCCTTGCCAGCGGTCCGCTTGAACTGGAAGGGACGCATTGCGGGGACTGTGATCGTCGCGCTATCCCGGATGTTCGCATTGTGGCCCTTGTTCCCGGACGCGCGCGGCGCTTGGTTCCGTTCGGCGTGCCGGGCCTTGTCGAGTCTGGTCGAGGAAATCCGCCCGGACTTGGTCGTCACCTCACACGAGCCGGCGACTACGCTGGAATTGGGCCTGCTGCTGAAGCGGCGATTCGGCCTTCCGTGGATCGCCGACCTGGGCGATCCGGTGCTGGCCGACTACACGCCGCGGCGCTGGCGCAGCCGTTCTCGCAAACTCGAACGGCAGGTGCTGGCGAACGCCGATGGGGTCACGGTCACCAGCATTGGTACGCGCGAACTCCTGCTGCAGCGGCATGCTCCTTTCGTGCGAGGTGTTATCGAGGTCCTGCCTCAAGGCTTCGACGACAGCGACGCAGTGGCATCGGAGCCGCCGCCGGCTGACTTCTTCGATGTCGAGCGCTTGGAGCTTCTCTATACCGGTTCGTTCTACCGCTTCCGCCGCCCGGAATCACTAATCGAGGCGGTCGCCAAGGTGCCGCAGGTACGGCTAAACGTCGCCACAATCGTGATTCCCGCTTGGCTGGAGTCGATGCTGGAGTCGATCCCTGGACAGGTTCGCCTGCTCGGCTTCCTGCCGCACACCGCGGCGCTCGCGCTGCAGCGACGTGCCGATGTGCTTGTCAACATCGCCAACGACAATTCGTATCAAGTGCCTGGCAAGGTTTACGAGTATCTGGGGTCGGGACGACCGATCCTGCACATCGGCAACGGTAATGCGGGCGATGTCGCCGCAGAACTGGTGCTGGAGCGGCGTCGCGGTTGGGTCTGTGGAAACGATGCAGAGGCGATCGCCGGGCTGCTGCGCCGCCTGTGCGAAAGCAAGCGTGGCGATGGTGGATTTCCCGAAGTGGAGTTCGGACGCGGTACGGTCGCCGAGTTCGGATGGAGTCGCTTGGCGCAGCGTTTCGCCGACATTGCGACCGGAATTGCGCCGCTCAACACGGCAGGCCGAGCCTGATGGAAGCCGATCAGATGGAAAAACCGGAGGAGGGACAGGCGCGGCCATTGGATGCTTACCGCGAGCTGCAGTGCTTGCAGGGCGAAGTGTTGCGGCTTCGGCAGCAGAACGCCGAGCAGCAACGCCTGCGCGAAGAATTGCTGCACAGCCGCTCGTGGCGATTGACCGCGCCAATACGTTGGCTGATAACGAAGTTACGGCGTCAGGCGTCGCCAGACTGGCAGCAAGCAGTGGAGCCGGTGGTGGTCAGTACGCCAGGAACTGGTCGCGGCAGGCTTCCGGATTCGTTGCTGCTGCCACAATTGGGCTCGATCGATGGCGCCAACGCCACTTGCCGTTTGCTGGATCTGTCGCCGGGGCTCGAGGGGCTGCTGCCGGCGCCGGCGCGGCTGGCGCTTGATGATGTTGGATCGAGACCAGCGGCGGGCGGCTACCTAGGCTGGCGCGGTGACGCGCCGGCGATCGGTTTCCTTGGCGGCGACGAACTGCGCGTTGAACTGTCCTTCGATGCTCGGGTAGTGGAGATCAACGAACAGGACTGGGATTCCGTCCTGATGCCTGGGGCGCTGCGTTTCATCGTGGTCGAGACCGTCTGGCACGTCGGCGAGCGCGGCTGGCGCTATGCGCTCGTGCGCGACGGGGGACGCAGCGAGCGGTTCCTGCGACTGCTTGAACATTGCCGCCGGATCTCCTTGCCGCTGGTGCTGTGGTTCCGCGAGTCGCCTGGCAACTATGAGCAATTCGCCTGGCTGGCGGCGTACGCGGATCTGGTCTGCGTCGCCGACAGCGAGGTTGCCCGGCGCTTGCGCCGAGACTACCCCGATACGCGCGTGGATTACCTGCCTCCGGCGATACAGCCGGCGCTGCACAATCCGTTGCGCAGCTACCAGCTGAGGGACGCGGCCGACGCGTTGGGGAACAGCATCCTGTTCGATGGCTGGTGGGATCTGCAAGGCCACCTAGCCGAACTGCAGCAGTTGCGCGAACTGCAGCCGCATGGCTTGCTGATTGCCGAAAGTGAATGGGATTTCGGCCGGGTGCGGCTTGCCGACAATCCCGAATTCGAGCCATACGCGATCGGTTGCCTAGACCAGCAGGAGAAGCTGGTGATGAGCCGTCTGCAGGGTGCCGAGGTGTTCGCTGCCGATCCATTGGCCGGAGCTTGGCGCAGCGCGCTGCGGATGGTGCGTTCGGCCGCAGCAGGCAGCCTTGTCGTCCGGCTGGACGGGGCAGAGCCGCCGCTGCCGGAACTCCGCCTGCCAGGTGTCGGTGAAACCGGCGCAGTCGCGGCACTGCTGGCGGCGCTGGCCGACCCGCTTGCGCGCGCGCGCCGACGGCAATTGGTCTGGCGCGGACTGATGTCCGCCCATACCATTGCCCACCGATTGCAGTTCATTGCCGATGCGCTGGCGGTCGATGCGAAGTTCCTGCCGCCTGAACCACGCATTGCCTGCCTGCTGGTGAGCATGCGCCCCGAACTGCTGTCGGGGTGCATCGAACGCTTCCGCAACGATCGCTATCCACACAAGGAACTCATCGTCGTGGTCCACGACGATGTCGCCGAACTCGAGGGACTTCGCGCGCAGGTTCGTGAGGGCGAGGCGATCCGTTTTTTCCGGCTGGGGCGCAGCTGCAGCCTCGGTGCCTGCCTGAATTTCGCTATCTCCCAGACCGATGCACCGTACTGGACCAAGATGGACGACGATGACCTGTACGGACCGGACTATCTGAGCGACGTAATGCTTTATCAGCGGCTCGGTAACTTTTCGGTGTTCGGCAAGCCGCCGGTGTTCAACTATCTGGAGAGTGGTGACGAACTGATCCATGATCCGGAGTGGGCGCGGCATGCCAACCTGGTGCATGGCGCGGCGCATGCGTACGCCGCGCTGGTTGCGGGTGGAACCTTGGGCGGGAAACGCGAGGTGCTCGAGAAGATTCCCTTCTCCGAGCACCGCAGGGGCGGCTCGGACTCCGGTTTCGTTCGGCGTTGCTACCGGGCGGGGCTGGACGTGCTGGCGATGGATGGGTTCAACTTCGTCCGTTGTCGGAGTAGCGATCCGGGATCTCATACGTGGCGCGTTTCCGATGACGAGATCAGGCTGCGTTCCATGGTCGTCGGCAAGGGTGCCGATGTTCCCGGCATTTCCTTCGTATAGGTGAGGCTGAGGCAATGACCGGGCAGGGGATCGCTTTGACGTGTGGATGGATCGCCCACGAGACGGGCGCGGTCGCGGCAGCGTTGAATGGAAATCATGAGGAATGGTCATGAACGAGGTGGCGAAGGTGGCAGAGCGGTCGGTCGCGGCGAAGAACAAGTCCGGAAAGCACGTTTCCAGTCAATTTATCCGCGACATCGCGCCGTTCTTCCAGGCGCGCTCGATCACCTACGTCGATGTGGGCGCCTATGTCGGCGACGTGTACGAGGCGCTGGCCAAGTCGGAGATCAAGCTGCTGGACGCGTACCTGATCGAGCCTAATCCGAATTCCTTCAGGACATTGGAGGCGACGGTGGCCGGGGTCGCAAGCATGCACAAGGCCGCTTGCCACAACCTCGCGATCAGTTCCCACGCAGGGAAGGTCGTCATGCAGGACAGCGAGGACATGACCCGGGTCGTTTCCACCGAGGACAATGCCGAGGGCGATGGTGGTGGACGTACTTTCGTGGTCAGCACCATGACCTTGGACGAATTTGCACAGAAGCAGGGGATCCAGCGCATTTCGTTGTTGAAGATCGATGTCGAGGGGCATGAGCTGGACGTTATCAAAGGCGCCGGGTCACTGTTCGCATCGGAGCGGGTCGACGTGCTCTATGTCGAGGCCGGGATGAATCCCGAGTCCACACAGCAGACCTACTTCCGGTTGATTGAGGATGCGTTGCATGAATATGGATACCGCGCGTTCAAGATCTACGAGCAGACTCATGAGTGGGCCGAGGACAACCCAGTGCTGCGGCGGGTGAACGTCGCCTTCATGAGTTCCGCCTTCGCTGCGGCGAATCCATACAAGCTGTCGCGTGAAATCCACCAGCTGCGCAAGGAGAATGAGCTGTTGGCGGAGAGCAAGACGCAACTTGAGCAGCGCAAGGCGGCGCTGGAGACGGATCTGAGATCGCAGGCCTCCCGAGCAGACGAGTACAAGAAACAGGCGGCCAAGTTGCTGGAGTCGTCGGAGAACGAGCGGAAACGATTTCTGGAGATCGCCGACGATTTGGGTCAGGTGAAGGACAAGGTCAGCTGGGTCAGGAAACGGGTTGCGAGGATTGGAGAAACCCAGACCAAGGATCAGGAAGAAATCGTCGCGATAAAGGAAGGGATGGGCCGCGTCGAGGAAACATTCGCCCGGATGCAGGGCGAATTTGTTTCGGTGAAATCCGGGGTGGCGGATGTTGCCGGCGCTCTTCGCGAGTGGATTGCCGACGCAGAGCGCAGCGCCATCAGGCGAGGGGAGGAGTTGCGTGCCGGTTTAGCCCGGGAACTCGAAGAACAGAAGCTGCAAAGTGCAAGGGAGCGGGCACGCAAGGAACTGGCACGAAGGGATTTGGATCGCGTGTCCAGTTATGCGCAACAACTGGAGGCCGGGCTCCGTGATGTGTTGGACAGCCGGACCTGGAAGGTGATGGAGCCTTACCGTTTCTTCGTGCGCATGATGAAGAAGGCATTCACCGGACGGGTCGAGTTGCCTATCGCGCCCCCGGCACGCCCCATCATCGAGACATCACCGGAGGGGGCGATTGGCGCGAATGGTAAGGCTAGCCAAGGGGCCGGCTTCAAGACAGAGGGTAAGTATGGCCGGCGGCAGAAGCCGGTGGCGTTTCCGGAGCTGGGGTCGGCACAACTGATTCAGTCAGCGGGTGGAAGAACGACCGCCGATTACGCGAAAGCGTTGGTTGCGAGCAAGACAAAGAAAAAGCCGGGATCGAATCGCGTGCCCAAGGAATGCGCGCGGATCGATGCGGAGCTGAAGGTCAGCGATTACCAGCAGCTGTTCCGATTGATGCGTCAGTACGAGACGGAACTGGCGACCGAGTCTGGGTACCTGTTGTATTCGTTCCTGTTGGTCCTCATGACCAGCAAGATCTCGGCGTATGGGGTCGGCGTGAAGGCGTTGGACACAGTGTTCGCGATGTATGCCGGGAAACGGGATCAATTGTTGGCCGCCTACGGCAGCGCCGCATATGAGCGTTTTGTCGCCAACGCCGCCATCGACCTCACCCGTGTCGGACGTTATGCAGATGCCCGCGAACTACTGGACGCCGAGATCGGCCATGGCATCACGGGGTTGTTGCCCGTGCGTGCGGAGATTGCCTGGATTCATGATCCGGAACTCGCGCTGCGCGATCTGGAAAGGTACCTAAGGACTGGTGCGAAGGGAGCGAGCGCGCTGTTGTACAAGCATCTGGCGCTGAACGTGCTTGGCACTGGTGCGTCGGCGCTTTCGATCGCCAACGATGGCCATCGCGAACTCATCCTGGTCGACGCGCTCAGGTCGAAGCTGGACGGTGATTTTGCGGCATTCCGCGACGGTTTCAACCGGTTCTTCGAGGCGCAGGGGCTGTCGGGCCCGGTTCCCGTGTCGGAAACGGAGTTTGCGTTCGGCCGTTTATCCGCCGAAGGTGCGCGCGTGATCACCGACGGGCCGCTGGTCTCGGTGATCATGACGACCTACAACTCTTCGGCGACTCTGGATTACGCCGTCAGATCGGTGCTGGACCAGACTTACGCAAACATCGAGCTGTTGATCGTCGATGATTGCAGCAGTGATGGCACTCGCGAGATGTTGCAGGAGATCGCGGAGCGCAATCCGCGTGTGCGCGTGCTGCTGAACGAGACGAACCTGGGCACCTACGGTGCCAAGAACAGGGCCATGGAGGTGGCAAAGGGCGAGTTCATGACCTGCCACGATTCCGACGACTGGGCGCATCCGCAGCGCATCGAATCGCACGTGAGGGAAATGCAGGTCGCGTCCGGCCTGATGGCGACCCGGTCGTACTGGCTGCGCATGGACGAGGTCGGCGAGGTCCAGTTCCGCAGGTGGGGAAAGAAGTTCATCCACCCGAATCCCGCTTCCGTATTCTTCCGGCGCGAAGTCGTGGAACGGATCGGCTACTTCGACAGCGTCAGGTTCGGCGCGGACTCGGAGTACATTGCACGCATCAAGCGGGTATTCGGGCGCGAGGCGGTCCGCGACATGAAGCAGGTGCTCGCGCTCGGCCTGCACCATGACCAGTCGCTGACCCGCGCCGGCGCCGGCGCGATGGGCGATGAGCAGTATTCGCCCACGCGCTCGGCGTATCACTACAGCAAGATCGAGTGGCATTCGCTGACAGGCGACGATGACCTGTACATCGAAGCCCGTCCAGGGAGGCGCCGGTTCTGGGCGCCCGACGGCGCGCTCGACGACAACCTCCCCGGCAACTCGGGCGAAGTTTCGCTGGGGCAGCAGTATCCGGGACTAGTTGACAATAAAGATGCCTCTTTGTTCGTGTTCGGGATCTCGCTCGCCGGCAAACAGTCGGATGAAGGCTGGGCGAGGACGCAGTTCATCCTTGCGCGGACCCTGCGTTCGCTGCTCAACCAGTCCGATCCGCGTTTCCGGGTCGTCATCTGCGGCCACGAGCGTCCGGATCTGCCGGCATTGGACGATCCGCGGGTGATCTTCATGACTGCGGACATCCCGAAGCCGAAGGGCTCTTCGCAATATCGGGACGACAAGATGTGGAAGCGCCGCCTGATCGGCGCGGCGTTGCGCAACCTGGGGGGCGGGTATTTCTTCCCGCTGGATGCGGACGACTTGGTGCATCGCGATCTTGTCCACCACGTGCTTGCCGACGACAACCGGCGCGGATACAACATCGACCGGGGGTATGTAGAGGACTTTGCGGGCGGGCGCATCGCGCCGGTACCGGGCGTCTGGTCGGTGTCATTCGACCGTGTGTGCGGAAGCTCGGCGGTCATCTATTTCGAGCCGGAGGACTTGCCGAGGAATGGGAAGATGGAGGGAGCACTCTATTTCAACCATTTCCAGAGCCACGCCTACTGGCCGATCGTGGCTGAGGAATGGGGGCGCCCGCTGGACTCGGTTCCGTTCCCCGCGGCGGTCTATGTGGTGAACCACGAGCAGAACCTCTCGTTCGGCCTGCAGCGGGCGGGCCGGAGGAGCGAGAACGTTGTCAGGGCCATCGAGCGGACGGCGCTGGCCGACCGGGACGCGATTCTAAGCGAGCAGTTCTCGCAGTCTTGACGGGTGTCCTGTCTGCTTCCCCTTTCGACTTTTTCATTGTTCAGTTGTCGCCAATCGGCTTGGGGCTCGGGTTATGATTGAGTTGCTATGTCATGCCCCTCTCCGGCCTTGCACCCTGCAGCGACGTCCGGAAAGGTGGGGATGGTGCCGGGCTACGAGGCTACGTTTGGTGTTCGTGCAACGCGCCCGCTGGCGGTCGTTTGGCTTGATGCGGAGTTGTTTCCGCGGGACTTGTTGAAACGTTGCGGAACTGGGAATTTAAATGACTCGGATAAGCTTCGTCGCACTAGCCAAGGCCGAAAAGCAGGCATTGTCGATATTGGCATATCGGTTTTGCCGCCGTGGAGTCTCTGGAGTCTGTCGATTCGGTTCAAATCGTTTTCATTGATGATGGCGGTGTCAAAGGCTTTCGTGCGGTCATGCAGTAGTTTGCGGAATGGCGCACGGGAAGCATCCATGTACTTTGTTTGCGCCGCAATTTCGGTAGGACTGCGGCGCTCGAGACCCGGCTTCAAGTTCGCCACCGGCGGTGTGGTCTTTCTCACGGAGAAGTATGCTGCGGTTCTGCCTGGTGTGGTCTCCCGATCTGGATATTCAGGAGCGATCCGCTGAAGGGTGCATGAGTTCTTGGCCGACGTATTTGAAGGCCGTTCGTGGCAGGAACTGACGCATCCACAAGACCTGACGTGATGCGGGAGTCCGGGGGCAGGTGCCGGACAGTAGCAGTAGTAGCGGCTCCAGGGGCTGAAACCCTTTGTCATTGGATCGGATTGGTGTCGGTAATGAAAAAGAGCTACTTCGAACGCCGGAAGCACATGATGTACTACCGATATGTCGACATGATCGTGCGTGGTCTTGCGGCAGACGCGCGATCGCTGATCGACGTCGGCAGTGCAGACGCGGCTTATCTGGAACAGTGGAACTGGATCCCGGTTCGCCACGCACTGGACAAGAGAAAGGCATATTCGTCGGCGAACGTGAAGGCGCTGAAGCAGGATTTCTTCAAGTTCCAACCGGAATCGAAATACGACTTCGCCACCTGCTTCCAGGTTCTTGAACATGTGGAGGATGCTGGTGCCTTCGCACGGAAGCTGTTGCAGATTTCCGACAAGGTACTGGTTTCTGTCCCTTACGTATGGCCGGAAGATGCGACTCCCTATCACGTTCAGGATCCAGTCGATATCGAGAAGGTGCGTGCCTGGTTCGGCCGAAAGGAGGACTACGGTCTCATCGTCGATGAACCTCTGCATGGCGGTGCGGCCAGCCGCAGACTGATCGCGTATTTCGCCAGTGAAAAGCCATCGCTCGAAGAGGCGAAAAAGCGGATGCGGGCATCGCTCAAGAAAAGGGTTGGCGGATAATCTGTGCAGGATGTGGGAGCAAGTTGCGTCCCGATTCGGCGCGATAGTCGCTATTTGAACTTGCGAGAAAGACCTCAGATTGGCTGTGATACTTCCGACGCTGACGGTTTAAAAACGTGGGAAAATCTTAGGGTCTGAGCCCTTGACCTACGGCCTGCGCGGTAGGACATATGTGGCGGACTCGGACCGATCGCTGGACTGTCCGTGGCAGGTTGGGTGGTGCGTACAGGGTGTCTTTGACGCTCCTGTCTTACCGGGGGGCTTCCGCTTCAGCGTCATCAGCACTTATCGGGAAATCAAGCACAATTACACCATTTGCGGATGGGTGCTTGTCTTCGGCGCCCGGGCGCACTCTGACCATTACGGGGCGACCTTTCTCGGGCTTGAAGTTGATGCGGGTGTCGCCGTTGTCCAGCCGTCGGGGTTGGCCGGCCGCCCAGCCGGATTCTTCCAGAGCAGCCGTGATGGCATCAATCGCCTGCTGCTCGTCGATGTCGAGGTATTCGACGCGAATGCGGCGATAGAACGAGCCGGGGTTGTGTTCCCTGACGCGGTCCTGGACTAGGTGGTAAGGGAAGTTCAGTTCGGTGCCGCGCGGAAGCCTCCCCACCTTCCGGGTGTCGTCCGCTGCGGCGCTATTAGTCGGAGCTTCTGGCTGTGCGGCACCGGTATCGGTTGCTTGCTCGCGACTGCAGCCAGCGAGCGCGAGCACCAGCAGCATGAGCGCGGCGATCTGGATTCTGGATTTCATTTGGATCCGTTCGATGTCGGTAGAGAATGAAGATAGGAGTTTGATGCGTATTATGCATACGCGGCCAGCGCTGAATGGCGGAGAAATCCGGCCGAGTAATTAGTTTTTTATTGTATCAGCCCAGCCGGAGGAGTGAATCGCATCGGCGATGCGCTCCGCCGCCTTGCCGTCCCCATAGGGGTTGTGTGCGCGGGCCATGGCGGCATAAGCGTCGGGATCGTCGAGCAGTTGCAGCGTTTCTGCAACGATCTTTTCCCGGCTCGTCCCCACCAGCCGTACGGTGCCGGCTTCGACGGCTTCGGGCCGTTCCGTGGTGTCCCGCATCACCAGTACCGGCTTGCCCAGCGCGGGTGCTTCCTCTTGAATGCCGCCCGAATCAGTGAGGATCAGGTAGGCGCGGGACATCAGTCGCACGAAGGGCAAGTAGTCCATCGGTTCCAGCAGATGGACGCCGGCGTGGCCGCCAAGCAGGCGCTGCGCCGGCTCGCGCACGCTGGGATTCAGATGCACGGGATAGACTACCTGCACGTCACGTGCGCTGGCGATGTCGGCTAGGGCGCGGCAGATGTTGTCCATGCCGGCGCCGAAGTTCTCGCGGCGATGGCCGGTGACCAGCACCAGGCGCTTGCCGGGTTCGAGGAACGTGAATCGACCGTTCAGCCGGACCTGAAGGGTGGGGTCGGTTTCAATCCGTGCGGTGATTTCCAGCAGCGCATCAATCACGGTGTTGCCAGTGACGTGGATGCGCTTGGCGTCGATGCCTTCGGCCAGCAGATTGTCGCGCGCGCGCGCGGTCGGCGCGAAGTGCAGCGAAGCGAGCGGCGCGGTCAGGCGGCGGTTCATTTCTTCGGGCCACGGCGCGTCCATGTTGCCGGTGCGCAGCCCGGCCTCGACGTGGCCGACCGGTATCTTGGCGTAGAACGCCGCCAGCGACACCGCAAGTGTGGTGCTGGTGTCGCCGTGGACGAGCACGAGATCCGGCTTGCGCCGGATCAGGATGTCGGTCATGCCGGTAAGGATGCGCGCGAACAGGTCGGGCAGGCGCTGGTCGGCCTGCATTAGGTCCAGGTCGTCGTCGGGCATGATGCCGAACAGGTCCAGGACTTGGTCAAGCATCTGCCTATGCTGGGCGGTGACGGCCACCATTGCTTCGATGCCAGGCATGCCGCGCAGCGCCTCCACCACCGGGGCCATCTTGATGGCTTCGGGTCGGGTGCCGAACACGAGCAGTACGCGTTTCATGTGGCCGGCTTTCGACGCCGGAGCGACGCTCGACTCAAAGCGCCGCTTCCAGCTCCGGCAACACCTTGAACAGATCCCCCACCAGCCCGATGTCGGCGATCTCGAAGATCGGTGCCTCGGCGTCCTTGTTGATCGCGACGATCGTGCCGGCGTCCTTGATGCCGGTCAGGTGCTGGATCGCGCCGGAGATGCCGATCGCGACGTACAGCTCGGGCGCGATGATCTTGCCGGTCTGGCCGACCTGCATCTCGTTGGGGACGTAGCCGGCGTCGACCGCGGCGCGCGAGGCGCCGACGGCGGCGCCGAGCTTGTCGGCGAAGTCGTAGACGATCTTGAAGTTCTCCTCCGAACCGACGCCGCGGCCGCCCGAGACCACGCGCTTGGCGCTCTGCAGGTCGGGACGGTCGCTGCTGCCGGCGGCGAGGCCGACGAAACGGGTATGCGACGGCAGCGTGGCGTCGACGCTGGTCGATTCGACGGTCGCATTGCCGCCGCGCGCGGCTTCCTGCCAGGACGCGGTGCGCACGGTGGCGACCACCGTCCGGTCGGCCGGAACTTCGACGGTGATGATGGCGTTGCCGGCGTAGATCGGGCGCTTGAACGCGTGGCTGCCCTCGACGGTCATCAGGTCGGAGACCTGGTTGACGCCGAGCAGCGCGGCGACGACCGGCAGCAGGTCCTTGCCGAAGGTCGTGGACGGGGCGAAGACGTGGGTGTAGCCGTCGGCCAGCTGGGCGATCTGCGGGCCGAGCACCTGCGCCAGCGCATGGGCGTTGGCGGGATTGGCGACCGCCAGGACGCGGGAAACGCCGGCAATGGTGGCGGCTTCGGCCGCCGGGCCCGCCGGGTCGGCGGCGAACACGGCGATGTCGATCGACTCGGGCGACAGCGCCCGGGCGGCGGCGACGGTCTTGGCGGTGGCGCTGGCATTCAGCGTGCCGTCGAGGTGTTCGGCGATGACGAGGACTTTGGACATGGAGTTCTCCTTGGAATCGTCGCGTCCGTGGCGGTATCGCGTCGATTGCACTCCGGCTTCGGGCCGGAAGTCACTGGGCTCCCGCCTGCGCGGGAGCGACGGATTCAGAGCAGGCCCTTGGCCTTGAGCGCGGCGACCAGTTCGGCCGCGTCCTTGACCATCACGCCCTTGCTGCGCCTGGTCGGCGCCTCGTAATGCGTGGTCCTGAGCGTGTCCGCGGCGTCGACACCGAGATCGGCGAAGGGGATCGTTTCCAGCGGCTTGCTCTTGGCCTTCATGATGTCGGGCAGCTTGATGAAGCGCGGTTCGTTGAGGCGCAGGTCGGTGGTGACCACGGCTGGCAGGTCGACTTCCAGCGTCTCCAGGCCGGCATCGACCTCGCGGGTCACCGTGGCCTTGCCGTCTTCGATCTCGACCTTGCTGGCGAAGGTGGCCTGCGGGCGGCCCCACAGCGTGGCCAGCATCTGCCCGGTCTGGTTGGCGTCGTCGTCGATCGCCTGCTTGCCGAGGATGACCAGGTCCGGGGCTTCCTTCTCGACCAGCTTCAGCAGCGTGCGCGCGGCGGTCAGCGGCTGGACCGGCTGGTCGGAGACGACGTGGATGGCGCGGTTGGCGCCCATCGCCAGGCCGTTGCGCAGGTGGGCCTGGGCATCGGCGGGGGCGATCGTCGCGACCACGACCTCGGTCGCCACGCCCTTGTCGCGCAGCCGCAGCGCTTCCTCGAGCGCGATTTCGTCGAACGGATTGGCCGACAGCTTGACGCCGTCGGTGACGACGCCGGAGCCGTCCGGCTTGACCTGGATGCGGACGTTGTAGTCCACCACGCGCTTGTAGGCGACGAGGATCTTCATCGAGCGGGCATTCCTCTGGTATCTGAAGTGTCTGGCGGGGGTTCCCGGCCGCGGCGGCCGGCACGGGGCGAACCGGCCAATTCTAGCCGGGGACATGGGTTGCCGCGACCGGAGCGGTCAGAGGGGGTGTTCAGTTTCCCCCGAGTCCCGCACTTTGGACCCGCTATCCTGTTGCATCCGCCCCAAGACGGCGGCGTCGACGTGTTCCTCAGGAGAGTGTGCCCGTGCCAACCTGGCTCGTGACCGGCGGCGCCGGTTTCATCGGCGGCAATTTCGTGCTCGAGGCGGTGCGCCTGGGCGTGCGCGTGGTCAACCTGGACGCCCTGACCTATGCGGGCAACCTGCAGACGCTGGCCTCGTTGGACGGCAATCCCGACCACGTGTTCGTGCACGGCGACATCGGCGACCGCGCCCTGGTGACGCGCCTGCTGGCCGAGCACCGGCCCGATGCGGTGCTCAACTTCGCCGCCGAGAGCCATGTCGATCGCTCCATCGACGGACCGGCCGCGTTCATCCAGACCAATGTCGTCGGCACGCTGGGATTGCTGGAGTCGGTGCGCGACTACTGGAAGGGCCTCGCGGGCGCGGCGAAGGACGGGTTCCGCTTCCTGCACGTCTCCACCGACGAGGTCTACGGCACGCTCGGCGAGACCGGCAGGTTCTCCGAGACCACGCCGTACGCGCCGAACTCGCCGTATTCGGCGTCCAAGGCCGCGTCCGACCACCTGGTCCGTGCGTTCCACCACACCTACGGGCTGCCGGTGCTGACGACCAACTGTTCCAACAACTACGGCCCCTACCACTTCCCCGAGAAGCTCATCCCGCTGGTGATCGCCAAGGCGCTGGCCGGCGAGCCGCTGCCGGTCTATGGCGACGGGCGGCAGGTGCGCGACTGGCTGTTCGTCAGCGACCACTGCGCCGCGATCCGCACCGTACTGGAGAAGGGCCGTGTCGGTGAGACCTACAACGTCGGCGGCGATTCGGAGCGTCAGAACATCGAGGTCGTCGAGACCATTTGCCGCCTGCTCGACGAGCGCCGGCCGCGCGAGGACGGCCGGCCGCGCAGCTCCCAGATCACCTTCGTCGCCGACCGGCCCGGCCACGACCGCCGCTACGCGATCGATGCCTCGAAACTGCAGGGCGAACTCGGCTGGACGCCTGCGCACACGTTCGAGAGCGGCATCGCCGAGACCGTGGACTGGTACCTGGCCAACCAGGACTGGGTGCGGCACATCCTCGATGGCAGCTACCGGCTGGAAAGAATCGGCACCGCGGCCTGATCGCGACGATGCGTCTCCCCTCATCCGCCCTTCGGGCACCTTCTACCCCTGCGGGCACGTCGTCCCGCACGCGGGAGAAGGGATACGCAAGGATCCACCTGATGACACAACGCAAGGGCATCATCCTCGCCGGCGGCTCCGGCACCCGGCTGTATCCGATCACCAAGGGCGTCAGCAAGCAGCTGCTGCCGGTCTACGACAAGCCGATGATCTACTACCCGCTCAGTGTGCTGATGCTGGCGGGGATCCGCGAGGCGCTGATCATCAACACCCCGCACGAGCAGGCGCTGTTCCAGGCGCTGCTCGGCGACGGCTCGCAGTGGGGCATGGACATCCGCTATGCCGTGCAGCCGAGCCCGGACGGCCTCGCCCAGGCCTACCTGATCGGTCGCGATTTCGTCGCCGGCCAACCGAGCTGCCTGGTGCTGGGCGACAACATCTTCCACGGCCATGGACTGACCGACACGCTCCGGCGCGCCGATGCGCGCCGCGAGGGCGCGACGGTGTTCGGCTACTGGGTCAACGACCCCGAGCGCTACGGCGTGGCCGAGTTCGACGGCGCAGGCCGGGTCATCGACATCGCCGAGAAGCCCGCGGCGCCGCGCTCGAACTACGCGGTCACCGGCCTGTACTTCTACGACGGCCGCGCCAGCGACTATGCCGCCGCGCTGAAACCCTCGCCGCGTGGCGAGCTGGAGATTACCGATCTCAACAAGTGCTATCTCGACGACGGCGCGCTGTACCTGGAGCGGCTGGGCCGCGGCTACGCCTGGCTCGACACCGGCACCCACCAGTCGCTGCACGAGGCGTCGAACTTCATCGAGACTATCCAGGCGCGGCAGGGGCTGCAGGTCAGCTGTCCCGAGGAGATCGCCTACGGCAACGGCTGGATCGACGCCGCGCAACTGGAAGCGCTGGCCGCGCCGCTGTCGAAGAACGGCTACGGCCAGTACCTGCTGTCCCTGCTCAAGCGTGGAGTCGTGCGTTGAAGACCATCGAAACGAAGTTGCCCGGGGCCGTGGTCATCGAGCCGGCCGTGTTCGGCGACGAACGCGGCGTGTTCTTCGAGACCTGGAATGCCGAGCGCTTCGGCCGGCACGGCCTGCCGACGAAATTCGTGCAGAGCAACGTGTCGACGTCGGTCCAGGGTGTGCTGCGCGGGCTGCACTACCAGTGGCCGCGGCCGCAGGGCAAGCTGGTCAGCGTGCTCGAGGGCGAAGTCTATGACGTGGCCGTCGACATCCGCCGCGGCTCGCCGACGTTCGGGCGCTGGGAGGCGGTGATCCTCAGCGCGGAGAACCGGCGCCAGTTCTGGATCCCGGAAGGCTTCGCACACGGCTTCGCGGTGCTGTCGGCGCGCGCGGTGTTCAGCTACCTGTGCACCGATGTCTACGTGAAGGAAGCGGATGCGGGCGTGCGCTGGAACGATGCGGCGATCGGCATCGACTGGCCGATCCGCGACCCCCTGCTGTCGGACAAGGACGCGAAGGCGCCGATCCTCGCCGACGTGCCGGAAGACCGCCTGCCGGTGTTCGTGCCGTGAGCGTCCTGGTGCTCGGCGCGAACGGGCAGGTCGGGCAGGAACTGCTGCGCGCCGCGGCCGTGCTGGGCCCGGTCGTCGCCACGACCCGCAGCGGGATGTTGCCCGACGGCAGCGCCTGCGAACAGGCCGACTTCGCTGCGCCCGACGCACTGCCCGCACTGCTCGACCGTATCCAGCCCGGTGTCGTGCTCAATGCCGCGGCCTACACCGCGGTCGACCGCGCCGAGACCGATGCCGAGGCGGCGCGGCTGGCGAATGCCGTCGCCCCCGGTGTCATCGCCGCCTGGTGCGCCGCACACGGCGTGCCGCTGGTGCATTACTCGACCGACTACGTGTTCGACGGCACCGGGACGCGCCCTTACCGGGAGGACGACCCGACCGCGCCGCTCGGCGTCTATGGGGCGACCAAGCTGGCAGGGGAGGCGGCGATCCGCGCCGCCGGCGGCCGCCACCTGATCTTCCGCACCGCCTGGGTCTACGCCGCGCACGGCCGGAACTTCCTGCACACGATGCTGTGTCTCGCGGCCGAGCGCGACGAACTGCGCGTGGTCGCCGACCAGGTCGGCACGCCGACCCCCGCGGCGCTTATCGCCGACGCCACGGTGCAGGCGCTGCGCGCGGGCGATGGCCTGTCGGGCACCTGGCACCTGACCGCCGAGGGCGAAACCTCGTGGCATGGCTTCGCCGAGGCGATCTTCGCGCGTGCCGTCGATGCGCGGCTGCTCGCGCAGGCGCCGGTGGTCGTGCCGATCGCTACCGCGGACTATCCGACGCCGGCCAGGCGCCCCGCGTACTCGTGCCTGGACACGGCGCGCCTGCGCGGGGACTTCGGCATCGTGCTGCCGACCTGGCAGGCGGGGCTGGACGGGGTGATCGCGGCCCTCGCCGCGCAGCGCCACTGAACCAAGGTCCAAGGCGGCGAGCGCCGGTCGCGCGCTAGAATGCCCGGCCCCACCAGTGGAAGCCCCGACCGATGCCCGATCCGTCTTCCTCAGCAGACACCGGCCGCAAAGGCAAGGTATTCGCTGACGCCGCCACCGCGCTGGCCGATATCGTCGCCGACGGCCAGACCCTCGCCGTCGGCGGTTTCGGCCTGTGCGGCATCCCCGAAGCCCTGATCGCCGCGCTGCGCGATTCCGGCGTCACCGGCCTGACCGCGATCTCCTTCGAACGCCAGTACCTGGGCGGCGAGCTCGAGCTCGAGTTCAACCCGCAGGGCACGCTGGCCGAACGCCTGCGCGCCGGTGGCGCGGGCATCCCGGCGTTCTTCACCGCGACCGGCTTCGGGACGATCGTTGCCGAGGGCAAGGAGACGCGCGAGTTCGACGGCAAGCACTACGTGCTGGAGACCGCGCTGACCGCCGACATCGCGCTGGTCAAGGCCTGGAAGGCCGACAAGGCCGGCAACCTGGTGTTCCGCAAGACCGCGCGCAACTTCAATCCCGCCTGCGCGATGGCCGGCAAGATCTGCGTCGCGGAGGTGGAGGAACTGGTCGAGATCGGCGACATCGATCCGGACCAGGTGCATCTGCCGGGCATCTACGTCGACCGCATCGTCGTCAACGCGGCGCCCGAGAAACGCATCGAACAGCGCACCGTGCGCAAGACGACGGGAGAACACTGATGGCCTGGACCCGCGACGAGATGGCGCAGCGCGCCGCCCGCGAACTGAGCGACGGCGCCTACGTGAACCTCGGCATCGGCCTGCCGACCCTGGTCGCCAACCATATTCCCGACGGCGTCGACGTCTGGCTGCAGTCGGAGAACGGCCTGCTCGGTATCGGCCCGTTCCCGACCGAGGACGAGGTCGATCCCGACCTGATCAACGCCGGCAAGCAGACCGTGACCGCGCGCCCCGGCGCCAGCTACTTCGGCAGCCACGAATCGTTCGCGATGATCCGCGGCGGCCACATCGACCTGGCGATCCTCGGTGCGATGCAGGTCACCGACAAGGGCGACCTGGCGAACTGGATGGTGCCCGGCAAGATGGTCAAGGGCATGGGCGGCGCGATGGACCTGGTCGCCGGCGTCAAGCGCGTGGTCGTGCTGATGGAGCATCTGGCGAAGGACGAGAGCCACAAGATCCTGGCCGAATGCACGTTGCCGCTGACCGGCGTCGGCGTGGTCGACCGCGTCATCACCGACCTGGCGGTGTTCGACGTGACCTCCGACGGACTGGTGCTGGTGGAGATCGCCGAGGGCGTGAGCATCGAGGACCTGAAGGCGAAGACGGGCGTCCCGTTCGCGATCGCCAACTGAGCGGCGGGCCCGTGGTCGTCCCCCTCGGGAGCGGGCACGGAATCCTGTCGTTGAAGATCCGTGCCGACCGGGTCGCGGCACGATCGCGGAGTTTCCCGTGGTGGATCCGCCACGGGGGCGATCTGTCTTTTGCCGGACAGCGAAACTGTCGCCCGCCTACCGGGCGCTGCAGCCACGCGAACCGGAAATGCACGGGCGTCGCGCGATGGACAAGACGTTCGAGTCGTTGACGCTGCCCGGTGCGTCGCTGGCGTGGTGTCCGGGCTGGCTGGACCCGGATGCGAGCCGGGCGCTGTTCGTGGCGCTGATGGCGCAGGTGCCGTGGCAGCAGCACCACGTCCGCCTGTTCGGCAGGTGCGTCGCCGCGCCGCGCCTGAGCTGCTGGATCGGCGATCCGGACGCCTCGTATGCCTATTCGGGCACGCGCTTCGCGCCGCATCCCTGGCCGGATGCGCTGCGGGCGGTCCGCGATGCGGTCGGCGAGGCTGCCGGGGTTCGCTTCAACAGCGTGCTGGCGAATCTCTACCGCGACGGGCGCGACGGCATGGGCTGGCACAGCGACGACGAGCGCGAGCTGGGGCCCGGGCCGGTGATCGCGTCACTGAGCCTCGGCGCGACGCGGCGCTTCTCGTTCAAGCACCGGACCCGGCCCGGCGTCGGCCTGACGCTGCCGCTGCCCGCCGGCAGCCTGCTGCTGATGCGCGGCGCGACCCAGCAGCACTATCGGCATGCGCTGCCGAAGACGGCGCGGCCGGTCGGTCCGCGCATCAATCTGACGTTCCGCCGGATCCTGGGCTGATCGCGAAGCGTCAGCGGGCGCGCGCGTCCGGATGCGTCGTGGCCTCGTGCGCGTTGCCGGTGGTCAGCGTCCAGCCAACGACCTGCCCGCTGATCGTGCCCAGTGCGGCGTCGAAGGCGTCGACGACCTGTGCGACGTCGGTGCCGCTGGCCGGCTCGGCGACGAGGAACGTGCGCGCGCCGGCGACGGTCTGGTCGATGTTGTGGATCAGCTTGATGTTGGCTTCGATGAGCGCGGTCGGCAGCAGGTTGCCGTTGTAGTCGGCCTCGAACCGGCGCAGGTCGATGACCAGCTTGTAGTCGGCGGTGATGCCGGCGCCCTGGCGGGCGACGGCAGCGATCCTGTCCGAATCCTCGAACATGCGCAGCACGCTGTCGTGCAGCATGTCGGTCGGGGTCTTGGCCCAGGTGGCGCCGCGGTAGACCTGCAGCTCGCCCGGCGTCGGCCGTACCGCGATGCGGAAGCTGTCGGTCATGCGCGCCGCGGTCGGCGGGCTCAGGGTCAGCTGCCAGTCGGCGCGCGGCCAGGCCGGGTCGGGCGCGGGGCGCGGATCGGGGGCATAGATCGTCGAACGCTCGCGGTCGCCGCCGCCCCCGCCCAGCAGCGATGCGCAGCCGGCCAGGGCGAGGACGAGCGCGAGCGCGGCGATGCGCGCGACGGACCGCAGCGGAGCCGCAGCGGGCTGCGATGGATGCGAGGTCATCATTCGGGGTCGAACTCCTTCGGGGCGTCGCGTCCGAGCAGGTAGCGCGCGGGATTGGCATCGAGGCGGTCGCTGATCCGGCGCAGGTCGCGGACCAGCGCACGCAGCTCGCCCAGCGTGGGGCCGAGCTGCGACAGGCCGTCGTTGGCGAAGCTGCTGATCGCCGCGCGGTTCTCGTTGAGGATGGTGTCTGCGCCGCCGGCGGCCGAGTCCAGCCGGGTCAGCGTGCTGTCGAGCCGGGCGACCAGGCCCGGCAGCTTCTGCACCAGTTCGCGGTCGAAGTTGCTCATCGCGCGGTTGGTCGTGGTCAGCGTCTGCTCGAGCTGCTCGCTGGCGCGGCGGGCATTGACGATCATCGCGCCGAGATCCTCGCGCTGGTTGGCGACCGCGCCGGTCATGCCCTCGATGTGCTCCAGCGTCGCGGCGATGCGCGCGACGTTGTCCTCGCTGAGCACCTGGTCGAGGCGCTCCACCAGCCGGTTGGCGGTGTCGGCGATGTTCTGCAACGCCGAGGCCTCGGTCTGGATCACCGGCACGCGGTCGCTGCTCTCCGGGACCAGCTTGGGGGCGTCGGGTGAGCCGCCGGTCAGCTGGATGATCGGCGCGCCGGTCAGGCTGGTCATCGACAGCCGGGCGCGGGTGTCGGTCTTGACCGGTGCGTTGGCCTGGATGCGCAGCCTGGCGATGACCTGGCGCGGGTCCTGCGGCGCCAGCATCAGGTTGTCGACGGTGCCGACCGCGATGCCGTTGTACTGCACGCTGCTGCCTTCGCTCAGGCCGGTGACCGGCTCGCGGAAGACGACATCGAACTCGTTCCAGCTGCGGTCCGACGAATACTTCGCCGCCCACAGCGCGAAGCCGAGCAGCAGCACGCTCACGATGAGGGTGAACGCGCCGATGAGGACGTAGTTGGCTCTGGTTTCCATTTCAGTTGACTCCCGGGCAGCGCGCCCTGGCATCGCGCGCGGCGCGGCCGCGCGGCCCGTTGAAGTAGTCCTGGATCCACGGATGCTCGATCCGTTCGACCTCCTCCACCGGCGCGACCGCGATCACCCGCTTGTCCGCCAGCACCGCAACGCGGTCGCAGATAGCGTACAGGGTGTCGAGGTCATGGGTGATGAGGAACACGGTCAGGCCCAGCGCTTCCTGCAGCGTGCGGATCAGGCGGTCGAAGGCGGCCGCGCCGATCGGGTCCAGGCCCGCGGTCGGCTCGTCGAGGAACAGCAGCGGTGGATCGAGCGCCAGCGCCCGCGCCAGTCCCGCGCGCTTGCGCATGCCGCCCGACAGCTGCGCCGGCAGCTTGTCGATGGCGTCGGCCGGCAGCCCGGCCAGCTTGACCTTCAGCAGCGACAGCTCGTAGCGCAGCGAGTCGTCGAGCGTCGGATGGTGCTCCTTCAGCGGCACCTCCACGTTCTCGCCGACGGTCAGCGACGAGAACAGCGCGCCGTCCTGGAACAGCACGCCGGTGTGGCGTTCGATGTGCGCGCGGTCCTCGGGGTCGCGCGACAGCGCGTCGACGCCGAGCACCTCGATGCTGCCGCCCTGCGGTGGCCGCAGGCCGAGGATCGCCCGCATCAGCACCGACTTGCCGGTGCCCGAGCCGCCGACCACGCCGAGGATCTCGCCGCGGCGCACGTCCAGGTCGAGGCCGTCGTGCACGGTCTGCGCGCCGAACCGAGTCACCAGGCCGCGCACGCGGATGGCGACGTCGGCTTTGCCGGCGTCGGGATTCGGGATGACCGGACGTTCGTCCGTTGAAGACGGGGATTCGGGATTGGACAGGGCAGCAGCGTCCGCATCGGCCGGCACGCCCCCGCTCTTCTGCTGTTTCGAATCACCCATCACGAATCACCCATCACGGCTTCACCACCCCATGTGCATGAACCAGATCGCCGCGCACGCGTCGATGATGATCACCAGCGAGATCGCCTGCACCACGGCCGAGGTCGTACGCTCGCCGACCGACTGCGCGGTGCCCTTGACCTGCAGGCCTTCGAGACAGCCGATCAGGCCGATGACCATCGCGAAGACCGGCGCCTTCGACATGCCGACCAGGAAATGGCGCAGCTGCATCTGCTCGTGCATGCGGGCCAGGTAGGCCTGCGGCGGGATGTCGAGGCTGAAGGCGCCGACCGACAGGCCGCCGGTCAGGCCGGCGATCATCGCGATGAAGGTCAGCAGCGGCAGCATGATCAGCAGCGCGACGATGCGCGGGATCACCAGCAGTTCGACCGGGTCCAGGCCCAGCGTGCGGATCGCGTCGACCTCCTCGCGGCTGACCATCGCGCCGATCTGCGCGGTGAACGCGCTGGCGGTGCGGCCGGCCAGCAGGATCGCGGTCAGCAGCACGCCGAACTCGCGCAGGAAGGCGATCGACACCAGTTCGACGACGAAGATCGTCGCGCCGAAGTCGGCGAGGATCGTCGAGCCGAGGAACGCGATCACCGCGCCGACCAGGAACGACAGCAGGGCGACCAGCGGCACCGCGTCGAGGCCGACCTGCTCCATGTGGTGCACGGTCGAGGTCAGGCGGAAGCGGCGCGGCGCGACGGCCAGGCGTGCCAGCTTGACCAGGGTCTCGCCGAGGAAGCCGACCAGCGTGACGACCTCGCGCGCGTTGTTGTGCATCGCGTAGCCGAGGCGGCCCAGCGCGGCGGCCACGCCGTACTCGCGCTTGCGCTGCGGCCGGTCGTCGCCGACGTCCTCGATCGCCGCGACCAGGCTGCGGTGGTCGTCGCGGAAACGGAAGCTGGCGAAGTCGAGATCGCGGCGTTCGGCGAAGCGCAGCAGCTCGAGCACGCCCAGCGAATCGAGCCGGTCGATACCGGTGGCATCGATCTGCTTCACTTCGCCCGGCTGGTCGCGCAGCACCCGCTCGATGTCGCCCGAATGGTCCAGCGTCCAGTACCCATGGAGTTGCAACGAGCCGCTTCCGGCATCGACGTCGGCGCTTGGCGTGGCGTGGTGCGGGACGGTCATGCAGTCGGGGGCGGGCAGGGCAAACAGCGCAGAGGATACCGTGATCGGATGTGAGGCCGGGCGTCACGCCGCCCGGCTGAATGCGCCCGATACCCGCAGCGCCACGCCGCTACCGGGGGTCCCTGCGCGCATGCGATCCTGTCGCGATGTCCTCGCCGTCTCCCGCCACCGCCGCAAGCTATGCCGCGCGGATCGCCTTCGTGGTGGAACTGGCCGAGCACCTGCATGCCTACGGCACCACCGCCCAGCGCCTGGAGGGCGCGGTGATCGCCGCGGCCCAGCAGCTGGGCCTCGACTGCGAGCCCTGGGTCAACCCGACCGGCATGGTGCTGTCCTTCAGCGACCCGCTGCGGCCGCCGGGCGACAGCGACACCACCCGCGTGATCCGCATGTCGCCGGGCGAGGTCAACCTGTTCAAGCTGTGCGAGACCGACTGCATCGCCGAGCAGGTCGTGGCCGGCGAACTCGACCTCGCCGAGGGCCATGCCGCGCTGCGCGCGCTCGAACAGCGCCAGCCGCGCCGGCGCACCGCGCTGCTGCACCTGCTCGGCTTCCCGATGATCGCCGCCAGCGTTGCCGGGCTGTGGCGGCTGCCGTGGTCGGACATCGCCGCGGCCGCCTGCATCGGCCTGCTGATCGGGCTGCTCGACCTGGCCACGCGCAACGGCGTGCGCCTGAAGGAGGCCAGCGATGCGCTGGCGGGCATGCTCGCCGGCCTGGTCGCGATCCTGATCTCGGCATTCATCGTGCCGCTCAACCTCAACACGGTGATCATCGCCTCGCTGATCGTGCTGCTGCCCGGCATGGCGCTGACCAATGCGATCAACGAGCTAACCAGCCAGCATCTGGTCTCGGGCACCGCGCGCTTCGCGGGTGCGGTGACGACGGTGCTCAAGCTGACCGTCGGCACCGCGATCGCGCTGGGGCTGGCGCAACTGCTCGGGATCGAGCCGCAGGTCCGGGCCGCGCGCCCGCAGCCGGACTGGGTGGAATGGCTGGCGCTGCTGGTCGCCGCGTTCGCGTTCTCGATCCTGTTCCGCGCCGCGCGCCGCGACGTGCTGCTGGTGATGGCGGCGGCCGCATCGGGGTACCTGATCTCGCGCTTCGTCGGCCAGGCCTATGGCTCGAACGCGGGCCTGTTCGTCTCCGGCCTGGTGGTCACTGCCGCCGGCAACGGCTACGCGCGCTGGGCGAACCGGCCGGGCGCACTGATCCGCGTGCCCGGCATCATCATGCTGGTGCCCGGCAGCACCAGCCTGCGCGGGGTCATGAACCTGATCCAGCGCCAGGACGTGATGGCGGGCGAGCAGGCGATGCTCGCGGTGACCAACATCATCCTCGCGCTGATCGCCGGCCTGGTGTTCGGCAACCTGCTGCTGCCGGCGCGCAAGAATCTCTGATCGCCGGTCGCCCCGGTCGCAGGTCGGGGCAACGCCCCCGGCGCCGGCGTTTGCGGCCAGCCGCACAGGGCGACCGGCGCGGGTCCGGATCGTGGCCCGCCCCGCCCGGACACCGGCGGAAACCCATGAAAAAGGCGCCGCAAGGGCGCCTTTCCATTGCCGGCGGATGTCGCGCCGACGCGTGCCCGACCGTTTTACTTGATCAGGAATTCCTCGAGCTTCTTGCCCTTCTTGATCTGCGCCGCCAGCCACAGCGGCTGCTTGCCGCGACCGGTCCAGGTTTCGGCCTTGTTGGCAGGGTTGCGATACTTCGGCGGCACCTTGCCCAGCTTGCGGCCCTTGGTCGGGCTTGCGGTCTTGCGCGCGGTCGCGGTCTTGGCAGTGCCGGCGCTGCCACCGAACAGTTCGGCGATGCTGTAGCCCTCGGACGCAGCCAGGTCGGTGACCTTCTTGCGGACCGATGCGATCGGCTTGCGCTTCTTCAGCGCCGTCTTGCGCTGCTTCGCCTGTGCGATCAGCGATTCGAGTTCCCTCGGGGAAAATGCATTCAGGTCAAATGCCATTCGATGTGACTCCGGCTTGAAAGGTGGGTGAAACCGGTCCTTGGCTGCCGGGCATCATAATCGGCATTATCCCGATGCACAAATCCGCCCCGGTTTTCACGTGAAAACGGGGTGATGAAAGTCGTCGATTATCCCCCGGCCGGGCTTGCGCCCGCCGGTGACGGCAATCAGCCCTTGAGCCGCGCGAATACCGTCTCGCGGTCGAGGTTTTCCGAGGCCTCGGCATTGCGTGCGCGATACTCGAAACTGCCGGCCGCGAGGCCGCGGCTGGAGACCACGACCCGGTGCGGAATGCCGATCAGCTCGATGTCGGCGAACATCGCGCCCGGCCGCAGCCCGCGGTCGTCGAGCACCGCATCGAAACCCGCGGCCAGCAGCTCGCGATAAAGCGCATCGGCCGCGTCGGCGACCTCGGGCTCGTTCTTCGGATTGATCACGCACACCGCCACCTGCCACGGTGCCATCGCCGCCGGCCACAGGATGCCGTTGTCGTCATGGTTCTGTTCGATCGCGGCGGCGACGATGCGCGAGACGCCGATGCCGTAGCAGCCCATGAGCGGCACGACCGCCTTGCCGGCCGCGTCGAGCACCGTGCAGTCCATCGCCTCGGCGTACTTGCGGCCGAGCTGGAATATGTGGCCGACCTCGATGCCGCGCACGAGTTTCAGTTCGCCGCCGTCCTGCGCGCGATCGCCTTCGACCACGTTGCGGATGTCGGCGACGACGTCCGGTTCCGGCAGGTCGCGGCCCCAGTTGACGCCGGCGAGGTGGAAGCCGGCGGCGTTCGCACCGACCACGAAGTCCGCCATCGCCGCGACCTCGCGGTCGGCCAGCACGCGGATCGGGCGTTGCGCGGCCACGGGCCCGAGAAAGCCCGGTTCGCTGCCGAGAAATGCCTGGATTTCCGCCTCGGTCGCCATGCGGTAATCGGCCAGGCCGTCGACCTTGGCCAGCTTGATCTCGTTGACCGCGTGGTCGCCGCGGACCAGTGCCAGCACGAACGCTTCGCCGGCCATCAACGCGACCGACTTGACGGTGCGGGCCAGCGGAATCTCGAGCAGTGCGGCGACGTCCTCGCAGGTCTTCTGGGTCGGGGTTTCGACGCGGCGCATCGGCTCGGCCGCGGCCGGGCGCGGACCCGGCGTGGCGGCCGCGGCGGTTTCCACGTTGGCGGCGTAATCGGACGCGGTCGAGAATGCGATCGCGTCCTCGCCCGAATCGGCGAGCACGTGGAATTCCTGCGAGGCGTCGCCGCCGATCGCGCCCGAGTCCGCCTGTACCGAGCGGAACCGCAGCCCGAGCCGGGTGAATATCCGGGTATATGCCGCGTGCATGTTGCGGTAGGACGCGGCCATGCCGGCCTCGTCGATGTCGAACGAATAGGCGTCCTTCATCAGGAACTCGCGCGCGCGCATCACCCCGAAGCGCGGGCGGATCTCGTCGCGGAACTTGGTCTGGATCTGGTAGAAATTCACCGGCAGCTGCCTGTAGCTGGCCAGTTCGTTGCGCGCGAAATCGGTGACCACTTCCTCGTGGGTCGGGCCGTAGCAGTACCAGGCGTCCTTGCGGTCCTTGATCTTCAGCAGCTGGCCGCCGAACTTCTCCCAGCGCCCGGTTTCCTCCCACAGTTCCTTCGGCTGCACCGAGGGCATCAGCAGTTCGATCGCACCGGCGGCGTCCATCTCCTCGCGCACGATGCGCTCGACCCGGCGCAGCACGCGCAGTCCCAGCGGCGACCAGGTGTAGATGCCGGCGGCCAGCTTGCGCAGCATGCCGGCCTTGAGCATCAGCTTGTGGCTGATGACCTCGGCGTCGGCGGGTGTTTCCTTTTCGGTACGGAGGTGGAACTGCGACAGGCGCATCGGCGGCATCTGGCTCGGGAATGGCCGGCTATTGTGCCATGCACCCCTGTCCGGGCCGTGCGCCTGCGGCGGCTGCAGGTCAGCGGCAGTACGCGCGCTCCGCGGCCTGGGCCAGCGCCAGCTGGTTGCTGCGTTCGGCCGCATCGAGCTCGCGCGGCGTGCCGTCGGCGCCGGCCTGGTGGACCGGGCTGTCGCCCTGCAGGGCCTCGATGTTGCCGCGCGCCAGTTCGCACTGCGTGTTGGCATCGGGCGTGGCGGCCGCGGTCGTGGCAGGGGCGGGTTCCGGAGTGGCGGCAGGCGTCGCCACGCCGGTGCTGCCGTCGCCGCGCACGTTGCGCAGTTCGTAGTGCGTGCCGGCCGGCGGCGGCGTCTGCGAATAGTGGGTGACGCCGTTCGCGTCCTTCCAGCTGTAGACCTCGCTGGCCGCCAGCGGCGCGGCGGCAATGGCGAGCAGGAACAGGCAATGGGGCAGGTGGCGCATGGCGGACTCCGGAGGGCGCGCGGGGGCGCGCGTGGTCGCCGCGATTCCAGCACCCCGGGCGTCCGGGCGCAACCGGCACGTCCGGGCGGCGCGCGTCGGCGCTACACTCGGCACATGAGCGAAGCCGATCCGACACCCCGCCGCGGCCGCGGCATCTACCTGCTGCCCAACCTGTTCACGACCGGCGGCCTGTTCGCGGGATTCTTCGCGATCATCGCCGCATCGCAGGGTCGCTTCACCGCCGCCTGCGTGGCGATTTTCGTCGCCGCGATCCTTGACGGCATCGACGGCCGTGTCGCCCGCCTGACCAATACCCAGAGCGAGTTCGGCGTGCAGTACGACTCGCTGGCCGACCTGATCAGCTTCGGCATGGCCCCGGCGCTGGTGATGTACCACTGGTCGCTGATGGCGATGCGCCTGGACGGCAATACCCTGGGCAAGATCGGCTGGCTCGGCGCGTTCCTGTATGCCGCCTGCGCGGCGCTGCGGCTGGCGCGGTTCAACAGCCAGGTCGCGACCGTCGACAAGCGTTATTTCGTCGGTCTCGCCAGTCCCGCGGCGGCGGGGCTGATGGCCAGTTTCGTCTGGACCTGCCACGAACTCGGCTTCACCGGCGACGAACTGCGTTTCGTCGCGCTGGCGGTGACCATCGTCGCCGGCCTGCTGATGGTCAGCCGCATCCGCTACAGCAGCTTCAAGGGCAGCGGCACCGGACCGAAGGCCGATCGCGTGCCGTTCTTCGTGCTGGTGCTGGCGGTCGGCATCCTGATCGCGTTGTGGATCGATCCGCCCAAGACCCTGCTGGTCGCCGCGACGCTGTACGCGTTGTCGGGACCGGGGCTGTGGCTGTACCGCCGCCGCAGGCCACCGGTGGAGCCGGCCGCGTGAGCTGGGACGGTTTGCAGTGCGCAGTGCTCGACGCGCTCGGGCATGCGCGCTACCGCATGCATGCGGCAACCGCAGATGCGCTGCCCGACGACCCGCTGCTCGATGCGCTGCTGCGCGCCGCGGGCCGCGACCGCGAGGGCGGCGATGCCGTGCTGGTGGCGCGCCAGGTCGGCACGCTGCCGCCGCTGCGGCGCAGCCCGCAGGCCAAGCGCGCGCTGTGGCCGCTGCTGCGGCGGCTGCGGGCGACGGCGGTCGTCGCGCGGCAATGAGCGCACCGGCGCCCGCACGGCCGGTCGCGCCGACCGCGTTGCGGCCGATGCGCACCGGTGACCTCGATGCGGTCATGGCGATCGAGCGCCGCGCCTATCCGTTTCCGTGGACGCCGGGCATCTTCAACGACTGCCTGCAGGCGGGCTATCCGGCGTGGGTGCTGCACGACGCCGAGCACATCGTCGGCTACGGCGTGCTCAGCATCGCGGCGGGCGAGGCGCACGTGCTCAACGTCTGCGTCGCGCCCGAGGCGCAGGGCCGCGGGCACGGCCGGCGCCTGTTCCGCGCGTTGATCGCCGCGGCCCAGGGCCATGGCGCGCAGCGCGTGTTCCTCGAGGTGAGGCCGTCCAATCCGCACGCGATCGCGCTCTACCACGACGAGGGATTCAACGAGATCGGCCGGCGGCCGCGCTATTACCCGGCGCACCACGGCCGCGAGGACGCGATCGTGATGGCGCGCGAGCTGTTCGGCACCGATTGACCGGCCGCATCGGCGGCGCGCGGCCTACACTGTCGCCGGATCCACGACGACGCGGCCATCGCCGCATGCAGGAGAGTCATGAGCGAACCCCGCCTCGACAACGAGAAACGCATCGCGCTGCTGATCGACGCCGACAACGCGCCTGCCGCGAAGATCGACGTGATCCTGGCCGAGATCGCGCGCCACGGCGTGGCCAACGTCCGCCGCGCCTACGGCAACTGGAAGAGCCAGCACCTGTCGGGCTGGGAAAAGGTGCTGCACGAGTACGCGATCCGCCCGATCCAGCAGTTCGCCTACAGCACCGGCAAGAACGCGTCGGACATGGCGATGGTCATCGACGCGATGGACCTGATGTACGCGCGCAACCTCGACGGATTCGCCATCGTCTCCAGCGACGCCGATTTCACCCCGCTGGTCATGCGCCTGCGCAACGACGGCTACAGCGTCTACGGTTTCGGCCAGGAAAAGACCCCGACGCCGTTTGTCAAGGCGTGCTCGACGTTCCTGTATCTGGAGAAACTCGGCGCGACCGACGACGGCGGCGATGCCGCGGCGGTGCGGCCGAAGACCACCGCCGAGCTGCAGGCCGATCCCGAACTGGTGCAGCTGCTGCGCAGCGCGGTGTCGTCGGCGGCCGACGATGCCGGCTGGTCGCACCTGGGCACGGTCGGCAGCCACGTGCGCAACCAGGGCTCGTTCGACGCGCGCAACTACGGCTACCGCAACCTCAGCGCGCTGATCGACGCGATCGGGTTGTTCGAGGTGCGCCGCGACGGCCAGGCCGTCGAGATCCGCGAGGCGCCGGCGGCCAGGCGCACGACGCGGCGGCGCACGCGCAGGTCGGCCACCGACTGACTCCATCGCCGCGGGCGCCATCGCCCCGTAGGAGCGGGCCCCTGGCCGCGATCGCTTTTCGCTTTTCGGCAAGCGGGCGAAGAACATCGCGGCCAGGGGCCGCTCCTACGGGAATAGGAAATCCAATCGGCCGCGCGCGTCAGTACAGGTCGACTGGATCGACGTCCAGCGACCAGCGCGTCTTGCGCGCTTCGGGCAGCGCATGGATCTCCGGCAGCGCGGCGTCGAGCACGCCGTGCAGGTCGCGGCGACCGCTGGCCGACAGCAGCAGCTGCGCGCGGTACAGGCCGGCGCGGCGCGGCATCGGCGCGGCGACCGGGCCGTCGATCCACAGCGCCGGCTGCTTCGGATCGTTCGTGCGCGCCTGCACCTGCGCCGCGAGCACCCGCCGCGCCGCGTGCAGGAACGCCATCGGCGGCCCGGCATGCGGCGACTCGGCGCGCAGCAGCGCCAGCGGCGCGAACGGCGGGAACGCCGCGGCCTCGCGCTGCACCAGTTCCTCGGCGGCGAAGGCGTGGTAGCCGCCGTGGATCAGGGTCTGCAGCAGCGCGTGTTCCGGGTGGTGGGTCTGCAGCAGCACTAGGCCCGGCTTGTCGGCGCGGCCGGCACGGCCGGCGACCTGGATCAGCAGTTGCGCCAGTTTCTCGCTGGCGCGGAAGTCGGCCGAGAACAGGCCCTCGTCGACGCCGACCACGCAGACCAGCGTCAGGTTCGGCAGGTCGTGGCCCTTGGCCAGCATCTGCGTGCCGATGAGGATGCCCGGGCGGGTGCCGAGGTCGGTGAAGATGCGTTCCAGTGCGTCCTTGCCGCGGGTGCTGCCGCGGTCGATGCGCAGCACCGGCACGTCGGCGAAGCGTGCGGCCAGCAGTTCCTCGATGCGCTCGGTGCCCACGCCCTGCGGCTGCAGGCCGAGGCTGGCGCAGTCGGGGCAGGCCGGTGGCGCGCTGGCGCGGTGGCCGCAGTGGTGGCACTGCAGGCGCCGGCCACCGGCATGCACGGTCATCGGCCGGCTGTGTTCGGGCGTGCTGCAGCGTGGGCAATGCGCGCTCCAGCCGCAGTCGTGGCACAACAGCACCGGCGCGTAGCCGCGCCGGTTGCGGAACACCAGCACCTGGCCGCCGGCATCGAGCGCGGCGCGGATCGCGGTCAGCAGTTCGGGCGACAGTCCGGCGTCGAGGGGGCGCTTGCGCACGTCGAGCACGCGCACCGCCGGCGGCTTCGCGTTGCCGGCGCGGTGCGACAGCCGCAGGTGCCGGTAGCGGCCCGCGACCGCGTTCTGCAGCGATTCCAGCGACGGCGTGGCGCTGCCCAGCAGCACCGGCACGTCGAGCGCCTTGCCGCGCACCAGGGCGAAGTCGCGCGCGTGGTAGCGGATGCCGTCCTGCTGCTTGTAGCTGCCGTCGTGTTCCTCGTCGACGACGATCAGGCCGGCGTCGGGCAGCGGCACGAACACCGCCGAGCGGGTGCCCACGACCACGCGCGCCTCGCCGCGCAGCGCCGCGGTCCACACCCGCGCGCGCTCGGTGTCGTTGAGGCCCGAGTGCAGCGCATGCACCGGCACGCCGAGGCGGGCGCGGAAGCGGGCCAGGGTCTGCGGGGTCAGGCCGATCTCCGGGACCAGCACCAGCGCCTGGCGCCCGCGCGCCAGGCAGTCGGCGATCGCCTGCAGGTAGACCTCGGTCTTGCCGCTGCCGGTCACGCCGTCGAGCAGCAGCGCGGCGAAACCGCTGCCGGCGCGGACCGCGTCGACGGCGGCCTGCTGCTCGGCATGCAGCGGCGGCCCTGGCTGCGGCGCCGGCGCCAGTTGCGAGGCGGGGATCGCGATGCGCTCGGCCAGGCCGCGCGCGGCCAGTGCGCGCGCCGCGGCGCGCCAGCCGTCCAGCAGCGGATCGAGGCCGGCCTCGTCGCGTGCTGCGGCCTGCAGCAGTTCCGCCAGGCGGCGCGGTCGGCCACCGGCCTTCAGGCCGGGCAGCGCGGTCGCGCCGGCCTCGGTCAGCCGCCATGCCCAGGTGTGGGTGTCGGGCAGCGGCTCGCCGCGGCGCAGCGCCGCCGGCAGCGCGGTCGCCAGCACCTCGCCGAGCGCCGCGTGGGTATAGCGGGCCAGCCAGTGCAGCGAATCGAGCAGTTCGCCACCCAGCAGCGGAGCGTCGTCCAGCCACACCAGGGCCTCGCGCAGCGCCGGCGCCCCGGCGTCCGCCGGCCCGACCGCCGCCACCACCCCGACCAGCTCGCGTGGGCCGAACGGCACGCGCATGCGCCGGCCCACGTCGGCATCGGTGGCCGGCGGGCCGCCCGCGGGCACGCGATAGTCGAACAGCCGTGGCAACGGCAGCGGCAGGGCGACGCGGAGGACGGCATCTGGGGTGGGCACCGGGGAAGTCTAGGGCCTGTCGTCCATTGCCGGAGGGGGCTGGCAGGCGCGGCCGCTGCCGGCCCGGCTGGGGCCGCCGCAGAGGGGGAGTTGCGCGCGGAAGCTGTCCCCGGTTGCACGTATCGGCTGCAAGTGGCCGATGCGAAAGGGATTTTGGTTTATCCACACGATCTGTGGATAAGCCTGTGCATGAATCCATGCGCGGCGATCAATGTCGGCCACTTCGGGCCGGTGGCGGCACTTTGGACAAAAAAGTGCCAAATGATGTTTCCCTTTAAATATCAATAACTTGTCCGTGAAACATCATTGTCATGTGGCCGCGGGCTCGGTTCAGCTTTAGGGAAATGACAGGGTTGTGAACCCTGTGCACAACATTTCCCCGGGAAAACAGCTGTGGAACGCCATCTGTGACCGCTGTCAAGGCTTGGGCGCGGCAGTGGGGCGGCTATGATGCGTCCCGTCCTCCCGCCGTTTCCGATGACCACACCCCATCCCCCGTCTGCTCCGGGCCCGTCGTCCGCCGCGTCCGCGTTCCTGCGCGGGGTGGAGCGGCGCGCCGCGCTGTTCGCCCAGTGGCAGTGCGGCGATATCGAGACCGGCGACGCCGCGCTGGCCAACGCGATGGCCGATTTCGCCGGCATCGCGCCGCGGACCGCCTTCTCCGAATGGCCGCGCAGGTTCTGGTCGTTGCTGCTCGCGGCCCCGCTGCTGCGGGCCCCGGCGCCGCTGGCGCATGGCGACGACGGCCTGGCTGCACTGGAAGGGTTGTCCGGAGGCCCGCGGGTCACCCTGCTGCTGCGGCTGGTCGCCGGCCTGAGCGAACACGACGCCGCGACCGTGCTTGGCGTGTCGCGTGCGACCTATCGGCTGGGCCTGCGCCGCGCGCTGCCGCACCAGGCCGACGGCGCCCCGGACGCGCAGGCCTGGCGCGCGCTGGCGGACAGCGTGCAGCAGGCGGTCCGCGAACTGCCCGCCGATCGCCTGGCGCGGCTGGCGGCGATGCGCGAGGCGGCGATGCAGGGCACGGTGCCCGCGCTGCGCCGCTTCCCGGTGGCCCGGCCGCAGGCGGCAACGCCCGGCGCCTCGACCTCCGACGTCGCGCCGCCGGTGGCGTCGCCGCCGCCGCGTCCGCGCTGGCTGTGGCCGGCGCTGGGCGCGGTGGTGCTGGCCACCGGCGCCGCGCTGGCCGCGACATGGTGGACGTCGGGGCCGGGCGGGGATGCCGGCGATGCGGGGATCCGTGTCGAAGCCCTGGGCGCTCCCGCCGATCCGCAGGCGCGCTACGACGCCGACATCGCCCTGCTGACCGAGCGCGACTTCGAACTGCTGCTCGAGAGCCGCGCAGCCGACGACGCGGCGTGGCGCGAGGACCCCGCGTTCCACGCCTGGCTTGCAGTCCATCTCGATGTCCCCGTCGTCGCCGATCCGGTCGACGACGGCGACGTGCCCACCCGCGTGGACGATGCCCTGGAGACCAGCGATGCGGAGATCTGAGCGCCGCATGCGCGGAGGGCGCTCCGGCACGCGCCTGCTGCTGGCCGCGGTGCTGGCCTGCAGCTGCGCCGGCGCGCTGGCGCTGCCGGCGACGATCCCGGGCTGGGAACACCTGCCGGCCGCCGAGCGCGAGCGGCTGACCGCCCGCGCAGCGCGTCTGGCGGCGATGACCCCGGCGCAGCGGCAGGCGTTCGCAGCACGTGTCGCCGAATGGCATGCGCTGCCCGCGGCGACGCGCGCGCAACAGCGCGAGGCCTGGGAAGCGCTGCAGGCGCTGCCGCATGCCGAGCGCATGCGCCTGCAGGCCGCCGCCGAGCGCTATGCGGCCTTGCCGGAGGCGGAGCGCAAGGCGCTGCGCGCGCGTTTCGACAGCCTCGACCAGGGCATGCAGCGCGGCTGGCTGCTCGGGCCGACGCTCGGTGCGGCGTGGCCGGGCCTGCACCCGCTGTTCGCCGCGATGCCGAACGCGCAGCATGCGCCGGCGATGCTCGCGCTGCGGGCGATGTCGGCGCAGGCCGTGGCCGACCTCGCCGTGCTGGCCCAGCGCACGCCACCGCAGGACCGCGACGCGCTGCGCACGCGGTGGCTGGCGGTGCCGGCGGCCGAGCGCGATGCCTGGCTGCGGGCGCAGGTCGATCCCTGAAGGCGGGTCCGGAAACGGCGCGCCCGCGATCCCGCAGGGCACATGCCCGCGACGCGGCGTCCTTGCCGTGGGCTGTGGCGGCTACAGGGCGTACAGCGCGTAGAAGGCGGTCGGGCCGGCCACGCTGAGGAACAGCACGAGGTAGAAGTTGCCGATCACCGCGAACTTCAGCAGCGTCATCGGCCACGACTGGCCGTAGACCCGCTTCTGCATCAGCAGCAGATACACCGGCATCGCCACCAGCAGCAGCGACTGCAGCCATCCGAGCGCATGCGCGGCCCAGGCCACGCGCGGCGCGAGCCAGCCGCCCGCCAGCGCGCAGCAGAACACCAGCAGCAGGCCGAGCATCAGCGCCGCATGGCTGTAGAGGGCGATGACGACGTGCTCCAGGTACAGCCGTCGCTGGAACACGTAGAACAGCTTGAGCAGCACAGCGAACAGCGGCACCAGGATGAACAGCGTCGTCGGCGCGGCGCCGAGCAGGGCGCGGACCACGACTTCGGGATTGTCGCGCCCGCGCAGGACGTTGGATTCGACGCGTTCGCCGAGCGGTCCGCCGATCGTCGGCGGTTCTTTCGCGCGCACGGCCGGTGTGGGGTCCGTTCCGGTCGGGGATTGCGTGGGTGCGCCGGCGGCGCGCCCGGCTTCGGGCTGCGGATCGGCGCCAAGGTCGGCGCCGGGCGCCAGCGCATCGATCCGCGCCTGCGCCTGTTGCCGCACCAGCGTTTCGGCCTCTTCGAGTTGCGGGCGTACGCCGGGAATCGCGCCGGCGACGCGCCGGGTCTCGTCGAGGTCGGCCAGCACCTCGTCGCGGACGGCCGCCACCTCGGCGGCGGTCAACGCCTGTTCGATGCGCTGTTGCGTGTCCGGGTCGATGCTGTTCGCCGCCAGGTCGACCAGGCTGTCGTCGACCAGGAACCTGGCGACGAAGAACGTCAACACGGTCAGGATCACGAACAGCCGCATCGGCGCGACGTAGCGCACGCGGTGGCCGGCGAGATAGCGGTTGGCGATACGGCCGGGCACGAACAGGTCGCGCACGGTGCGGAAGATGCGCCCGTCGAGGTGCCAGAACGATTCGAAGACCTCCTCGACCGCATGGCCGACGTGGCGTACCGGGCTGTGCGTCGACTGGCCGCAGTGGTAGCAGAACTCGCCCTGCAGCGGCGTGGCGCAGTTCTCGCAGGTCGCCGGCGCGGCGTCGGTGGCGGAGGCGTGGGACATGCGGCGGTGGTTCCTGTGGCGGCTGGAGGCGGGATGCAGGCGGCGCGGAATCGCTGCCGACGCCACGCATGTCCCCGTTGCGGGCGATCGCGCCTAAAATACCGGCCCTGCGCGCCCCGGCGCCAGCGCACGCACCGGTCCGTACGCGCTGCCGTAGTCGCCTGATCCGTTTCCCATGGCCTCCGCCCCCGCATCCCCGCGCTTCGCCGCCGAAGTGCGCAAGACCGCCGTGCTGGCCGGACCGCTGGTGCTCGGGCACCTGGCGACCGGCCTGCTCGGGTTCGTCGACAGCGTCATCGCCGGTCACCACGGCACCAACACGCTGGCCGCGGTCGCGGTGGGCACGGCGATCTTCTGGCTGCCGATGATGGTGCCGATGGGCACGCTGATGGCGCTGCCGCCGTCGGTGTCGCAGCTCGACGGCAGCGGCCGCCAGGCCGAGATCGGCCCGCTGTTCCGGCAGGCGCTGTGGCTGGCCGCGGCGCTGGGTCTGCTGCTGTTCGCGATGCTGACCCTGCTGGTCGGTGTGCTCGGGCCGATGGGCATCGCGCCGGAGATCGTGCCCGGTGCGAGCGCGTTCCTGCACGGCATCCGCTGGGGCGTACCGGCGCTGACGCTGTATTTCTGCATGCGCTATCTCAGCGACGGCGTGCACTGGACGCTGCCGACGATGCTGTTCGGCTTCGGCGGCCTGGCGCTGCTGGTGCCGCTGGGCTATGCGCTGGCCTTCGGCTGGGGGCCGTTCGCCGAGCGTGGCGCCGGCGGTCTGGGCCTGGCCTCGGCGACGATGATGTGGGCGCAGGCGATCGGCTTCGCGGTCTATCTGGCGGTTTCGAAGCGGTTCGCGCCGTTCGCGCTGTTCGCCCGCCTCGACCTGCCGCAGTGGCCGCCGATCCGCTCGCTGCTGCGCACCGGCCTGCCGATCGGGGTCACGGTGACGATGGAGAGCAGCCTGTTCGTCGTCACCGCGCTGTTGATCGGTCGGCTGGGCGAGGTGGAGGTCGCCGCGCACCAGATCGCGATCAACGTCGCCGCGCTGTGCTTCATGATCCCGTTCGGACTGGCCGAGGCGACCACGGTGCGCGTCGGCCATGCGCTGGGCAGGGGCCTGGGCGCGGCGGGCGTGCGCCGCGCCGGATTCGCCGGGCTGGCGCTGGTGCTGGGCACGCAGACGCTGTCGGGCATCGCGCTGCTGCTGGGCCACGACCACGTCGCCGGCCTCTATACCGGCGACGCCGCGGTCGCGGCGCTGGCCGGGACGCTGCTGCTGTACGCGGCGGCGTTCCAGTTCCCCGACGGCATCCAGGTGCTGTCGGCCGGCGCGCTGCGCGGGCTCAGGGACACGCGCGTGCCGATGTATCTGGCCGCGGTCGCCTACTGGGGCGTCGGCATGTCGCTGGGGGCCTGGCTGGGCCTGGGACTGGGCTGGGGACCGGAGGGCATGTGGATCGGCCTGATCGCCGGCCTCGCGGTGGCGGCCACGCTGCTGGGTGCGCGCTTCCTGCGCAGCAGCCGCCGGGTCGACGCGGACACGCCGCCGGCGGTGGCCGGCCCGGTCGCGGGCTGAAGGCACAGGGGGCGCGGTCGCGGGCGGCCCCCGGCGGCATGGTGACTTCAGGCGCATGCATTCGTCGTCCGGGCCCGGTACGCTGCCGGGGTGGGATGGATCGAGGGGCCGGGGGCCGGCGCCGCAACGCCGACCGCAGCCGCACGCTCCTGAGCAGCACGCTTCCGGGCAGCACGCCCTGAAGCAGCACGCTCTCGAGCAGCACGTCATTCAATGGAGTCGCATCAACGCATGAGTACTGTCCAGCCCCGCGCGCCCCTGGCGCGCTTCTTCGTCGGCCTCTGGGACGGCATGAACTTCATCCGCCGCCTGGTGCTGAACCTGCTGTTCTTCGGCCTGCTGTTCCTGTTCGCGCTGATCGTGCTGCTGGCGCTGGTCGGCCGCGGCTCGAAGCCGGCACCGCTGCTGGAGCGCTCGACGCTGGTCATCGCCCCGGAAGGCGCGCTGGTCGAGCAGTACCGCAGCGACCCGTTCATGCGGGCGCTGGCCGAAAGCAGCGGCAGCGGCGTCGGCGAGGTGCAGCTGCGCGACCTGCTGCGCGCGCTCGACGCGGCCAAGGACGACAAGCGCATCGAACGCGTGCTGCTGCGCACCGACCGGCTGACGTTCTCCGGCTATGCGTCGATGCGCGAGGTCGCCGAGGCGATCGCCGCGGTGCGCGCGGCCGGCAAGCAGGTCGTCGCGTTCGGCGAGTACTTCGGCCAGCAGCAGTACCTGCTGGCCGCGCAGGCCGACGAGGTCTACCTCGATCCCGAGGGCGGCATGCTGCTCGAGGGCCTGAGCGGCTACCGCCAGTACTACCGCGAGGCGCTGGCCGACAAGCTGCAGGTCGACATGCACCTGTTCAAGGTCGGCGAGTACAAGTCCGCGGCCGAGCCCTTCATCCTCGACGCCGCGTCGCCCGAGGCCAAGGAAGCCGACCTGTACTGGATGAACGACATCTGGCAGCGCCACATCGCCGACATCGCCGCGGTGCGCGGACTCGACCCGGCGACGATCAACGCCGACATCGCGGCGCTGCCGGCGGGCATCGCCGCGGCCCGCGGCGACCTGGCGCAGTACGCGCTCGACCGCAAGCTGGTCGACGGCCTGAAGACGCGCGAGGAGGTGGAAGCCCTGCTGACCGAGCGCGGCGTCGCCGACGAGGACGCCGACGGCGGCTTCCGCCAGATCTCGATGCGCGAGTTCCTGGCCCACGTCGATCCCAAGACGGGCCCGGCCGACCGTCGCGACACCGTCGCGGTGGTCGTCGCCGAGGGCGGCATCACCGGTGGCCAGCAGCCGCCGGGCACGATCGGCGGCGAATCGACGTCGGCGCTGCTGCGCGAGGCGCGCGAGGACAAGCACGTCAAGTCGGTGGTGCTGCGCGTGGATTCGGGCGGCGGCGAGGTGTTCGCCTCCGAGCAGATCCGCCGCGAGGTCGATGCGCTCAAGGCCGCCGGCAAGCCGGTCGTGGTGTCGATGGGCGATGTCGCCGCGTCCGGCGGCTACTGGATCTCGATGAACGCCGACCGCATCTACGCCGATGCATCGACGATCACTGGTTCGATCGGCATCTTCGCGCTGGTGCCGACCTTCCCGCGCACGCTGGAGAAGTTCGGCATCCGCACCGACGGCGTCGGCACGACCCGCTTCGCCGGCGCGTTCGACCTGTCGCGCGAACTCGATCCCGAGGTCGGGCAGGTGATCCAGTCGGTGATCGACCGCGGCTACCAGAACTTCATCGGCAAGGTCGGCGACGCCCGCGGGCGCAGCGCCGAGCAGATCGACGGTGTCGCCCGCGGCCGCGTCTGGAGCGGTACCCAGGCGCTGGAGCGCGGACTGGTCGACGAGCTCGGCGGCCTGCAGGCCTCGATCGCCAAGGCCGCCGAACTGGCCGGCCTGGAGCCCGACGGCCGCTGGCGCGTGCGCTATGTCGAGAAGGCCGCGACCCCGTTCGGCCGCTTCCTGACCAGCTTCGTCGGCGGCCGCGCCGGCAGCGCGCTGCTCGGCGACAGCGCGTTCGCCCACGGCGTGCTGGCCCGGGTCGCGCCGCGCGCCGAACAGGACCTGCGCCTGCTGGAAGGCGTGATGACGCCGACCCCGGGCAAGCCGGCCAAGGCGATCGCGTATTGCTTCTGCGAGCTGTGAGGCGCCGCGCCGTCCGCGACCAGCGGGGGGCGACCAGGCGGTCGTAAGGCGGGTCTCGACCCGCCCTGCGCCGTCGCCGGTGTCGGCTGGCGGGTCGGGGCCGGCCCTATCCGCCGCGTTCGGCGGCGTCGATCATGTCGCGCTGGCGCGCGGCGCCGTCGTCGAGCGTGCGCTGGACATCGCGCGCCTCGTCGAGGGGCTGCTGGATCGCATCGCGCAGTTGACCGACCTGCGGCTCGGGCGGCCTGTCGGTCGGCGTCTCCGGCGGCGGCCGGCAGGCCGTGGCCGCCAGCACCAGCGCAGCGACCAGGAACAGGCGCGTACAGCCGGCAACGGCGGCGGGAGGCGAGGGTGGTCGGGTGATGCCTGGCATCGGATACTCCCTGCGGCGGGCCCGGGGCTATCCTACGCCCACGCAATCGAGGAAATGTCGATGGATCCGCAGCGCTGGCGCCTGGACGGACAACTGGCCCTGGTGACCGGCGGCAGCGCCGGCATCGGTCGTGCGATCGCGCGCGAGCTGGCGGGGTTCGGCGCGACGGTGCTGATCGTCGGCCGCAATGGCGATGCGCTGGAGGAGACCCGCGACGAGCTGCTGGACCTGCAGCCGGATGCCGACGTGCGCGCGCTGATCGCCGACGTCGTCGACGAGGACCAGCGCCGCGAGATCCTCGACTGGGTCGAGGACCAGGGCGACGGCCTGAACATCCTGGTCAACAACGCCGGCGGCAACGTCTCGCGCCCTGCCACGGAGTACAGCGAGGACGAGTGGCGCGAGATCTTCGAGATCAACGTGTTCAGCGCGTTCGAGCTGACCCGCTACGCCTATCCGCTGCTGGTCCGGCACGCGACCTCGAGCGTGGTCAACGTCGGCAGCGTGTCCGCGCTGACCCACGTGCGCACCGGCGTCGCCTATGGCATGAGCAAGGCCGCGCTGCACCAGATGACCCGCAATCTCGCGGTCGAGTGGGCCGGCGACGGCGTGCGCGTCAACGCCGTCGCGCCGTGGTACATCCGCACCCGGCGCACGTCGGCGCCGCTGGCCGATCCCGACTATCTCGACGAGGTGCTGGCGCGCACGCCGATGGGCCGCATCGGCGAGCCCGACGAGGTCGCCGCGGCGGTCGCGTTCCTGTGCCTGCCGGCGGCCGGCTACATCACCGGCGAGTGCATCGCGGTCGATGGCGGATTCCTGCGGTATGGCTTCTGAGCGCGCGCCGGCAGGCGGCCGGGTCCGGGCGCCCTGGCTGGCGCGCACGACCTCGCCGCTGCATTTCGTCATCGCCCTGGCCGGCGGCGCCTTGCTGCAGCGCATGCTCGGCCTGCCGCTGCCCGAAGGCCGCTGGCTGACCGCGCTGCACCTGCTCGGCACGCTGCTGGCGAATGCGGGGCTGCTGCTGGCACTGGCCTGCTTCGCGCTGTTCCTGCGCCGGCGCACGACGATCCTGCCGGCGGAGCTGCCGTCGCGGCTGATCGTCGCCGGCCCGTACCGCTTCACCCGCAATCCGCTGTACCTGAGCCTGGCGCTGAGCTATGCGGGACTGGCGTGCATCCTCGACGTGCCGTGGGCGCTGCTGCTGCTGCCGGCGCCGCTGCTGATCCTGCAGCGGGTGGTGATCCCGTTCGAGGAATCGCGGCTGCGCGCGCAGTTCGGCACCGCCTACGCCGACTACTGCGCCAGCGTCGGCCGCTGGTGGTGAAAGGAGGCGGCAAGCGTGTCGTCGCCGACGTACCGCCGATTGCCCGATGGCGGTTCCGCGCCGTTGCAGAGCCGAGCGAGCCCGGCGCCACGGCGCCGGTTCAGTGGCCCAGGCAGTCGCTGTCGCTGTAGGTGGTGAACAGGGCCTCGTACTCCTGCCGCAGGCGCTCGCGCTCGCGGCCCTGGGCGTACTGCCAGCGGAACTCGGCCTCGCGCACGCGGGTCTCCCAGACCCGGCACAGCGAGTCGGCCGGCACCGCGGTGCAGACGTCCTCGACGTGCTCGCAGGCCTGACCCGCGCCCATGCCGGGTACGCTACCGATGCCCACCGTCTGCAGCGGCCGGCAGCGCGTCGGCGGCGTGTCGTCCTCGCGGTAGTAGCTGCTGTCGTCGTAGACGCGGCAGGCGAACAGCGGCGGGGGCGGTTCGCGTGGCGGCGCGTCCTCGTCGACGTCGCCGGTACCGAGCTCGGCCAGGCGCAGCGTCGAGATCAACGGCACCGAAGGCGCCACGTCGGCCTGCGGCGGTGGCACGAACGCGGGCAGCGGCGCGGCGATCTCGACGACCCGGCGCTGCTGCCGCATGCCCTTGGCGCACGGCGTGCCGTTCTGGAAGGTCACCGCGCCGCTGGCGTCCTCGCAGCGGTAGACCACGTTGTCGGCGTCGGCCTGCGCGCCGCCGGCCAGCCACAGCAGCGGCAGCAGCCACAGGCCGCGGAGAGGGCGTGTGCGCGTCATTGGCGGCAGTCGTTGTCGAGGCGTGCGTTGATGTTGCGTTCCTCGCGCCGCAGCTGGTCGCGCTCGGTGGGCTGGGCGTTGAAGAAGCGGCGCCGGATCTCCTCGCGCCGGTCGACCAGCAGGCCGCAGACCTCGCGCTGCGGCAGCGGCTGGCAGTTGTCGCGGACCCAGGTGCCGGCCGGCCCGATCGCACCGCGGTGCGGCGGTGGACGGTGCCCCGGTGGCGGCGCGGGCTCGATGCCGCTGCCGCCCGGCGCGCCGACCGGCGGGCGCCGGCGCGGCGGGCCGTAGCCGAGTGTCCACAACGGCACCCAGCGCGGATTGCCGGCGTCCGAATCGCTGGTGTAGCTGCTGCCGTCCGGACGCACGCAACGGTACATCGGCTGCGGTGCCTGCAGCACCACGACCTGCGGCTGCGGCGCGGCCGGCGGGGGCGGTGGCGGTTCCGGGCGCGGCGCCGGCGGCGGCCCGTCCACGGGGCGCAGCATCGAGCGTTCGCGCTGGCTCTGGCCCTCGGCGCACGGCGTGTCCTGCAGCGCCACGCGCCCGCCGCCGTCGGTGCAGCGGTAGACCGTCACGTTGCCGGCGGCCGGCACCGCCCCGGCCGTCGCCGTGGCCAATGCGAACAGCAACGGCAATGTCGTCAGGCAGGTACGCATGCCGACATCATGCGGTGCCGGGCCGATTGCGCAAAGTGAAACGCGATGCTGCGCCGCCGGGGTCGGGGGCAAAGCGTGAACGGGTGCCCGGATCGCGCGCCTTGCGTAGAGCAGGCGGACTGCGCTCCACGCGGCGCGGTGCATGGCCGCGTGTCGGAAGGCGTGCCGTTCAGGCCGCGTCGAGCGCGGAACGCGGTTCGCCGGTGACGCGGCGCAGCATGCGGGCGATGCTGGCGGCGGCGTCGCGGCCTTCCTGCACCGCGGTGACGACCAGGTCCGCGCCGCGCACCGCATCGCCGCCGGCGAACAGTTTCGGATGCGCGGTCTGGTACGGCAGCCGGCGCTCGCCGCCGACGCGGATGCGGCCGTTGGGGTGCGATTCGATGCCGTGCTCGACCAGCCACTCGGGCAGGGTCGGCGAGAAGCCGAAGGCGATGATCACCACGTCGGCCTCGATGCGCGATTCGCCGCCCTCGACCGGCACCGCGCTGCGGCGGCCGTTGGCGTCGGGCTCGCCGAGCCGGGTCTGGACCACGCGCACGCCGGCGGTCGTGCCGTCGTCGCCGGCCTCGATCTCCAGCGGCTGGCGGTTGAACAGGAAGCGCACGCCTTCCTCGCGCGCGTTGGCGACCTCGCGCGCCGATCCGGGCATGTTGGCCTCGTCGCGGCGGTAGGCGCAGGTCACGCTGGCCGCGCCCAGGCGCACGGCCGAGCGCACGCAGTCCATGCCGGTGTCGCCGCCGCCGAGCACCACCACGTGGCGGCCGCGCAGCTCGGGCAGCTTGAGCGTGTCCTCCCAGCCGGCGATCGGCCGGCCCCAGGTGTCGCCGCCGGTGACGATGCGCCCGTTCTGCACCAGGAACGGCAGCGCCGGCAGCACGCCGGGCAGGTCCTGTCCCGGCAGGCCGCCGTCGGTGTAGCGGTAGGCGCCGGTGCCGAGGAACACCGCGTCGTGGTCGGCCAGCAGCGCGTCCATGGCCACGTCCTTTCCGATCTCGACGCCGAGGCGGAACTGCACGCCCATGCCCTCCAGCACCTCGCGGCGTTTCGCGATGACCGCCTTGTCGAGCTTGAAGCTGGGGATGCCGAACTGCATCAGCCCGCCGATCTGCTCGTAGCGGTCGAACACGGTCGCGGCGATGCCGGCGCGCACCAGGCGGTCGGCGCAGGCCAGGCCCGCGGGCCCGGCGCCGACCACGGCGACGCGGTGCCCGGTGGGCTGCACCCTGGACAGGTCCGGGCGCCAGCCCCGGGCGAACGCGGTATCGACGATGTACTTCTCGATCGCGCCGATGGTCACCGCGCCGAAGCCGTCGTCGAGCGTGCAGGCGCCTTCGCACAGCCGGTCCTGCGGACAGACCCGGCCGCACATCTCCGGCAACGGATTGGTCTCGTGGCACAGCGCGGCCGCTTCCAGGATGCGGCCCTCCTGCACCAGCTTCAGCCAGTTGGGGATGTAGTTGTGCACCGGGCACTTGGCCTCGCAGTACGGGTTGCCGCAGTCCAGGCAGCGGTCGGCCTGGTGGGCGGCGGTGCGCTGCTCGAAGTTGCCGTAGAGCTCGTTCCAGTCGCCCGCCGTGCGCAGCTGCAGCGGCACCTTGCCGGGCATCTCGCGGGGCTCCTCGAGGAAGCGGAAGACGTCGTGTTTGGTCATGGGGCGTGATTCGTGATTCGTGATGACCGGACATTCGTCCGTTGAAAGCCGTGATTGGAAAGAGCAGTCGTGCGCCAGCGGATGGATGTCTGCGCGAAGTGCCCAGATGAAAACGCAGGGACCGGTCCGACTGCGATGGATCGCCGTTTCGAATCACGAATCACGAATCCACCAATCACTGCTCGCCTCACGCCGCCCTCCGCAGGTCTTCCTCCAGCGCCTTCAGGCTCGCGGCCTTGGGCTTGACCAGCCAGAACTTGCCGACGAAATCGCGGAACTCGTCGAGGATCCGCGCGCTCCACGCGCTGCCCGTCAGCCGCGCATGGGCCTCGATCAGGTCGCGCAGGTGCTGGCGGTAGTTGTCGAACGCCTCGGGCGTGACCCGCAGGATGTCGATCAGTTCGTGGTTGTAGCGGTCGACGAAATCGCGTTCCAGGTCGAGCACGTAGGCGATGCCGCCGGTGAAGCCGGCGCCGAAGTTCAGGCCGATGCGGCCGAGCACCGCGACCGCGCCGCCGGTCATGTATTCGCAGCAGTGGTCGCCGGCGCCCTCGATGACCGCGACCGCGCCGGAGTTGCGCACGCCGAAGCGCTCGCCTGCGCGGCCCGCGGCGTACAGTTCGCCGCCGGTCGCGCCGTACAGGCAGGTGTTGCCGAGGATCGGCGTCAGCCGCGACTCGAACGCGCTGCCCGTCGGCGGGCGCAGCACGATGCGGCCGCCGGCCATGCCCTTGCCGACGTAGTCGTTGGCCTCGCCTTCGAGATCGATGTGCAGGCCACCGGCGTTGAACGCGCCCAGGCTCTGGCCGGCACTGCCGCGCAGCCGCAGCGTCAGCGGCCGGTCGGCCATGCCGGTGTTGCCGTGGTGGCGCGCGATCAGGCCCGACAGCCGGGTGCCGATGCTGCGATCGGTGTTGTGGATGTCGAAGTCGTACGCACCGCCGTCGCCGCGCGCGATGGCCTTCGCCAGCCGCGCGTCGAGGGTCGCGGCCAGGCCGCCGGGCGGAACCTGCAGTGCGGGCGATCCGCAGTACGCCGCCGGCTTGCCGGGATCGCGGCGCAGCAGCATCGACAGGTCGACGTCGACCAGGTCGCGGGTCTCGCGCACGTGCTGCTCCAGCAGGTCGGTGCGGCCGACGATCTCGTCGAGCGAACGTGCGCCGAGCGCGGCCAGGTGCTCGCGCACGTCCTCGGCGACGTTGCGGAAGAACGTCTCCACGCGTTCGGGCAGGCCCTTGTAGTGGTTGGCGCGCAGGCGCTCGTCCTGGGTGGCCACGCCGGTCGCGCAGTTGTTGAGGTGGCAGATGCGCAGGTACTTGCAGCCCAGCGCGATCATCGGCGCGGTGCCGAAGCCGAAGGTGTCGGCGCCGAGCAGCGCGGCCTTGACCACGTCGTAGCCGGTCTTCAGGCCGCCGTCGGTCTGCAGCAGCACCTTGTCGCGCATGTCGTTGAACTGCAGCGCCTGGCGCGCCTCCGACAGGCCCAGTTCCCACGGCGCGCCGGCGTAGCGGATCGAGCCCAGCGGGCTGGCGCCGGTGCCGCCGTCGTGGCCGGAGATCGTGATCAGGTCGGCGCCGGCCTTGACCACGCCGGCGGCGATCGTGCCGACGCCGGCATGGCTGACCAGCTTGACCGAGATCAGCGCCTGGGGATTGATCTGGCGCAGGTCGAAGATCAGCTGCGCCAGGTCCTCGATCGAGTAGATGTCGTGGTGCGGCGGCGGCGAGATCAGGCCGATGCCCGGCTTGGCGTAGCGCAGCCGCGCGATCAGCGGATTGACCTTGCTGCCGGGCAGCTGCCCGCCCTCGCCGGGCTTGGCGCCCTGCGCGACCTTGATCTGCAGCACGTCGGCGTTGATCAGGTACTCGGGGGTCACGCCGAAGCGGCCCGAGGCGATCTGCTTGATCTTGCTGCGCCGGTCGCTGCCGTAGCGGTCCGGGTCCTCGCCGCCTTCGCCGCTGTTGCTGCGGCCGCCGAGCCGGTTCATCGCGATCGCCAGCGCCTCGTGCGCTTCCGGCGACAGCGCGCCCAGGCTCATCGCCGCCGAGTCGAAGCGGCGCACGATCGACGCCACCGGCTCGACCTCGTCGAGCGGCAGCGGCGCGGCGGCCGCCTTCGGCCGCAGCAGGTCGCGCAGCGCCGCGGGCGGGCGGTTGTCGACGAAGTCCGAGTAGCGCTTCCAGTCGGCGCGCTCGCCGGTCAGCACCGCGCGCTGCAGCGACTGCACGACGTCGGGGTTGAACTGGTGGTATTCGCCGCCGTGCACGTAGTGCAGCAGGCCGCCGGGTTCGGGCAGGGCGTTGTCGTCCCAGCCGTGCGCGGCCAGCGCACGCGCGTCGGCCTCGAGCCGCGCGAACCCGGCGCCGCCGATCCGCGACGGCGTGTCGGCGAAGCACAGGGCGACGACGTCGGCATCCAGGCCGACGATCTCGAACAGCTGCGCGCCGCGATAGCTGGCGATGCTGCCGATGCCCATCTTCGACAGGATCTTCAGCAGGCCCTTGCGGATGCCGCGGCGGTAGCTGCGGCCGAGCTGCAGCATCTCGTCGCCGGCCGTGGTCGCCAGCACGCCGCGCCGGCCCAGCGCATGCAGCGTCTGGTAGGCGAGGTAGGGATAGACCGCGGTCGCGCCGAAGCCGATCAGGCAGGCGAAGTGGTGCGGATCGCGCGCGGTGCCGGTCTCGATGACCAGGTTCACGTCGCAGCGCAGGCCGGTGCGGATCAGGTGCAGGTGGATCGCACCGGTCGCCAGCAGCGCGTGCACCGGCACCGTGCCGCGCTTGGGGTAGCGGTCGCTGAGCAGCAGGATCTCCACGCCGTCGCGCGCGGCCGCCTCGGCCTCGGCGCACAGCCGGTGCAGCGCGCCCTCGAGCGTGTCGCCTTCGTCGAAGTACAGGTGCAGCAGGCGGTTGGCGCGTTCGAAGCGCGGCATCGCCAGCAGCTGGCGCAGCTTGCGCTGCGACAGCACCGGCGAGTTCAGCAGCACGTGGTGCACGTTCTCGGCGCGCTCGAGGAAGATGTTGCCCTCGCGGCCGATCTGCGTGGACAGGGTCATGACCCCGCCTTCGCGCAGCGGGTCGATCGGCGGGTTGGTGACCTGCGCGAAGGCCTGCCTGAAGCAGTCGTACAACGGGCGCACGCGCTGGCTGATCGCCGCCATCGGCACGTCGTCGCCCATCGAGCCGATGCCTTCCTGCTCGGTCTCCGCCAGCGGCCGCAGGATCGACTCCTGCTCCTCGCGCGAGAGCTGGAACAGCTTCTGGAACGCGAGCAGGGTATCGGCGGGGAAGGGTTCGGCGGCCAGCGCCGGGTCGATCAGTTCGGTATGCAGGTAGCTCATGCCGCGCTTGAGCCACTGCTTGTAGGGCGCGCGCGCGCGGTTGATCGCGTCGATCGCGTCGTTGTCGAGCAGGGTGCCGGTATCGAGGTCGATGGCGATCATCTCGCCCGGGCCGAGCTTGCCCTTGGCCTTGACCCGTTCCGGCGCGACGTCCCAGACGCCGGTTTCCGATGCGATGCAGAAGACGCCGTCCTGCGACAGGGTCCAGCGCGCCGGGCGCAGGCCGTTGCGGTCGAGCGTACACGCGGCATGGCGGCCGTCGCACATCACCACGCCGGCCGGGCCGTCCCACGGCTCGGAGTTGATCGCGTAGTACTCGTAGAACGCGGCGAGGTCGGCGTCCTTGTATTCCAGCGACTGGGTCGCCGGCGGCATCAGGATGCGCATCGCCTGCGGCAGGTCCATGCCGCCGAGCAGCAGCCACTCGAGCATGTTGTCGAGGGTCTGCGAGTCGGAGCCGTGCATCGTCACCGGCTCGTCGAACTCGCCGATGTCGAGCAGCGGTGATGCCCACACGCCGCGGCGCGCCTGCGCCCAGCGCCGGTTGCCCTCGATGCTGTTGATCTCGCCGTTGTGCGCCAGCCGCCGGAACGGGTGCGCCAGCGGCCAGCGTGGCAGGGTGTTGGTGGAGAAGCGCTGGTGGAACAGCACGGTGCGCGCGGTCAGGTCGCGGCGCTGCAGGTCCGGGAACAGCTGGGTCAGGTGGCTGGGCAGGACCATGCCCTTGTAGCCGAGCAGCCGCGGCGTCAGGCCGACGACGTAGAAGTCCTCGTGCTCGCGCAGCGCCTGTTCGGCGCGGCGGCGGGCCAGATACAGCGCGCGCTCGAATGCCGCGACCTCGCCTGCGGGCGCGGTGACGAACACCTGTTCGATGTACGGCATCGATGCGCGCGCGAGCTGGCCGCAGGCCGCGGCGTCGACCGGCACCACGCGCCAGCCGGCGACCGCCACGCCGCCGTCGGCCAGGTGCTGTGCCAGCGTTTCGCGGCAGCGCGCGGCCGCCGCCTCGTCGCGCGGCAGGAACACCATGCCGGCGGCGAACAGGCCGTTGCCGAGGTCGAGCCCGGCTTCGCCGGCGATCGCACGGACGAAGTCGTCGGCACCGCACAGCAGCACGCCGCAGCCGTCGCCCGACAGGCCGTCGGCGGCGATGCCGCCACGATGCGCCATGCGCGCGAGCGCCTGCAGGGCGATGTCGACGATCTCGCGCGAACCGGCGCCGCCGATCCGGGAAATCAGTCCAAAACCGCAGGCGTCGCGTTCATCGGCGGGGTCGTAGAGGCCCCGATCCGGGAGGGCCGGCATCGTCGTCATCGTGGTCCACTGGGGCAACAGGGCTGGCGCGGGGATCGGAGCGCCATGGTCCTGCACCGCGACAACGCTTCCACGCCGGGCCGACGAATAGAGCATAGTTTGTGCGGTGCGGCAACCGCATGCGAGGCGGCGGTTCCGTTGCATCTGAAACTGCACAAACGGCGTTCATCCGCGGTCCATTCGCCGCCCGTTCTTTGGTATCCGCCACAGGTCCGCGCCACGCACCCGACATCGGGACTCCCGGTCAGCCCGCAGGGCTTGCGCCTCGCATGCGGACGCGTGCCGACGGCCTTCCTGCCGCTGCGTAGGTCGGGGCGACGCCCCCGACGCCCCTGACGCCCGAGGCCCCGGGCATCGCGCACGTCGGCCGCGTGGGCCGACCTACGCAAGGTCGGAGCGGCGTCCTTTCCTCATCGGCGAGGGACCGGTCCCACCGCCGTTGCCGCCCAGCCGGTTGCGCGTCAGGCGCGCAGCGTCGCGCCGCTGGCGGCGTCGCGGATCGTCGAGGGCTGGGTGCGGCCGCCGGTCCCGCCGGCCAGCACGCCGTCGATCGTCGCCAGCAGCGTGGCATCGATCGCGTCGGCGCTGCGGGCGGCCGGCGCGCCGGCCGGATTGGCGCTGGTCGACACCAGTGCGCCGCCGAATGCCGCGCACAGCGCGACCACGCCAGGGTGGGCGCTGACGCGCACGGCGATGCCGGCGTGCGCGCCGGTGATCCACGCGGGCACCGTGGCCGCGGCCGGCACGATCCAGGTATGCGGGCCCGGCCAGCTGGCCAGCACCGCGTCGCGGCGCGATGCCGGCAGCGCGACCCAGTCGACGATGCCGTCGAGCTGGCCCGCGTCTCCGGCGACGAGGATCAGGCCCTTGTCGACCGGGCGCTGCTTGATCGCCAGCAGGCGCATGACCGCCGCCTCGTCGAACGGGTCGCAGCCCAGTCCCCAGACGCCTTCGGTCGGGTAGGCGACGACACCGCCGCGCCGGAGCAGCGCGGCGGCGGCGGGGATGTCGATGCGGTGCGCGGAAGCGGGCATGGCGGGCGCGGCACCGCGCTCAGAACGGGGCGTCGTCCGCCGATGCCTTGACCACGCGCTTCTTGCCGGGCACGACCTTGGCCGGCGTCAGCAGCGATTTCTCCGGCTGCGGCGCGGCGACGGCCTTTTTCGCGATCTTCTTCGCCGCCTTCTTGGCTGCCTTCTTCGCCGGTGCCTTCCTGGTCGCGGCCTTCTTCGCCGCGGGTTCCTTCTTCGCCGCGACCTTCTTGGTTGCCGCCTTCTTGGCGCCGAAGCCCTTGCGCACCGGCTTGCCGGTTTCCTCGAGCAGCTTCGTCACTTCCTCGAACGTCAGCGAAGCCGGCTCGCGGTCCTTGGGGATCTTGCCGTTGAGCTTGCCGTCGCTGATGTACGGGCCGAAGCGGCCGTTGAGGACCTGGATGTCGCTGTCGGGAAATTCCTTGATGATCCGGTTGCGCGCGATCTCTTCCTTCTCCTCGATCAGGAATACCGCGCGCGCCAGGTCGACCTTGTACGGGTCGTCCTCCTTCTTCAGCGAGGCGTAGACACTGCCGCGCTTGGCGAACGGGCCGAACCGGCCGATGCCGACGCTGACCTGCTCGCCCTTGTCCTCGCCGAGGATGCGCGGCATCAGGAACAGCTCCAGCGCGTCCTCCAGCGAGATCGTGTGCATGCTCTGGCCGGGCCGCAGCGAGGCGAACTTCGGCTTGTCCTCGGCGTCCTCGGCGGTGCTGCCGATCGCCGCGTACGGCCCGAACCGGCCCAGCCGCACGCTGACCGGCTTGCCGGTCTTGGGGTCGGTGCCGAGTTCGCGCGCGCCGGTCGCTTCGGTGCGGTCGACCGACTCGGTCTTCTCGTCGACCAGCTCCTTGAACGGGCCCCAGAATTTCTCCATCAGCGGGATCCAGTCCTCCTCGCCGCGCGAGACCGCGTCGAGGTCGTCCTCGAGCCTGGCGGTGAAGTCGTAGTCGACGTAGCGGGTGAAGTGGCTCGACAGGAACTTCGACACCGCGCGGCCGACGTCGCTGGGCCGGAAGCTGCGGCCCTCCATCTCGACGTACTTGCGGAACAACAGGGTCTGGATGATCGAGGCGTAGGTCGACGGCCGGCCGATGCCGTACTCCTCGAGCGCCTTGACCAGCGCCGCTTCGGTGAAGCGCGGCGGCGGCTGGGTGAAGTGCTGCTCGGCATGGATGCGGTCCAGCGGCACGCGGTCGCCGGTCTTCATCGCCGGCAGCTTGCGGCCCTCGTCCTCGTCCTCCTTGGCCTTGCTGTCCTTGCCTTCCTCGTAGACGGCCAGGAAGCCCGGCACCACCACCGTGGTGCCCGAGGCGCGGAAGCTGTGCTCGCTGCCGGCGGCGAGGTCGACGGTGACGGTGTTGAGCGTCGCGGGGATCATCTGCGAGGCGACGGCGCGCTTCCAGATCAGCTCGTAGAGCCGGCGCTCGTCGTCGGTCAGGTGGCGCGCCACCTGGGCCGGCGTGCGCAGCGCCGAGGTCGGGCGCACGGCCTCGTGCGCCTCCTGCGCGTTCTTCGACTTGGTCTGGTAGGTGTTGGGCTTGTCGGGCAGCGACGCGGTGCCGAAATCGCGCGCGATGACGTCGCGGATCTCGCCCAGCGCCTCCTGCGACAGGCTGACCGAGTCGGTACGCATGTAGCTGATCAGGCCGACCGTGCCCTCGTCGCCGATCGCCACGCCCTCGTAGAGCTTCTGCGCGACCTGCATCGTGCGGCGGGTGGTGAAGCCGAGCTTGCGCGAGGCCTCCTGCTGCAGCGTCGAGGTGGTGAACGGCGGCGCCGGGCGGCGCTTGCGTTCCTTGCTGGCGACATCGGTGACGTGCAGCGCGCCCTGCGCGGCCGCCTGGATGCGCTGGCGCGCGGCCTCGGCGGTATCGCCGTCGGTGACGGTGAACTGCTCGAACTTCTGCCCGTCGAGCCTGGTCAGCCGCGCGGTGAACGGCTGTGCCGGGTGCGCGCACTCGGCCTCGATGCTCCAGTACTCGCGCGCGATGAAGGCCTCGATCTCCTCCTCGCGCTCGACGATCATGCGCAGCGCCGGCGACTGCACGCGACCGGCCGACAGGCCGCGCTGGACCTTGCGCCACAGCACCGGCGACAGGTTGAAGCCGACCAGGTAGTCCAGCGCGCGGCGCGCCTGCTGCGCATCGACCAGGTCGCCGGCGATCGCGCGCGGATGCAGCATCGCCTCCTTGATCGCGCGCGGGGTGATCTCGGTGAACACCACGCGCTGCAGGCTGCGGTTCTCCAGCAGTCCGCGTTCTTTCAGGATCTCCGCGATGTGCCAGCTGATCGCCTCGCCCTCGCGGTCCGGGTCGGTCGCCAGGAAGATGCCTTCGGCTCCCTTGGCCGCCTTGGCGATCGCCTCGACGTGCTTCTCGTTCTTGTCGATCAGGTCGTAGCGCATCGCGAAGCCGTGCGCCGGGTCCACCGCGCCCTCCTTCGGGATCAGGTCGCGCACGTGGCCATACGACGCCAGGACCTGGAAGTCCTTGCCGAGGTACTTGTTGATCGTCTTGGCCTTGGCGGGCGACTCGACGATGAGGAGGTTCTTGGCCATGGTCTGTGGACATCCGGGTGCGGCCGGGGGAAGGCGCACCGCAAAAAGGGTGAAGATGACGACGCCCGGGGACGGGCCCCGGGCGGTCAGTTGCTTTTATAGTGGAATCACGCCGGCCCCGGCCTGTCAAGCGGCACCGGGCCGGGTGCGATCGTGCCGGGGGGTCAGCTGCCCAGCGCGATCGCCAGCATGATGGCCGCCAGCAGCAGCGCGAACAGGCCGCCGGCGATGCCCAGCACGATCCACGTGACCACACCCAGGCCGGGCTGCTGCAGCTCGGGATTGGCGGTGAACGCCCACTTGTCGACCACCAGGGTGTCGCAGACGATGTCGTGCAGCGCCTGCTTGCGCTGGGTGAAGCCGGCCATCAGGAAGCCGATGCCCAGGATCAGCGTGCTCAGGATCGTGGCGAAGTAGCGGCCGATGCCGCGGGCCAGGCTGATCCGGCTGCCGTCGACGCGGACGACCTTGATGCCGACCGCCATCTTGCCCAGCGTGGCCTGCATCGACGAGGCATGGAAACCGGCGTAGTAGGCCGCGCTGATGAGGATCGACAGCAGGTTGGCGACGATCTGGATCGCGATCAGCGCGCCCGCATCGAAGGCACCGCTGGCGCCGGCGATGCCGCCGATCACGCCACCGACCAGGCCGCCGATGATCATGCCGGCGAAGCCGACGATCAGCGAGTCGATGACGTAGGCGGCCACGCGCTTCCAGAACCCGGCATAGACGATCTCGCCGCCGTGCACCACCTGCGCGGCGCGCGCGACTGGTGCGGCCGGTGGCGCGTACGGCGAGGCGACGCCGCCGGCAGTGGCGGCGGATTCGGTCAGCGGCCGCCAGCCGCCGTTGTCGGCGGCGGCCACTTGGCTGGTCGATGTCGACAGCACGGCGCCGGCGTCGGCGGGGACGGTGGCCTCGAGCGTCCAGGTGTCGGACGTCGGCGCGGCGTCGGCATCGGGTCCGAACTCGTCCTGCAGCGTGCGCCAGGGCAGCCACTCCGACAGTCCTTCGCGCCACAGCAGGGTGTCGTCGTTGACCCGGCCGGTCTGGCGCAGGCGCAGCAGGTCGGTGGCGGCCACGGGACCCTGGCGGGTGTTGGTGGCGTCGGCGTAGTACCAGTCGGTCATCGGAAGGCGCGTCCTGTCTGTGAGGGAGGGGCGGGGTCTGGGCCAATCACCGGGCCGATTGCCGGGCCGGCGTGGCGGCAGGTGGCGTCGACCGCCTCAGCGGCGGCAATCGGCGGAGAGATAGCGGGCATCGAGCGTGCTCTCGCATTGCCAGCTGCCGTCTTCGGGATCGAGCGTATAGCGCAGCGTGGCGCCGTCCAGGCGCGGGTCGTCCATGCCGCGCAGCAGCAGCTTGAAGCCGCAGCGTCCGCCGGTGTCCTGGATATGGACCTCGCCCAGCCGCGGCGAGGTGCGGGCCGTGGCCAGCGCGAACTCCAGCGATTCGGCACCCGCATCCGGGCAATGGCCGGTCGCGGCGACGTGGCCGGCGATGGCCGCGCGCAGCGGCGCGGCACCGACCACGGCCTCGGCCACCTTTGCGCGTTGCACGTAGTCGCGGTAGGCCGGGAGTGCGATCGCGGCGAGGATCGCGACGACCACCACGCCGAACGCGGCGGCCACCGCCAGGGCGATCCAGCAGCCGGGGTTGCCGCGGCGCGGTGCAGGCGCGGCGGACGGCGGCAGCGGCGGCGGGACGGCGATCCCGAGCGACGGCAGCACGGCCGACAGCGACTGCCAGTCGGCCATGCCCTCGCGCCAGACCGGGGTGCCGGCATGCAGGGCGCCGGATTGCAGCAGGCGCACCAGATCGTCTCCGGGGACCGGGCCGTGGCGGTGCCGGGCGGAATCGAGGTAGTACCAGTCGGACATCGGGCGCGCTCGCGTGGGGACGGGCGGAGCATGCAGCCCGCACGCCGGCGCCGCGACCGGGGTCGCGGGCCACAGCAGCGTTCAGGCATTGCCCCGGCGCCATCGTACTGGAGCGCGGCCGTTGCCCCAAGCAGGCAGTGACCGGCGACGGTGCGAGCGGAGGCGGGTGAACCCGCGGATGGGCACGCAGGCGTCGATGCGCGGCGCGGGGCCGCGCGGGGACGTATCAGTGCACCGGCTCGGGCTCGTCGACGAACATCTGGGTTTCCATCCAGGCGTACGCCGCCTCGCTGCCGGGCTGGTTGAACAGCACCATCAGCACGACCCACTTGAGGTCGTCGAGGTCGAGCTCGTCCTGGTCCAGCGCCAGCACGCGGTCGAGCACCAGCTCGCGCTGGTCGGCGTCGAGCACGCCGTGCTGCTCGAGGAACAGCAGGAAGCCCCGGCACTCGACATCCAGCCGGTCCAGCTCGGGGCCGTAGTAGACCCGGGTCGGACCGTTGGCGCGGACCACCGACGCCAATGGCCGCTGGTCGGCCAGTGCATCGAGCCAGTCGAAGGCCTTGTTGACCTCGGCGGGACTGAAACCGGCCTGGAGCAGGCCGTTCTGCAATGAATCTCGGTCCCGGACGAGATCCGCGTCCTCGGTGAAATAGTGTTCGAACAGGTAGAGCAGGACATCCAGGATGCTTTCTTTCATTTCCCCCGGCCTGCGCCCTCGGGCGCGTATGTGTCAGGACTTTCGGCTATACCGACCGTGTGCGACTTCGACGCGTCCATCCAGCTCCATGGACAGCAGCATGGCCGACGCACGGGCAACCGTCAATCCACTGCGTTCGACCAGTTCATCCATACCGCTTGGGTCGTGGCCCAGGGCCATCCACAAGCGGTTGTAGTCGGGGTCGGGGGTGGGTGTCGGGCCGGGGCCGTGTTCAGCGGTGCCGGAAACAGCGCGCGCGGTGGGCGTTTCGCAGGCTGTTCCGGGGCATGGGATGGGGGCGTGAAGGCGCTGGCGCAAGGTGTCGGCCAGCGCCCCGGCCATGGGCGCCAGCGCGGCGGCCACCTCGTCGGGCGTCTCCACCAGCATCGCCCCGTCGCGCAGCAGGCGGTGACAGCCGCGTGCCTTGGGATTGTGGATCGAGCCGGGGATCGCGAACACCTCGCGGCCGGCGTCGCCGGCCAGGCGCGCGGTGATCAGTGCGCCCGAGCGGTGCGCGGCCTCGACCACCAGCGTGCCCAGCGCCAGGCCGGCGATGATCCGGTTGCGGCTGGGGAACTGCTCTGGGCGCCCGGGCGTCCCCGGCGGATACTCGCTGACCACCGCGCCGGCGGCGGCGATGCGTGCGTGCAGGCCGGCGTTGGCGCGCGGATAGGGGATGTCGATGCCGGTCCCGAGCACGGCGAGCGTGGTGCCGCCGGCGTCGAGCGTCGCGGCATGTGCGGCGGTGTCGATGCCACTGGCCAGCCCGCTGGCGACCGCCAGGCCGCTGGCCGCGAACCGGTGGGCGAACGCCGCGGCGTTGTCGCGGCCGCCCGCGGTCGGTGCGCGGCTGCCGACGATCGCCACCGACGGATGCCACAGCAGGGCGGGGTCGCCGGCGACGAACAGCGCCAACGGCGGATTCTGCACCCGGCGCAGCAGGGCGGGATAGTCGGGGTCGTGCCAGCCGAGCAGGTGATGGCCGCTCGCTTCCAGCCAGCGCGCGGCCGCGTCCAGGCGCATGCCGTCGGGTGCGCGCAGCGCCGCGACCTGGGCGGCGTCGAGGCCGGCGGCGCGCCACGCGCCCGACCCTGCCGCCAGGGCCGCGGCGGGCCTGGCGCCATCGAGCAGGGCGCGTCGCGGCGCGGAGGCGCCGCCGGCCAGGACCAGGCGCAGCAGTGCATCGGTGTCGGTGGGGGCGGCAAGGGGCATGCGGCCATCCTGGGCCGCAAACGGCGACGGCACCCGAAGGTGCCGTCGCATCGTGCTGTCAGGAAACCCCGCGGCTCAGTAGGTCGCGTCCGGGTGCTTGAGGCGGTAGCCGACCTGCGCCGGCTTCTCGCCCTCCATGACCAGCGCGTAGCTGACGTGGTCGAAGGTGCGGAACACCATCGCGTGCGCGGCGTATTCGTCCGGCATGCGGTTGCGGCGCGAGCCGGGGTTCGGCGCGTCGGTGATGCGCGAGGTGTTCGGGTGGCGGACCCGGTCGACCGAATGCGGGCCGCCGCGCCAGACCGAGAACACCGTGCCGTTGTCCACGCCCTGCTGGTGGCCGGCGGAGATCGCGATCACGTCGCGCGGGCCGCCGGTGATCAGCGCATCGGCCACGGCGAGGATGCGCGCGTCGGCGGCGACCGCGTCGGCCGACGGCGGGTGCGGGAAGAACTGCAGGTCGTAGGGCTGCGGGTTGACCGGGGTCAGGCGGTCGCCGGGGCGGGCCTCGAAGCCGTTGTCGTCGAGCACCAGCGTGGTGGCCTCGCTGTCCGGGGTCGGACCGCGCAGCACCGTGGCCACGCCCATCTGCACGATCTCGTAGCCCAGGAAGGCGTCCTGGCCGTTGAGCTTCGGAATGGTGTCGCGCCACAGGTTGCCTTCGCCATGGACGCGCTTGCCGCGGTAGTCGAGGTCGCGGCTGCGGCGCGCGCCGTAGAACTCGGTGGCCGGGCGGATCACCGCGTAGCGCTGGCCCGGCTGGGCGTTGTCCAGGCCGGTGACGTAGATGTTGCGGTCGAGGCTGCCGCGCAGGCGGGTGTCCTCGGCGCCGAGCACGTACGGCAGTTCGTCGAAGCTGAAGACGATGCTGCGGTTCTTCAGGAACGGCTCGATGTCGGCCAGCGAGATCGCGTCGATCGGCGCGATGGTCTCCGGGCGCGGTCCCGGCTGCAGCGTCACCCGGTTGAGGTAGGCCAGGCTGATCACGTCACCCGGATAGATCAGGTGCGGATTGGCGATCTGCGGATTCGCCTGCCAGATCTCCGGCCACAGCCAGGGCTTGTCCAGGAAGCGCCCGGCGATGCCCCACAGCGTGTCGCCGCGGACCACCACGTAGGTGTCTGGATGATCGCCACGCATCCCCTGCGCGGCGGCAAACGTCGTAACGGTCAGCAACGCGACGGCAGACGCCGTGCGAAGCGACCGGGAAAGGCGCTGAAACATGCCGGCCATCTACCCGCTCCCCTTGGAGATTTCCCCTTGCAGCGCCGCAATATAGCCTGAAACCCGCGCGGCGGCGCAAGCGCCCCGGACGGTACAATGGCAAATCATGTCCGCGGCTGTGACCGCCTTCGCTGTTCGGTTCGAAAATGTCCCTGCTCCCCATCCTCGAATATCCCCATTCCCGCCTGCGCAAGGTCGCCGCGCCGGTTGCCGGCGACCGTTTCGCCGACCCGGCGTTCCAGCGGCTGCTCGACGACATGTTCCAGACCATGTACGAGGCGCCCGGCATCGGCCTGGCCGCGACCCAGATCGACACCCACGAGCGCTTCCTGGTCATCGACGTCACCGAGTCCCGCGACCAGCCGCTGGTGTTCGTCAACCCGACGATCCGCGAGGCCTCGAAGGACCTGCGCGTGCACACCGAGGGCTGCCTGTCGATCCCCGGCGTGTTCGCCGACGTGACCCGTGCCGACGGCATCGTCGTCGAGGCGCTGGACCGCCACGGCAAGCCGTTCGAGCTGAGCGTCGACGGCCTGCTGGCGACCTGCGTGCAGCACGAGATCGACCACCTCGACGGCAAGCTGTTCATCGACTACCTGTCGCCGCTCAAGCGCGACCGCGCGCTGAAGAAGCTCGAGAAGCTGCGGAAGGACCGGGATTAGGAACTGGGGATTGGGGATTCGAAGAACTCCGATCCGCATGCCCTTCGCTGTTCCGAATCCCTCCATCCCCAATCCCGAATCCCGTCCATGAGAATCGTCTTCGCCGGAACCCCCGACTTCGCCGTACCGGCGCTGCAGGCCGCCGACGCCCGCCGCGAGGTCGTTGCGGTCTATACCCAGCCCGACCGGCCGGCCGGTCGCGGCCGGGTGCTGACCCCATCGCCGGTCAAGCGCGAGGCCGAGACCCGCGGCCTGGTGGTGCGCCAGCCCGAGCGCCTGAAGGGCGCCGATGTTCAGGACGCGCTGCGCGCGCTGGCGCCGGACCTGATGATCGTCGTCGCCTACGGCCTGCTGCTGCCGCAGGCGGTGCTCGACATCCCGCGCTTCGGCTGCTGGAACGTGCACGCCTCGCTGCTGCCGCGCTGGCGCGGCGCCGCGCCGATCCAGCGTGCGATCCAGGCCGGCGACGCCGAGACCGGGGTCTGCCTGATGCAGATGGAGAAGGGCCTGGATACCGGGCCGGTGCTGCTGAAGCTGAGCACGCCGATCGCGCCCACGGACACCGCAGGCGACCTGCACGACCGCCTCGCCCGGCTCGGCGCGCAGGTCATCACCGATGGCCTGGGCCTGCTGCGTGCCGGGATCCGGCCGGTGCCGCAGCCGCAGCCGGAGACCGGCGTGACCTATGCGCACAAGCTCGACAAGGCCGAGGCGTGGCTGGACTGGAGCAGGCCCGCGCAGCAGCTCGCCGACCAGGTGCGCGCATTCAATCCGTGGCCGGTCGCCGAGGGCGAGGTCGCCGGCGAGAAGCTGCGCATCCATGCCGCGACCGCCTTGCCCTCGGCGCATGGACAGGCGCCGGGCACGCTGCTGGCGGCCGGGCGCGACGGCATCGACATCGCCTGCGGCGAGGGTGCGCTGCGCATCCGCACGCTGCAGCGCGCCGGCGGCAAGGCGATCACCGCCGCCGACTACGTCAATGCGCGCGGCGGGCTGAGGGCCGCAGCCGCGGCGCAGGGATGACGGTGGCGCGCACCGGCGCCGTGGCGCCCTGTGGTCGTCGCCAGGGGGCCGTCGCGTGGCCGGCATGAGCGCCGCGCCCGGCAGCCGCGTGCGCGTCGTCGCGGCGCAGGTGCTCGATGCGGTGCTGCATCGCGGCCGTTCGCTGAAGGCGGAACTGTCGGCGGCGCTGCCGGGAATCGCCGATCCGCGCGACCGCGCGCTGGTCGAGGCGATCTGCTTCGCCGCGCTGCGCAACCAGGCCCGCTACGCCGCCGCGCTGGCCGCGTGGATGCCGCGGCCGTTGCCGCGCCGCGATGCAGCGCTGCGCGCGCTGCTGTACGCGGGATTCGCCCAGCTCGATCCGATGCAGCTGCCGGACCATGCCGCGCTCAACGCCACCGTCGATGCCGCGCGCCTGCTCGGCCGCGCGCATCAGGCCGGGCTGGTCAATGCCCTGCTGCGGCGCGCGCAGAAGGAGGGATTGCCGGCGGCACCGGCCGACGCCGCATGGCCGGCGTGGCTGCTGGGCGAGGTGCGGCGGGACTGGCCGGATGCGGCCGACGCGATCGTCGCCGCCAGCGCCGCGCCCGCGCCGCAGTGGCTGCGGGTCAACCGTCGCCGCGGCAGCCGAGAGGCCTATCTCGACAGGCTGCGCGAGGCCGGCATCGAGGCGCGGCCCGCGGCGCTCGCGGCCGATGCGGTGGTGCTCGATACGCCGGTGCCGGTCGACGCGTTGCCGGGTTTCGCCGATGGTGCGGTGTCGGTGCAGGACGGCGCCGCGCAGCTGGTCGCCGATGCGCTGGCCCCGCCCGCCGGCGCGCGCGTGCTCGACGCCTGCGCCGCGCCCGGCGGCAAGAGCGCGCACCTGCTGGAGCGCGACCCGGCGCTGCGCCTGCTGGCGCTCGACATCGCCGCGCCGCGGGTGGCGCGCATCGGCGAGACTTTCGCCCGGCTCGGCGTCGGCGCCTCGGCGCGGCTGCGCGCGGAAGATGCGCTGGACGTCGGCAACTGGTGGGACGGCACGCCGTTCGACGCGGTGCTGCTGGACGCGCCGTGCTCGGCGACCGGCATCGTCCGCCGCCAGCCCGACGTGCTGCTGCACCGCCGCGCGCGCGACGTCGACGCGCTGGTCGACCTGCAGGCGCGCCTGCTCGACGCACTGGCCGGCGTCGTCGCGCCCGGCGGCGTGCTGCTGTACGCCACCTGCTCGATCCTGCGGCGCGAGAATGCGGCGCAGGTCGATGCGTTCCTGGCCCGGCATCCCCGGTTCCGTGCCGATCCGCTGGACGCGCGCTTCGGCCGCGACAGCGGCGTCGGCCGCCAGCGCCTGCCGGGCGACGACGGCACCGACGGGTTCTTCTACGCGCGGCTGCGCAGGACGGGCTGAGCGGCCGGAGAACCTGCCGATCGTGGCGCCGCTCCTTTCGGGGGCGGTCGCTTCAGGCGCGCGGGTCGGCGGCGGCATTCCCCTGCATCCGCCGCAGTCGCGCATATTTCTCGTAGACGTAGCGCGTGTGGCAGGCATGGAAGCGCCAGCCGGTCGCGCCGTCGAGGAACCCGCCCTGCAGCACGTAGTGCTTCAGCCAGTAGGCCAGCGCATGGACGGGCGCGGCCAGCGGCCCGGCCCGCCTGCCGGCCTGATGGCGCTGGCTCGCCCAGAGCTGCGCGTAACCGGACAGCTTGGCGCGGTACTCGGCGCGCGAGCGCGCGGTCTCGTGTTCGATCCGCGCATCGCAATGGCCCACGCGCAGGCCGGCGAGGTCGGGGCCTTCGTGGACGAGCACCGGCAGATAGCGCATGTCGGGCCGGGACAGGCGGTGCACCCATTCGCGGCTCCAGCCGCCGAAGCGCAGCGGATGGCCGAGGAAGCGCGTGCGCCTGCGCAGGCACCACACATCGCAGGATTCGAGCCGGTCCGACGCGAACAGCGCGCGCAGCGCCGGACCGGCCCCGTCGTCCAGCCATTCGTCGGCATCGAGCAGCAGCACCCAGGGCTGCCGCGCCAGCGACGTGGCCAGGGTCTTCTGCGCGGCGAAGCCGAGCCAGTCCTGGTGCACGACCCGGGCCCCGGCCGCGCGCGCGATGTCGACGGTCGCGTCGGTCGAGCCGGAATCCACGACCAGCAGCTCGGCGCAGACCGGCGCCAGCGACGCGAGGCAGCGCCCGATGCGGTCGGCCTCGTTGCGGGTGATCACGACGCCCGACAGGGGCAGTGGAGCGGTCATGTACAGCGATTCCGGGGGCAGGCAGGCGGGCATTGTCCCCGATGCCGGCATCGGCGTCGCGACGCCGGCGCCGGCGCACGGGTGCCGCCGGGCCGGGTTTCGATGGACAATGCCGCATGCCCGCCGCATCCGATACCGCCCCCGTCCGCGTCCTGCATTTCGTCACCGGCGGCTTTTCCGGCGGTGCGACGCAGGTGGCGATCTCGCTGGTGCGGGCGGCGCTGGGGCCCGGGCCGGTGCAGCCGATGCTCGCCCTGCGCCGCAAGCGCCGCACCGATCCCGCGCGGATCCGCGAGCTCGAGCAGGAAGGCCTGCCGGTCGTCGTGGTCCCGGGCTGGTCGCACGCCGCCACCATCCACGCGCTGGTGCGGCTGTGCCGGGAATTCCGCCCGGACGTGCTGGTCGCACACGGCTTCAGCGAGCACCTGTGGGGCCGCTATGCGGGGCTGATCGCCGGCGTGCCCGCGCTGGTCCACGTCGAGCACAACACGCGCGAGCGCTACACCCGGTGGCGGCTGGCACAGACGCGCTGGCTGGCGCGGCGCACCGCACGGATCGTCGGTTGCTCGGAAGGCGTGCGCCTGCGTCTTCTCGAAATGGGCATGCCGGAGGACCGCACGGTCGCGATTCCCAACGGCATCGCGCTGCAGCCGTTTTCCGCCGCGCCGGCGCATGCCATGGCCGGCCGCACGCCCGGCATCGTGATGGTGGCGCGCTTCTCCGCGCAGAAGGACCACGACACGCTGGTGCGCGCGGTGGCACTGCTGCGTGGGCGCGGGCTGCAACCGCCGGTGCTGCTGGTCGGCGGCGGCAAGGCGTCGCATCGTGGGCGGGTCGAGACGCTGGTGCGCAGCCTGGGACTGGAAGGGCAGGTGACGTTCCCCGGCATCTGCCGCGACGTGCCGGGGCTGCTGATGGCGCACCGGATCTGCGTGCTCAGCACCCACTACGAAGGCATGCCCCTGGCGCTGCTCGAAGGCATGGCCGCCGGCTGCGCGGTGGTCGGCAGCGCGGTGCCCGGGGTGCGCGAGGTGATCGACGACGGTGTGGACGGCCGGCTGGTGCCGGAAGCGGATCCGGAAGCGCTGGCGGACGTGCTGGCGACGTTGCTGCAGTCGGAGGCGGAGGCAGCGCGCCTGGGCGCGGAGGCGCACCGGGTCGCGGTCGAGCGGCATGGCCGCGAGTTGATGAACGCACGCTACCAGGCCCTGTTCCTGTCGCTGGCCGGGCGCGCTGAGGCGGAGGACGGCATCGATGACTGAGAATAGCGATCCTGGGCGCCGGGAGGCGATGCCGGACGGCGGTGCGACGACGGCATCGCCCACGATCAGCGTGCTGGTCTCCAGCTACAACTACGCCGGCTACGTCGTCGACGCGGTGCGCTCGGTGCTGCGGCAGAGCTATCCGGCGCTGGAGATCGTCGTCGTCGACGACGGCTCGCGCGACGATTCCGTCGCGGTGCTGCGGGCGGCGTTCGGCGACGATCCGCGCGTGCTGCTGATCGAGCAGGACAACGCGGGACAACTGGCCGCCTGGCGCAACGGATTCGCGTATCTCCGCGGCGATGTCGTCGCCCTGCTCGATTCCGACGACCTGTGGGAGCCCGGCTATCTGGAACGGATCGCGGCCGTGTACCGGGAGCATGCCGATGTCGGGTTCGTGTACACGAACATGCTGCTGTTCGGGGATGTGGAGCGGCCGATGCTGCGCGACCGCGAAGACCGCGACCTGGGCATCTCGATCCTGCTGGGCGCGTTCGTGCACCGCTGGCAGGCGACGGCGACGTCCGCGCTCAGCCTGCGGCGCCCGCTGATGACCCGGATCCTCGACATGCCGGCGGCGATGGCCGCCGAGTGGGTGTCGCGTCCCGACGACTGCCTGGCCTTCGGCAGCGAGATCCTCGGTGCGCGCAAGTTCTACCTCGGCGATACGCTGGTCCGGCACCGGGAGCATGGGCGCAACGCGCTGAAGGACTATTCGGCCGCTCCCCTGAACACCTGCCGCTACATGGCGCGCGGCGAGCGCATGCTCGAGTTCTATCGTGCGCGGGCCGGCGTCACCCCGCGCTGGTTGCGCATCGCCAAGGCCGAGTTCCGTACCAAGCCGCGGCCGACGTTCTTCGAACTGCGTGCCTACAGCTGGCTGCTGTTCCGGGCGCCGATGCCGTTGACCAAGCGCATCGAGCACTGGTTCGGCATGCTCTCGCACTACCTGCGCGCGCGGCGCCGCTGAGCGTCACTCCATCGCGCGGATCAGCGCATCCACGTCCAGCGCATGCCCGGCGCGGCGCGCCTTGGTGCGCAGGTACTGCTCGTTCTCGGCGGTGACGTGGCCGGTCAGCGGGTGGCGCTCGACGACGTCGATGCCGGCCTCGCGCAGCCGCGCGACCTTGTCCGGGTTGTTGGTCAGCAGCGCGACGCGGCGGATGCCCAGGCCCTGCAGCATCGCCGCGGCGGTGCCGTAGCGGCGTTCGTCGGCGCCGAAGCCGAGCTGGGCGTCGGCGTCGATCGTGTCCAGGCCCTCGTGCTGGTAGCCGTAGGCGCGCATCTTCGCGGCGATGCCGGTGCCGCGGCCCTCCTGGTCGAGGTACAGCAGGACGCCGCCGCCGAGCGCCTTGAGCGCCAGCAGGCCGGCGCGAAGCTGGTCGCCGCAGTCGCACTTCAGCGAGCCGAACAGGTCGCCGGTCAGGCACGAGGAGTGCACCCGCACCGGGACCACGGCATCGACGTCGGGATTGCCGACCACGACCGCGACCTGGTCGCGCTGGGCGACGCCGCCACGGAACACCACGAAGTCGGTCATGCCGACGTCGCGCAGCGGCACCGGCGCGCGCGTGACCAGCTCGAAATCGTCGGCCGCGCCCGCGCTGCCGGCCTCCAGGTCGGCGATCGAGACCTGGCAGCAGGCGGCGAACGCGCTGTCGCCGTCGCCGAGATCGACCGCGATCAGCGCCGGCAGCATCAGCCCGAGCCGGGCCAGTTCCACGCCCGCGGCGTCGAGCGCGGTCGCCGGCTGCCAGTGCGCCGGCGCACCGGCGTCGCGCAGGAAGCCCAGTGCGCCCAGTGCGTCGTGGCCGACGCCTGCCAGCGGAATCCGGGCGCCGTCGGGCGCCTGCAGGCCCAATACGTCCGCGCGGCGTGCGGTGACCGTCAGGTGCTGGCGGTCGCCGGCGGCGCGGGCGAACCGCGCGTAGCTGCCCGCGGTGCTGCCGTCGAGGGTGATGAAGGCCAGGCGTGCGCCCGACGGGCCGGCGATGACCACCGGCCGCCCCTGGCGCAGCTCCGAGACAGCGCGTTCGCAGCGGATGACCGCCGGATCGCCGAACAGCGCGGCGGCGGACGACGGGGGGACGCTGGCGGGCGGGCCGGATTCGGACGAGCGGGACATCGGTGACTCCTGCCACCGGCCGCGCGGCGGCGCGGACGGGGAACGACATGTGGGGACGGCATGGGGCGATATGGCGTCCATTCTCGAAAAAACCAGCCTGCGTCGCGGCGGGCTCACCAGCGCAGCGGCCGCCGCGCGATCTCCTTCGCCAGGGTCGCGTGGATGCGTTCGGCGGTGGCCAGCGGCAGGTAGCGCAGCCGCAGCTGCGGCGCCAGCGGATTGGCACCGGCGGTATCGAACCAGACCGCGGCCATGCCGAAGCCGCGGTCCAGCGGCGACTGCCGCAGTTCCACGGTCTGCAGCTTGTCGACCTCGGCGAAGCGCCAGTGCCGGGTCCACCAGCCCTCGCGCACGGCGACCAGGGTGTCGTCGATCGCATAGCCGGCGCGGCTGGCGTGGCGGCGGGCGACGAAGGCCGACCACGGCAGCCACAGCAGGCCCAGCAGCCCCCACCAGTGGAAGAACCAGCCCAGCGCCGCGCACAGCAGCGCCGTCACCACGACGTCGCCGAGCAGCAGCCGCAGCCAGGCGCGCGGGTGCAGCGGCTGCCAGTCGGCAGGCGGCCACGTCGGCAGCGTCGCCACGTCGCGGACGATCGCGTCGCAGGTTGCCGGCGGTGCGATCGGCGCCAGCGCATCCAGCCGGTGCCCGGCATCCCCCCCGCCGGACTGGCCGTTGCCGCCGCGCGCCGCGGCGGTGTCGATCTCCAGCGTGCGTCGCGCGAACAGCCGGTGCAGCAGGCCTTCGCGCAGGGTCCAGGCCTGGATGCGCCGGCGCGGCACGCTGCTGCGCGAGCGGCTCAGCAGGCCGCGCTCGACCGTCAGGCGGCGGCCCTGGCGCTGCAGCCGGAAGCCGTGGTAGCGCACCAGGGCCAGCAGCACCGAGAACGCCCGGATCAGGGCCAGCGCCACGGCCAGCACCAGCGCCACGCTCGCCGCCTTGGCCAGCCAGGTGGTGCCGAACGTGTTGGCATAGTCGGCCGCCTGGCGCCCGCCACGCAGCAGCCAGTCGCCCATCGCGCGGTCGGGCAGCACCTGCCAGGCCAGCGCGAACGCGCCGGCGACGACGATCATGCCGCGATTGGAGATCAGTCCCAGCTTGACCACTTCCGCCGTCGACAGTGCCAGCAGGGTCCGGCCGGCCGGCGCCGCGGTCTGCGCATCGTCCGCGGCCGCCTGCCCGCGGTTGCGGATCAGCCGTTCCAGCGCCAGTGCCTGGGGCATCGTCAGTACCCGCATCTGCGCCTCGGGCCTGTGTCCGCCGGCCGATTCCAGCCGCACCTCGGCCACGCCCAGCAAGCGGTGCAGCAGCGACTGGTGGATGGCGACGTTGTGGATCCGCGAGTACGGGATCTGGCGGACGCTGCGTTCCAGCAGTCCACTGCGTACGATCAGCCGGTCGTCGGCGATGCGGTAGCGGTAGGTCAGGTACTGCCAGACCGACACCAGCACCAGCGCGGCGACGCCGATCAGCGGCAGCCACACCGGCAGCCCGTCGCCGCGGCCGCGGCCGGCGAACACCAGCACCGCCAGCGGCACGATGAACTGCCGCAGGTTCTGCAGCAGCACGAACAGCCACGACCACGGGTGCAGGCGGTGCTCGCTGTCGAGCGGCAGCGGCGGCGTGGCTGGCGCGGGCTCAGCCGGCGTCGTCATCGTCGCCTTCATCGTCGGTGTCGCCGTCGCGGGCGGCGCGGCTGGCCAGCGCATCGCGCAGGCGCTCGGCCTCGACGTGGTCGAGCCCGGCCAGCACCACGGAATTGTTGTGGGTACCGGCGGTGTGCACGGTCAGCGTGGACAGGCCGAAGACGCGTTCCAGGGGGCCGCGCTGGATGTCCAGATGCTGCACGCGGGTGCCCGGCACCCGGGTGTCGCGGCGCCACAGGTGGCCGCGGCGCACGCCGAAACCGTCGTCGTCGAGCCGCCAGCGCGTGCGCAGCCAGCGCCGCCGGGCGATCCACACCGTCCACGCCGGCAGCAGCACCAGCAGTGCGGCATAGACGGCCAGCGCCGGGGTGTCGCGGCCGATGAAGACCAGCCCGGGGACCAGCGCGACCAGCAGCGGGAGCAGGGTGCCGAGCAGGGCGCTGATCGTCGCCAGCGTGCGCGCCCGCACCGGCAGCGGCTGCCAGCTGTCGGTCGGCAGTGCCGGCGTATCGGCGCCGGCAGGGGCCGGCGCGGGGAGCGGCGGGGCGGCATCGCGGGATTCGGGGCCCGTCATCGGCGGCGTTCCAGGTCCAGATAGGGATTGTCGTCGCCCGAGCCGGAAGGTCGGGCCTTGTAGCGCTTGTAGGTCCACTGGTACTGCGCCGGGTCGCGGCGGGCGATGTGCTCGACCGCGGCGTTGAGCGCGGCGGCGCCGCGCAGCGGGTCGGCAGCGGCGATGCCGTCGGGCGCGGGCTCGATATGCAGGGCGAAGTCCGGTCCGTCGCCGATACGCTCGCAATACGCGAACAGCACCGGCGCAGCGGTGCGTTCGGCCAGCCGCGAGACCAGGGTCATCGTCAACGCCGGCAGGCCGAAGAATGGCGCGAACTCGCCGTCGCCGGCCTTGGGCTGCTGGTCGGGCAGGATTCCCACGACGCCGCCGGCCTTGAGGGTCTTCCACAGCTGCCGCACCGCCGGGCCTTCGGCGCGGACCTGCTGCACGCGTGCGTGGTCGCCGGCGCGGACCAGGCGCAGGAAGGCCTCGCCGACCGCGGACTCCGGCGCCCGGTACAGGATCGAGATCGGCGTGCGCGCGGCCAGCCACTGGTTCAGCAGCTCCCAGTTGCCGTAGTGCGGGGCGGCGACGATCAGGCCCTGGCCCGATGCCAGCGCCGCGTCGAACAGGCCGACGCCATGGGTCGTGCGGATCATGCCCAGGTTGCGCGCATGCGGCCGGGTCCACAGCCGCAGCGTCTCCAGCGTCTGCAGCGCGGTGGTCCGCAGCACCGCGCGGTGCAGGGCGTCGCGCTCGTCCGGCGACAGTTCCGGGTACGCGAGTTCGAGGTTGCGCCGGGCGACCCGGCTCTCGCGGGTGCCGAGGACGCGGGCGAGCGTGGCCGACGCCGAGGCGAGGGCGCGCAGCACGGCGGCCGGCAGTGCGCCGACGGCGGTCGCGAGCAGGTAGAGGACACGGGCCAGCAATCCGGGCATCGCGCAAGTCTATCGGCAAGCGCCCGCCGCAACGCAGGGGCGCCTGCCCCGCACCGGTGGCTGGCGATCCACGCGCTGCTGTGGTCTGCTGGCCGGCCATGGACGTCCCGTCGCCGCCCGCACCGACCGCATGCTCGCCCTTATCCAGCGCGTCAGCCACGCCGCCGTGACCGTGGACGGGGAGACCGTGGGCGCCATCGGCCCCGGCCTGCTGGCGCTGGTCGGCATCGAGCCCGGCGACGGCGCCGACCAGGTCGCGCGCATGGCCGGCCGCCTGCTCGGCTACCGGGTGTTCGCCGATGACGCGGGGCGCATGAACCGCTCGCTGGCCGATACCGGCGGCGGACTGCTGCTGGTCAGCCAGTTCACCCTGGCCGCCGACACCCGCTCGGGCATGCGGCCCGGCTTCAGTACCGCGGCGCCTCCGGACGAGGCCGAGGCGGTATTCAGCCGACTGCTGGCTGAATGCCGGACGCGGCATCCGGCCCCGGTGGAAACCGGCCGTTTCGGGGCCCATATGGCCGTCAGCCTGACCAACGACGGTCCGGTGACCTTCCTGCTGAAGGCGTGACGCCGCGCCGCCTGTGCGTCGCCGCGGGTCCGGAACGGCGGCGGAGGGCGCATTTTTGCCGGGACGGGTGGAAACCGGCCGTTCCGGTGCCCATATGAGAGGTCAGCCCGGCCGATGACGGCCCGGTCGCCTTCCAGATGCGGGCATGATCCCGGCCCCGCTGGTGGTATAATTACGGGTTCACTTTTCCCACGGTGCGCCACATGGCGAATGAACGTCCCGCCCAGCAGTCCGACATCAAGCTCCTGATCAGCAAGGGGTTGGAGCAGGGCTATCTGACCTATGCCGAAGTCAACGATCACCTTCCGGACGACATGGTCGACCCGGAGCAGATCGAGGACATCATCGGCATGATCAACGGCATGGGCATCGATGTCCATGAAGTGGCGCCCGATGCCGAGACCCTGCTGCTCGCCGGCGAGTCCAGCGGCAACCGCGAAGTCGACGAGACCGCGGCCGAGGAAGCCGCCGCCGCGCTGACCTCGCTCGACACCGAGGGTGGCCGCACCACCGACCCGGTGCGCATGTACATGCGCGAGATGGGCACGGTCGAGCTGCTGACCCGCGAGGGCGAGATCGCGATCGCCAAGCGCATCGAGGAAGGCCTGAGCCAGATGATGGCCTCGGTCGCCAGCTTCCCGGGCTCGGTCGCGCTGCTGCTCGAGGAATACGAGCTGCACAAGGCGGGCAAGAAGCGCCTGGCCGAGATCGTGGTCGGCTTCAACGACCTGATCGAGGAGGAGGACGCCGCCGCGGCCGCCTCCGCCGCAGCGCCGGCGTCCGACACCAGCGACACCGACAGCGACGGCGACGACGACAGCGACGACGATGACGACGGCGAGGAGGAGGCCGCCGGCCCGACCGGTCCGGACCCGGCCGAGGTGCTGCGCCGCATGGACGTGATGGCCGACCTGTACGGCAAGTTCCAGAAGTCCTACGCCAAGAACGGCGCGACCGCCAAGCCGGTGGTCAAGCTGCGCGGCGAGATGGCCGACGTGTTCATGACCTTCAAGCTGCCGCTGCCGCTGACCGACGTGCTGGTGCGCAACCTGCGCGACGTCGTTGCCGACATCAAGAACCACGAGCGCCGCATCCTCGACCTGTCGACCAAGGTCGCCAAGATGCCGCGCAAGGACTTCATCCGCGCCTGGGACGGCAACCAGACCAATACCGGCTGGGCGGACGAGATGATCAAGCGCAAGCAGAAGTGGTCGTCGGGCCTGAAGGAAGTGCGCGACCAGATCGTCGCCGAGCAGGAAGCCACGCTGGCGGTCGAGAAGGCGATGGGCGTGACCCTGGGCGACCTCAAGGAGATCAACCGGGCGATGGCCTATGGCGAGGCCAAGGCGCGCAAGGCCAAGAAGGAGATGGTCGAGGCCAACCTGCGCCTGGTGATCTCGATCGCCAAGAAGTACACCAACCGCGGCCTGCAGTTCCTGGATCTCATCCAGGAGGGCAACATCGGCCTGATGAAGGCGGTCGACAAGTTCGAGCACCGTCGCGGCTTCAAGTTCTCGACCTACGCCACGTGGTGGATCCGCCAGGCGATCACGCGCTCGATCGCCGACCAGGCGCGCACCATCCGCATCCCGGTGCACATGATCGAGACGATCAACAAGCTCAACCGCATTTCCCGGCAGATGCTCCAGCAGTACGGCCGCGAGGCCACGCCGGAGGAGCTGGCCAAGGAAATGGACATGCCCGAGGACAAGATCCGCAAGGTGATGAAGATCGCCAAGGAGCCGATCTCGATGGAGACCCCGATCGGCGACGACGAGGACTCGCACCTGGGCGATTTCATCGAGGACACCAACGTGGAGTCCCCGATCGAGAACACCACCAACATCAACCTGTCCGAGACCGTCCGCGACGTGCTCGCCGGGCTGACCCCGCGGGAGGCCAAGGTGCTGCGCATGCGCTTCGGCATCGACATGAACACCGACCACACCCTCGAGGAAGTCGGCAAGCAGTTCGACGTCACCCGCGAGCGCATCCGCCAGATAGAGGCCAAGGCGCTGCGCAAGCTGCGCCACCCCTCGCGCAGCGAGCAGCTGCGCAGCTTCCTCGACGTCGAGTAGGCCGGCGGCGGCCATGCGCTGCAGAACGACGCCCGCGGCAACGCGGGCGTCGTCGTATCTGGGCATCGGCGTGCCCGCGTGCTAGCGTCCGCACTCTTTCCCAGCATGCCGGAAGACGCATGGACGCATCCCACGACCGCAGCCCCTACGCGCCGCCCGCCGCGCCGCTCTCTCCGTCCGTGGCCGATGCCGATGCCGGCGCGCCGCTGTTCAAGATCGCCGCCGTCGGTATCGCCACCTTCTTCGGCTCGGTACTGGCCGGCGGCCTGATCATGGCGATGAACTTCCGCGCGATGGGAAAGCCGGAGAAGTTCTGGCCGACGATCGGCCTGTCGCTGCTGGCGCTGGTCGCGACACTGCTGCTCGGCGCGTTCCTGCCCGAGAACTTTCCCGGCGTCGTGATCACCGTGCCGACGATCATCGCGATGACGATGATCGCGGGCCGCTACCAGGGCCAGGCGATCACGCAGCGCCAGGATGCCGGCCTGCCGATGCGCTCGAACTGGCTCGCGCTCGGCATCGCCCTGCTGGTACTGCTGCCGATCCTGCTGCTCGGCATCGGCCTGCTGCTGCTCGGCGGCGCGATCTGAGCGATCGCGCCCGGGGCGGCGGTTCCGCACGGGGACAACGCCCGTTCCCGGGCCGTCGCGCGGCGGCCTGTGCAGATGGCCGTCACCGCACCTGAGGGATGCTTGCCGGATGCCAAGACGCATCCTTTCCCCGCTCCGCGCCCATCGCCGCGGCCTGCGCCGCGCCGCCTGGGCCGTGCTGGCGCTGTACCTGCTGTACCTGATCGCGGCCAACGTGTTCCTCAACAGCGCGATCGGCGTCTCCACGATCAACCGCAAGCCCGAGCGCTATCACGCGCAGTGGGACTGGGCGGCAAGCCTGTATCCGGGGCAGATCCACGCCCGTGGCGTGGTCATGGGCGGGCATGCGCGCACCACCCGCTGGACCGCCGCCACGCCGGTCGCGCAGGGCCGCATCAAGCTGCTGCCGCTGCTGTGGAAGGAAGTGCGCTTCGGTACGATCCGTGCCCGTGACGTGTCGCTGCATGTGGCGCGCGCGGCCACCGACCTGCCGTCGACGAAGCGGCCCGGCAAGTCGCCCTGGACCCTGCGCTTCGATGCGATCACCACGCCCAGCCTGCTGCGGATGGACTTCTACGACGCGCGCGTGACCGGCACCGGGGCCGCGCGCTTCGGCTTCGTCAAGACGATGGCGGGCGGGCCGATGGAAGTGCTGCCGTCGACGCTGGAGATGCCGGACGCGACCCTGTCGGTCGGCGGCTTCGAACTGGTGCGCGACGCCGCGCTCGAGTTCGGCATCGCGATCCCGGCGCACCTGCGCCAGCAGGCGCAGGGCGACGACAAGCTGGTGCTGCTCGACGCGACCCTGCGCGTCGACGGCCGCGCCCCGGGCATCGACCTGCAGGCACGCGGCGACCAGCCGTTGCCGATCGCGGCCGGCGACGATGCCGGCCATGTGCGCGCCGACCTGGCGATGCACCGCGGCGTGCTGGTGCCCGGCAGCCGGCTCGACTGGTCGGCGCCGGTGTCCGGCCTCGACGCGCAGGGCCAGCCGGTCCGGCACCCGCTGGGCGTCGCGCTGCGGGTGCAGCCGGCGGGCATCGCGATCGCGGCCCGGGTGCCGCGGCAGGGCGACAATCCCACCCGGTTGCATGCGGACCTGCGCATCGGCGACCGCCGCCTGCTTGATCCCGACGACTGGCTGCGGCCGGTACGCGCGCTGTCGGGCACGGTGGACCTCGGCTGGCGTTTCGCCAGCCTGCGCTGGCTCGACCGGATCATCGCGCCGCAGGACTGGCTGCAGTTCGACGGCGAAGCCGACCTGGAGGCCGCACTGCGGCTGGCGGACGGCAGCGTGGCCGAGGGCAGCACGTTCCGGGTCTCGGACGCGCAGTTGCGCGTCGACATCCTCGACAACAGCTTCCGCGGCAGCGCCCACGCCAGCGGCCGGGTCGCGCGCGACGGCGAGGCCGGTCTGCGTACGACGATCGACGTCGTCTCCGAGCGCTTCTCGCTGACGCCGGGCGACGCGCCGGACACGGTCTACCTGCGTGGCCGCGACCTGCGGCTGGACCTGGCGTCGAGCGGCGACCTCGCGCGTTTCCACGAACAGCTGCAGGCGCGGCTGCGCTTCGACGGCGCCGAGATCCCCGACCTGCGCGCCTACAACCGCTACCTGCCACCGCGCAGCGCGCGCCTGCTGGCCGGCAGCGGCGCCGCCAGCGGCGACCTGACGCTCGATCAGCACGGCCAGGTCCTGCAGGGACGCTTGCAACTGCAGGGGCGCCAGGCGCGCATCGCGCTGGGGCCGTCGCGGCTGTCGGGCGATCTGCGGGTCGACAGCCGGATCGCGCAGCTGCGGACCGGCGGACGGCGCTATGCGTTCGAGGGCTTCGACCTGCGCGTCGACAACGTGCGCGTGGAGGACGCCGACGACGCGCCGTGGTGGGCGCGCTTCCGGCTCGACGCCGGCACGCTGGACTGGCGCGAACCCTTCGCCCTCGAGGGTGAAGGCCATCTCGACATGAAGGACGTCAGCGTGCTGCTGGCGCTGTTCGCCGAACGCAGCGTGTTCCCGCGCTGGATCGCCAACCTCGTCGATTCCGGAGAGGCGAGCGCGACCGGCCGGCTGCGGGTCCGGGACGACGAGATCGTGTTCGACCGCATCGTCGCCAGCAACGACCGCATCGACCTGCTGGCGCGCCTGCGCATCGCCGGCGGAACGCCGCAGGGCGACCTGTATGCCCGCTGGGGCGTGCTCGGTCTGGGCGTCGAACTGGAGGACGGCGATCGCAAGCTGCATGTCGCCGGCGCGCGCAAGTGGTACGACGCAAGGCCACCGCTGCTGCCGGGCGAAGGTTGAGCGGAGGCGCGGGCGGCGCTGGGCCGCAAGCTAGAATGGCTGCATGAGAACCTCGTTGCTCGTCGTCGACGACTTCCTTTCCGCGCGCGATGCGACGTCGCTGCGCAACGCCGGTCTGGGGCTGACCTACCCGGAGCAGGAGGGCGCGTTTCCCGGCCGAAATTCGCTCGAACGCATCCATATCCCCGGGATCGTGCCGGCGGTGTCGCACCTGGTCGGCGAGCAGCTGCGGCCGATCGAGCCGCTGCACTCGCATGCGAAGTTCCGCATCACCCGGGCGGCCGACGTCGGCAGGGGACGCGTGCATATCGACGGGCCCGTCGAGTGGTCGGGGATCCTCTATCTCAGCCGTCCGGAGGATTGCCGTGGCGGTACCGAGTTCTTCCGCCACCTCCCCACCGGTACCGACCATGCGCCGACCAATGCCGCCGAACTCGCGGCGATGGGCCTCGACAGCTACGACGCCGTGGAGCGCGAGGTGATCGCGCGCGACAGCAACGACGCGTCGAAGTGGGAGATGACCATGCGCGTGCCGATGCGCTTCAACCGGCTGGTGCTGCTGCGGCCGTGGATGTGGCACAGCGCGGGCGAGGCGTTCGGAGACACGATGGAGAATGCACGTTTCGTCTACCTGCTGTTCTTCACCCGGGGATGAGATCCGGCCAGGGCCGCCGCACCGCCTGATACCCGCGCCGCGGTTTGGTCGCAGATGAAACATTAGGCATCCGCGCCATGGCGTGCTATCAAGTCGGCCATGACTGCTTCTCGCGCCCGCTCGTACTGGTATGCACGATTTCCGAAGCCCCCGGCGGAGGAAGGCATGCGCGCGAGTTGACGTTCCAGACACACGCATCCCGGAAGCCGCCAGAGACCCTGGCGGCTTTTTTCGTTTCTGCCTGTCCCCGACCTCCCCACGAGACCCTTGCATGCCACCCGATACCGACGATCTGCGCATCCGCGCACTGCAACCGCTGACGCCGCCGGCGCAGCTGCTGGCCGAACTGCCCTGCGACGACGTCGCCTCCACCACCGTCGCCGGCGCGCGCGCAGCCTGCCACGCGATCCTGCATGGCGGCGACGACCGGCTGGTGGTCGTCGTCGGGCCGTGTTCGATCCACGATCCTGCCGCGGCGATGGACTACGCGCGGCGCCTGCGGCCGCTGCGCGATGCCCTCGGCGATGCGCTGGAACTGGTGATGCGGGTGTATTTCGAGAAGCCGCGCACCACGGTCGGCTGGAAGGGCCTGATCAACGACCCGGACCTCGACGGCAGCTTCCGCATCGACAAGGGACTGCGCCTTGCGCGCGGCCTGCTGCGCGACATCAACGCGCTCGGGCTGCCGGCGGGCGTGGAGTTCCTCGACATCATCAGCCCGCAGTACATCGCCGACCTGGTGGCCTGGGGCGCGATCGGCGCGCGCACCACCGAGAGCCAGGTGCACCGCGAGATGGCGTCGGGGCTGTCGTGCCCGGTCGGGTTCAAGAACGGCACCGGCGGCGACGTGCGCATCGCCGTCGACGCGGTCGGCGCGGCCTCGCATCCGCACCATTTCCTCGCCGTCACCAAGGACGGCCGCAGCGCGATCGCCACGACCGCCGGCAACCCTGATTGCCACGTCATCCTGCGCGGCGGCGCGACGCCGAACTACGACGCGGCCAGCGTCGATGCCGCCGCGCGGCTGCTCGAAGGCAGCGGCCGGCGCGGCGTGGTGATGATCGACGCCAGCCATGCCAACAGCGGCAAGAACCCGGACAGGCAGCCGCATGTGGTCGACGACATCGCCGGGCAGATCGAGGGCGGCGAGACGCGGATCTCCGGGGTGATGATCGAGAGCCACCTGGTTGCCGGCAAGCAGGCGCTGGTGCCCGGCAAGGCCCTGGTCTACGGGCAGAGCATCACCGACGGCTGCATCGACTGGGCGACGACCGTGGGCGTGCTCGGGCGGCTGGCGGACGCGGTCCGTGCGCGCCGGTCGCGGGCCGCGGCACGGGCGGCCTGAAGGCGCCGGCGGCGGAATGGCGGGTCGGGGTCACGCGGCGGAACCCGCCGCCATGCCCGAGGCCCAGGCCCACTGGAAGTTGTAGCCGCCGAGCCAGCCGGTGACGTCGAGCACCTCGCCGACGAAGTACAGGCCTGGCACCTGCCGCGACGCCATCGTCCGCGACGACACCCCGTCGGTGTCGACGCCACCGAGCGTGACCTCGGCGGTGCGGTAGCCCTCGGTGCCGCTGGCGACCAGTGGCCAGGCCTGCAGCAGCGCCGCGGTGTCGTGCAGCTGCGGCGGCGTGTACTGCCGCATCGGCCGGTTCGGCAGCCACACCTCGCACAGCCGCTGGGCGAAGCGGCGCGGCATCAGCTCGGCCAGCACGTTCTTCAGCTCGGTGCCGGGGCGCTCGGCCTGCTGTGCCTGCAGCCAGGCCAGCGCGTCGCGGCCGGGCAGCAGGTCCAGCCGCAGGTCGTCGCCGGGCTGCCAGTACGAGGAGATCTGCAGGATCGCCGGTCCGCTGAGGCCGCGGTGGGTGATCAGCATGCGGTTGCGGAAAGACGCGCCGTTGCAGCTGGCCTCGACGTCCACGGCCACGCCCGACAGCGCCGCCAGGCGTTCCTGGTGCTTGCCGCTGAGGGTCAGCGGGACCAGCCCGGCGCGCGTCGGCAGCAGCGCATGGCCGAATGCGCCGGCGATGTCGTAGCCGAAGCCGGTCGCACCCATGCTCGGGATCGACAGCCCGCCGGTGGCGACCACCAGCGATGCGCAGTGCAGCCAGCCGGCCGCGGTGTCGAGCACGAAGCCGTCGTCGATCCGCCGAGGTAGTTGCACCGTGCAGTGCGTGCGCACCCGCACGCCGGCACCGTCGGCTTCGTCCAGCAGCAGCTGCACGATCTGCTTCGACGATCCATCGCAGAACAGCTGACCCAGCTCCTTCTCGTGCCAGGCGATGCCGTGGCGGTCGACGAGGTCGATGAAGTCCTGCGGGACGTACCGGGCCAGGGCGGACTTGCAGAAATGCGGGTTGGCCGACAGGTACTGCGCCGGCGTGGTGCCGGTATTGGTGAAATTGCAGTGCCCGCCGCCGGACATCAGGATCTTCTTGCCGACCTTGTTGGCGTGGTCGAGCACCAGCACGCGGCGGCCGCGCCGGCCCGCCGCGATCGCCGCCATCAGCCCGGCGGCGCCGGCGCCCAGCACGATCACGTCCCAGTCGTGTGGCGGCAGTGGCGGGGAAACGGCGGATTCGGACATCGATGGCGGAGACGGCAAGTGGAGCCGCGCAGTGTAGAGCGCAGCGGACTCCGTTCCACCAACTGGCCGTCGGCGCCGCGCTCACGCCGGCCGGGCTAGGCTGCGCCGTCTTTTCCCGATGGCGATGCCATGGATCTCAAGAGCGGCTATCCATACTGGGCGGTCGACAACGGCCTGATGCATGCGTTTCCGGCGCTCGACGCCGACCACCGCTGCGACGTGGTCGTGGTCGGCGGCGGCATCACCGGTGCGCTGATCGCCGACGAGCTGGCCGGCCATGGCCACGACGTCGCCGTCGTCGAACAGCGCGACGTCGGCTGGGGCAGCACCGCCGCCAGCACCGCGCTGCTGCAGTACGAGATCGACACCCACCTGATCGATCTGGCGAAGCGCTACGGCGAGGACGACGCGGCGCTCGCCTACCGCGCCTGCGCGGACGCGATCGGCATGCTCCACGACAAGGCGCGCGAGGTGCGCGACGTCGACTTCGCGCGCAACCCGAGCCTGTACTACGCCAGCCGGCGCCGCGACGTGCCGGTGCTGCGCGCGGAGTTCGAGGCGCGCGTGCGCCACGGCTTCGACATCGCCTGGTTGCCGCACGCGGCGGTGCGCGAGCGCTTCGGCTTCGACGCGCCGGCCGCGCTGCTCAGCAGGCTCGGCGCACGGGTCGATCCCTACCGGTTCGCCTACCGGCTGCTGATGCGGCTGGAGAAGCGCGGCACCGCGGTGTTCGACCGCACCACGATCGATGCGATCCAGGCCACGGCGCGCGGGGTGACGCTGGAGACCGTCGACGGGCTGCAGCTGCGTGCCCGGCACGTGGTGCTGGCGGCCGGCTACGCCAACCAGCGCTGGCTCAAAGCCGGCGTGGCGCGCAACCGCAGCAGCTATGCCTTCATCACCGATCCGCTTGCACCCGGTGCGCTGGGCCCGCTGGCCGACACCCTGGTCTGGGAATCCGCGCGGCCGTACCTGTACCTGCGCAGTACCGGCGATGGCCGCCTGCTGGTGGGCGGCGAGGACGACGGCATCGACGTGCCCGCGCGCCGCGATGCGCGGGTCGAGAAGAAGGCGCGGACGCTGCTGAAGAAGGTCCAGGGGCTGTGGCCGGATCTGGCCCTGCAGCCGGCGTTCTCCTGGGCGGGCACGTTCGCCGAGACCGCCGACGGGCTGCCGTTCTTCGGGCCGCACCCCGACTCCGGCCCGCGCGTGCACTTCGCCATGGCCTACGGCGGCAACGGCATCACCTACTCGATGCTCGGCGCCGGCCTGCTGCGCGCCGGCATCGAACGCAAACGCCATCCGCTGGCCGCGTTGTTCGGCTTCCGGCGGCTGGACCGCTGAGCGCTTCCATGGCGCGGCGCCGCTGCCGGATAATCGGCCGATGACCGCGACGCGCTGCTGGCACCTGTACCTGCTCGAATGCCGTGACGGCAGCTACTACGCGGGCATCACCAACGACCTCGACGCGCGCTTCGCCGCGCATGCCGCCGGCCGCGGCGCCAGGTACACGCGCGCCAATCCGCCGCTGCGGCTGCTCGCCAGCCGCGCCTATCCCGATCGTGCCAGCGCCTCGCGCGCCGAGTGGCAGCTCAAGCGCCAGCCGCGGGCCCGCAAGCTGGCGTGGCTGCAGGCCGCCGACCGCCCGACCGGCAGGCCGGTTCCTCCACTGCTCGACATCCGCGTCGACGACGTCACCGATCCGCGCGTGGTCGCGCTGCTGCACGCGCACCTGCACGACATGAGCCGGCACTCGCCCGCCGGAAGCATCCATGCGCTGGACCTCGACGGTCTGCGCGCCCCGGACCTGACGTTCTGGTGCGCCTGGCGGGGCGACGCGCTGGCCGGCTGCGGCGCGCTCAAGGATCTCGGCGAGGGACACGGCGAGATCAAGTCGATGCGCACCCACGCGGCGCATCTGCGCCAGGGCGTCGCCGCCGCGCTGCTCGCGCATGCGATCGACGTCGCGACCGCGCGCGGCTGGCGTCGCCTGAGCCTGGAAACCGGGACCGCGGCCGCGTTCGAACCGGCACATCGGCTCTATGCCCGCTTCGACTTCGCACCGTGCGGGCCCTTCGGCAGCTACGTCGAAAATCCCTGGAGCACCTTCATGACGCGCGCGCTGGCGCCGGCGTGAGCGCCGCACCGGCGCCGGCCTGCATCGTTCCGGTATCGAGCCAGCGCTGGTGCCACGACAGCGCCTCGGGCAGCAGGTGCGGGGTGTGCTTGCCGTAGCTGTCGCGGCAGGCGCGGGCGAAATAGTCGTCCAGCGCGTCGCGGTAGTCGGGATGCGCGCAGCGGTCGATCAGCACCCGCGCGCGCTGCTTGGGCGACAGTCCGCGCAGGTCGGCCAGGCCGTGCTCGGTGACGACGATCGACACGTCGTGCTCGGTGTGGTCGACATGGCTGACCATCGGCACGATCGACGAGATGCTGCCGCCCCGGGCGGTGCTGGGGCTCATGAAGATCGACAGGAAGCCGTTGCGGGCGAAGTCGCCGGAGCCGCCGATGCCGTTCTGCATGCGGCTGCCCATGATGTGGGTCGAGTTGATGTTGCCGTACAGGTCGACCTCGACCATGCCGTTCATGCCGATGCAGCCCAGCCGGCGCACCAGTTCCGGATGGTTGGAGATCTCCTGCGTGCGCAGGATGATCTTGTCCCGGTACAGCGCGATGTCGCGCTTGAAGGCGTCGTTCGCGGCCGGGCTCAGCGCGAAGCCGGTGCACGAGGCGTAGCGCAGCACGCCGTCGCGCAGCAGGTCGAGCATGCCGTCCTGGATGACCTCGGTGAACGCGCCGAGATCGCGGAAGCCGCTGCTCGCCAGCCCCGCCAGCACCGCGTTGGGGATGTTGCCCACGCCCGACTGCAGCGGCAGCAGGTTCGGCGGCAGCCGGCCTTTCGCGACCTCGTGCTTGAGGAACTCGATCAGGTGCCCGGCGATCCGCCCGCTGTTGGCGTCGGCCGGCGAGAACGGGCTGTTGCGGTCCGGCGCATGGGTCTGGACGATCGCGACGATCTTGTCCGGGTCGACGCGCAGCGCGGCCTCGCCGATGCGGTCGTCGCCGTGCTCGAGCGGGATCGGCCGGCGCTGCGGCGGCAGCGCGGTGCCGTAGTAGATGTCGTGCATGCCCTCCAGCTCCGGCGGCTGCCAGGTGTTGACCTCGACGATCACCTGCTTCGCCAGGTCCAGCCAGGTCTTGCTGTTGCCGACCGAGGTCGACGGCACGATGCCGCCGTCCTCGCGGATCGCGGCCGCCTCGACCACGGCGACGTCGATGTCGCCGTAGAAGCCGAACCACGCGTGCTGGGCGACGTGGCTCAGGTGCGCGTCGATGTAGGGCAGGGTGCCGTCGTTGATGCGCTGGCGCGCGTCCGGGTCGCTCTGGAACGGCAGCCGAAGCGCGATGCCGTCGACCTTCGCCAGCGCACCGTCGAGTTCGGGCGCGGTCGAGGCGCCGGTCAGCAGGCGGATCTGGAACGCTTCGCCGGCGGCGTGCGACCGTTCGATGCGCGCGGCCAGCGCGGTCGGCACGGCCTTGGGATAGCCGGAGCCGGTGAAACCACTCATCGCGACGGTCTGGCCGGGCTGGATCAGCGCGGCCGCCTGCTCGGGCGTGACCACGCGTGCGCGCAGCGCGGCGTGGCGGATGCGGTCTTCGGACATGCGAAATCCGGGGGTGTGGGGAAACCGCCATTATCGCCGTTCGCGCCGCGGCCTGCCGCGCAGCCGCGGGCCGCGGCGTTCGCTTGGCGCGGCGCACCGCCCGTGGCTGGCGCCATGGGCCGGACCGGCACACGGGGCCGCGCGGCGACGCACACCGTCCCGTCTTACACTGCACCGCTTCCGCCTGGCGTGGCGCGCAGCTCGCGCGGCCGCCTCCCCCGATGCAGGCAGCCCCGCGCGCGGCTGTCGTTCCGAGACCCGTGATGCCCGCCAACATGCCACCACCCGCCACGCTCCCGACCATCGCCTTCGCCGCCGGCGGCACCGGCGGGCACCTGTTCCCCGCCGAGGCGCTGGCGCGCGAGCTGCAGCGGCGCGGCCATCCGGTGGTGATCTACACCGAGCGCCGCGGCGCGGCCTATACCGCGGCGCTGGCCGGCCTCGACCACGTGGTGCTGCCGGCACGCAGTCTCGAAGGCGGCCTTGCCGGCAAGCTGGCCGCGGGCTGGACGATCGTCCGTGCCGCGCGCCAGGCACGCGCCGACATGCGCCGCCGCGGCGTGCGCCTGCTGGTCGGTTTCGGCGGCTATCCCAGCTTCGCGCCGGCGCTGGCGGCCAAGAGCCTCGGCTGTCCCTTGCTGCTGCACGAGCAGGGCGCGCGCCTGAGCATGGCCAATCGCCGGCTGCTGCGCTTCGCCGACCGGGTGGCGACGTCGTTCCCCGAAGTGGCCGGTCTCGACGGCTTCGATCCCGCGCGCGTGGTCGAGACCGGCAATCCGGTGCGCGGCGCGATCCTCGACGCGCGCGGCAGCTATCCGGCCTTCGGCCCGGACACGCCGCTGCACCTGCTCGTGGTCGGCGGCAGCCAGAGCGCGCGGGTGTTCGGCGAGGTCGTGCCGCCGGCACTGCTGCAGTTGCCCGAATCGATCCGCCGGCGCCTGCGGGTGTCGCTGCAGTACAAGGGCGACGCCGCCGCGGAGATCGCGGCCTCGCTGCGCGCGCACGGCATCGAGGCCGAGGTGCGCCCGTTCTTCGACGACATGGGCGCGCGGCTGCGCGACGCGCACCTGGTGATCACCCGCGGCGGCGCGACCACGGCCGCCGACCTGCTGACCGTCGGCCGCCCCGCGGTCCTGGTGCCGATCCCGCAGGGCGGCTCGCGCGAGGAGCAGCTGCGCAACGCGCGCACGCTGGCCGCGGCCGGGGTCGGCTGGTGCGTGCCGGAGGCGGAACTGACGCCGGCGCACCTGGCCGCCCTGCTGGCCGACGCGTTCGCCTCGCCGACGCTGCTGCCGGACGCGGCACGCGCCGCCGCGGCGCTGGGCCGGCCGCAGGCGGCCGCGGCGCTCGCGGATCTGGTGCAGTCGATGCTGCGCACGCCGGCATGAGCGGCGGCCGCCGCGACTGCGACGTGCTGGTCGTCGGCGGCGGCCACAACGGCCTGGTGTGCGCGGCCTATCTCGCCGCAGCGGGCCTGCAGGTGCGGGTACTGGAGCGGCGCCCGATCGTCGGCGGCGCCGCGGTCACCGAGGAATTCCATCCCGGTTTCCGCAATTCGGTCGCCAGCTACACCGTCAGCCTGCTGAATCCACGGGTGATCGCCGAGCTGCGGCTGGCGCGGCACGGCCTGCGCGTGGTCGAGCGTCCGCTGTCCAATTTCCTGCCGCTGCCCGACGGCCGGGCGTTCCGGCTCGGCGGCGCGCACGGGCTCGAGGAAGTCGCGCGCTGGTCGCGTCGCGACGCCGCGCGCCTGCCGGACTACACCGCGATGCTCGACCGCGTCGTCGCGGTGCTGCGCGCGCTGATGCACCGCACGCCGCCGAACGTCAGCGACGGCTTCGTGCTGGCCGACTGGCTGAACTCATGGGCGGTCGCGCGCGAGCTGCGCGCGCTGGACATGCGCGGCCGTCGCGACCTGCTCGAGCTGTTCACCCGATCCGCCGGCGACCTGCTCGACAGCTGGTTCGAGTCCGCGCCGCTGAAGGCCGCGCTGGGCTGGGATGCGGTGGTCGGCAATTTCGCCAGCCCGTACACGCCGGGATCGGCGTACGTGCTGCTGCACCACGTGTTCGGCGAGATCAACGGCAAGGCCGGCGCCTGGGGCCATGCGATCGGCGGCATGGGCGCGATCAGCGATGCGATCGCGGCCGAATGCCGGGCACGCGGCGTGGCGATCGAGACCGGTGCCGGCGTCGCGCAGGTGCTGGTCGAGGATGGCCGCGCGGTCGGCGTCGCGCTGGAGGACGGCCGCGAACTGCGCGCCGGCGCGGTGGCGTCGAACCTCAATCCGAAGCTGCTGTACCAGCGGCTGGTGCCGCGCGAACACCTCGACGACGACACCGCCGCGCGCATCGACCGCTACCGCTGCGGCTCGGGCACGTTCCGCATGAACGTCGCGCTGTCGGAACTGCCGGATTTCACCGCGGCACCGGGCACCGCACTGCAGCCGCACCACCAGAGCGGCATCCTCGTCGGCCCGTCGCTGGACTATTTCGAGCGCGCGTACTTCGACGCGAAATCGCGCGAACACAATCCCGGCTGGGCGCGCGCGCCGATCGTCGAACTGGTGATCTCCTCGACGCTCGACGACACCCTTGTCGACAGCGCCACCGCGCCGCCGGGCGCGCATGTCGCCAGCCTGTTCTGCCAGCACGTCAATCCGCGGATGCCGGACGAGGCCGGCGGCTGGGACGCACATCGCGACACCGTGGCGAAACTGATGATCGACACCGTCGATGCACATGCGCCGAACTTCGCGCGCAGCGTGCTCGGGTACGAGGCGCTGACGCCGCTGGACCTGGAGCGCCGCTTCGGCCTGGTCGGCGGCGACATCTTCCACGGCGCGCTGGGCGCCGACCAGCTGTTCAGCGCACGGCCGCTGCTCGGCCAGGGCAACTATCGCGGCGCGCTGGGCGGCCTGTACCTGTGCGGCTCGGGGACCCATCCCGGCGGCGGCGTCACCGGCCTGCCAGGCCGCAATGCCGCGCGCGAGATCCTGCGCGACCTCGGCCGCCGTCCGCGTCCCTGAACCCCTGTTGCGGGTTTCCGTACGCCGCCGTTTGTAAACCCGCGGGTATCGTTTTGCAGTGCAGCGTGCACATGGCGAACGGTTCTTCCACTATCGCCCTGCACCCGACGTGGGGGAGGGAGCAAGCCCGTAACCGGTTCGCCGGAAGCGGGCTTTTTTAATGCCTCTTCTCCGGCTCCCCGGTTCTCCCGGCGTAGGTCGGGGCAACGCCCCCGACGCCGGGACTTCCGGCCACGCTGCATCGGCCGGAGCTCCGACATCGCGCCAACCCGGACGCCGCGCAGGTCGGCCGCGCAGGGCCGCCCTACGCAGGATCGGGGCGCTGACGTTGCAGGGGACCCTTTGGAGCCCATCCCCGACGCGGTGCGATGTCACAATCGCGGGATGGACGACGCCCCGATTTCCGCCGCGCTCGATGCGCACGTCGCGCGCGCACTGGCGCGTCTCGGCGACGTGTCTGCGGATGCCGCCGCGCGCCTGGCGCGCATCGCCGTCGTCAGCGATTTCGCCATCGGGACGCTGTCGCGCCAGCCGGACCTGCTGGCGCGGCTGCTGGCCGACGATGGCGATGCCGAGCTGCCGTTGCCGGGACTGGATGCCGACAACCGCGGCGACTGGCCGGCGCTGCTGCGTCGCTATCGCGCCGCCGCCTCGACCCGCCTGATCTGGCGCGACGTCTCCGGCCTCGACGACGTCGATGCCACGCTGGCCGGCACCACGCGGCTGGCCGAGACCTGTCTGCGGCTCGCGCTCGATGCGCTGGAGGCTGAATTCGCGCGGCGCCATGGCGTGGTGCGCGATGCCGGTGGCAATCCGGTGCGCCTGGTGGTGTTCGGCCTCGGCAAGCTCGGCGGCGGCGAGCTGAACTTCAGTTCCGACATCGACCTGGTCTACGCGTTTGAGTCCGACGGCGACAGCGACGGCGCGCGTGCGCTGGCCGCCGAGGACTATTTCACCCGGCTCGGCCAGCAGCTGGCGAAGCTGCTCGACGAGACCACCGCCGACGGCTTCAGCCATCGCGTCGACCTGCGCCTGCGGCCGTTCGGCAGCGCCGGCCGCATCGCGCTGGGCTTCTCCGCGCTGGAGCTGTATTTCCAGCGCGAGGGCCGCGACTGGGAACGCTATGCCTGGCAGAAGGCGCGTCCGGTCGCCGGCGACATCGCCGCGGGCGAACGCTTCCTCGCGACGCTGCGCCCATTCGTCTATCGGCGCTACATCGATTTCGGCGCGCTCGACGGCCTGCGGCAGATGAAGGCGATGATCGCCGCCGAGGTCGCGCGCAGGGAGCTGGCCGACGACATCAAGCGCGGCCCCGGCGGCATCCGCGAGATCGAGTTCCTCGCCCAGGCGCTGCAGCTGATCCGCGGCGGCCGGGAACCGGCGCTGCGCGAGCGCCGCCTGCTGCCGGCGCTGAACGCGCTGTACCTGGCCGGGCAGCTTCCCGCCGAGACATTGTCGCGGCTGGGCGAGGCCTACCGCTTCCTGCGGCGGCTGGAGAACCGCCTGCAGATGCTGCGCGACGCGCAGACGCATGTGTTGCCGCAGGCGCCGCTGGACCGGCTGCGCATCGCGACCGGCCTGGGATACCGCGACTGGGACGCGCTGGCCGCGGCGCTGCAGGTGCAGCGTGGCGTCGTCTCGCAGGAGTTCGATGCATTGCTGGCCCAGCGCACGCGCGCGCCCGAGGTCGACAGCGACCTGTCCGGCTACTGGCGCGCGCTGCCGGCGCACGGCGAGCGCGCGGTACTGGAAGCGGCCGGTTTCGCCGATGCCGCGAACGTCGATGCGGCGCTGCGCGATTTCGCGCGCTCGCCCAGCGTGCGCGAGCTGTCGGACGGCGCGCGCGCCCGGCTCGACCGGCTGATGCCGGTGCTGCTGCAGGCTTCCGCGCCCGCGGATCGCCCGCTGCAGGCGATCCGTCGGCTGCTGGCGCTGCTGCACAACATCCTGCGGCGGGCCAGCTATCTGGCGCTGCTCGACGAACAGCCCGCGGCGCTGGCGCGGCTGGTCGACGTGGTCACGCGCAGCGCGTTCCTGGCCGAGCGTCTCGCCGCGCATCCGCTGCTGCTCGACGAACTGCTCGACGTGCGGATCGAGGGCCCGTTGCCGCAACACGACCAGGTCGACGCGGCCTGCGCGCGCGCATTGCAGCAACCCGACCTGGAAGCCGCGCTGCTGGCGCTCAACGAGACCCGCCAGCAGCTGAGCTTCCGGGTCGCCCTGGCGACCCTCGACCGGCGCATCAGCGGCGGCGAGGCGACGCGCCAGCTCGCCTGGCTGGCCGATGCGGTGGTCGACGTGGTGTTGACGCTGGCGCTGCGCGAGATGACCGCCGCGCATGGTGCGCTGCCCGGCGCGCGTTTCGCGATCATCGGCTACGGCAGCCTCGGTGGCGAGGAGCTCGGCTTCGGCTCCGACCTCGACCTGGTGTTCCTGTACGACGCGCCGGCCGATGCGCAGTCCGAAGGCGCGCGGCCGCTCGATGCGCAGCGCTGGGCCGCGCGGCTGACCCAGAAGGTGGTCTCGCTGCTGGGCTCGGTCACCGGCGGCGGGCGCCTGTACGACGTCGACGTGCGCCTGCGCCCGGACGGCGGCAAGGGCATGCTGGTGTCGTCGCTGGCCAGCTACGCCGACTACCAGCGCGCGCGTGCCTGGACCTGGGAACACCAGGCGCTGGTGCGGGCGCGCTTCGTCGCCGGCGATGCCGCGATGGCCGACGACTTCGAGCGCGTCCGCAGCCGGACCCTGTGCACGCCCCGCGATCCCGGCCAGCTGCACGAAGACGTCGTGGCGATGCGCCGGCGCATGCGTGCCGAGCTCGATCGCAGCACCGACGCGATGTTCGACCTGAAGCAGGGCGAGGGCGGCCTGGTCGACCTGGAGTTCCTGCTGCAGGAGCTCGTGCTGCGCGAGGCCGCGCGCCATCCGGCGCTGCTGCAGCCGCGGGCCACGGCGGGTCTGCTGGCGGCGGCTGGCGACGCGGGCCTGCTGGCGGCCGGCACCGTCGCCGGCCTGCAGCAGGCGCATGCCACGCTGCTGCTGTTGGGGCTGGACCGGACCCTGGACCGCCGCGCCCGCATGGTGCCGCCCTCGGAGGACCTGGAGGCGGCGCGGGCGCTCGTGCGCGCCGCGACCGGCGGGAACTGAACGGAGGGCAGCGACGGACCGGATTTTCATCCGGAGTTCGCGGGGCCTGCGCCATCATCGCCCTCGTACCCGCCCGGAGACGCGGTCCTGTCGACTGGATCCGGTGCCGGGACCTGAATTGGGGTGATTTCTGATGCAACCGGGCTGCTCTTGTCTCGTTTGTCACGGAGATGGAACGATCCGGGAACTTTCCCGCCACTTAGCAGTCTGATACTTCGACTGCTAACATCCCTGACATGAGCACGCACACGATGACCCACGCTTTGGTTGCCAACAGCCTGCCGATCCCCAGCCCGCTGGGCTCCCTGGAGGCCTATGTCTCCGCCGTGCACCAGATTCCGGTGCTGTCGGCCGAGGACGAGCAGGCACTGGCCAAGCGCTACCGCGACAACGAGGATCTCGACGCCGCCCGCGAGCTGGTGCATTCGCACCTGCGTTTCGTGGTGCACGTCGCGCGTGGCTACAACGGCTACGGCCTGCCGCTCGGCGATCTGGTGCAGGAGGGCAACATCGGCCTGATGAAGGCGGTGAAGCGCTTCGACCCCGACGTCGGCGTCCGGCTGGTCAGCTTCGCGGTGCACTGGATCCGTGCCGAGATGCACGAGTTCATCCTGAAGAACTGGCGCATCGTCAAGGTCGCCACGACCAAGGCGCAGCGCAAGCTGTTCTTCAACCTGCGCAAGTCCAAGACGCGCCTGGGCTGGCTCAACGCCGCCGAGGTCAAGGCGGTCGCGGCCGACCTGAACGTCTCCGAGCGCGAGGTGCTGGAGATGGAATCGCGCCTGTCCGGCCGCGACATCGGTTTCGATGCGCCCGCGGGCGAGGACGACGACAACGCGCCGCCGGCGCCGGTCGCCTACCTGGTCGCGCAGGACGAGGACCCCGCACAGGCCTACGAGCGCAGCGACAGCCAGGACAGCCAGCTGGAACTGCTGCGCGAGGGCATGGCTTCGCTCGACGACCGCTCGCGCGACATCATCCGTCGCCGCTGGCTCGACGACGAGCACAAGGTGACGCTGCAGGAGCTGGCCGACGAGTACGGCGTGTCCGCCGAGCGCATCCGCCAGGTCGAGGCCAACGCGATGAAGAAGATGAAGGCGCTGCTCGCGGCCTGACCCGGCCTGGCAACCGCTTCACTACGCAAACGGCCCGCGCAAGCGGGCCGTTTCCATTGATGGCGAGGCATTTGTTTCCCACCCATGGGCGGACGTCGCACTGTTGCCGGTCAGGACACCATTTCTAATGCCCTGGCCCCGGCTTTGCCGGGGGACGGCAAGGGTTTGACATTTCCGGCGGCTGGGCTTGAGCCCCTCTCCCGCGTGCGGGAGAGGGGTTGGGGTGAGGGCGTGGTGCGGACGCGATGATCGGAGTCCGGCGACTACGTTGTGCCCTCATCCGCCCCTTCGGGGCACCTTCTCCCGCACGCGGGAGAAGGGAAAGGGCGTTGCCGCCTTCAGGAACAACGGGTTGGCTTTCAGATGCAGTTGATGGCCGTACGCACAGTCTGGCAGTGAATCTCCATCACCACTTGAACAGCACCAGGCTCAGCGCCAGCACCGCCATGCCGCTGATCAGGCCGTAGACGGTTTCGTGGCCCTTGGCGTAGCGCTTGGCGGCCGGCAGCAGTTCGTCGAGGGCCAGGAACACCATGACGCCGGCGATCAGGCCGAACAGCACGCCGAACACCGGTTCGGACAGGACCGGCCGCAGGATCGCGTAGCCGATCAGTGCGCCCAGGGGCTCGGCCAGTCCCGACAGCAGGCAGGCGCCGAAGGCGTACAGCTTGTTCCGGGTCGCGAAGTACACCGGCACCGCGATCGCGATGCCTTCGGGGACGTTGTGGATTGCGATCGCGAAGGCCAGCGGCATGCCGACGCCGGGATTCTCCAGCGTGGCGAAGAACGTCGCCAGCCCTTCCGGGAAATTGTGCGCGGTGATCGCCAGTGCCGTCAGCAGGCCGACCCGCTTGAGGTAGTCGACGTTGTGCTCGCGGAAATACGGGTCGTCGACATCCAGGCGTTCGTGCGGGTTGGGCACCAGCCGGTCGATGGTCACGATGAACAGCACGCCGGCGAGGAACGACAGCGTACCCCAGGTGAAGCCGAGCCGGTCGCCGTAGGCATTGCTGAAGGCGATGACGGACTTGTCGAGGATCTCGGTCAGCGACACGTAGACCATCGCGCCGGCCGCGAACGCGAGGCCGAACGCGAGCAGGCGCGTGTTCGGCTGTTTGGCGAACAGCACCAGCAGGCTGCCGAGCCCGGTGGCCAGGCCGGCGGCGGTGGTGACGCCCAGGGCGATGGCGAAGTTGGCGCTGGAGACTTCGATCATGTCGGGTGCGGGGCTCGGGAAGGTGCAGGGGCGGGACGCGGCATGCGGGGCGCTGCCGCGTCGTGGGAAGGATGGGGCGGGTCGCGCGTCAGCCGGGCGCGTCCGGCGGATTGTCGCGTCCGAGGATGATGCGTGCCGCGCGCTGGTAGCTCCAGTAGGCCCAGGTCCAGTTCAGCAGCACGACGAGGCGGTTGCGGAAGCCGATCAGGAAGAACACGTGCGCCAGCAGCCAGAACCACCACGCGACGACCCCCGACAGGCGCATCCGGCCGATGTCGACGACCGCGGCCATGCGCCCGATCGTCGCGAGGTTGCCGTGGTCGCGATAGACGAACGGGCTGCCGCCGGCGCCGCGCATGCGGCCCGCGATCACCTTGGCGACATGCCGTCCCATCTGCTTGGCGGCGGGCGCGACGCCGGGCACCGGGCGGCCGTCGGATTCGATGGTGGCGAGGTCGCCGGCGACGAAGACATCCGGATGGCCGGGCACGCTGAGGTCGCTTTCGACGGCCACGCGGCCGGCGCGGTCGAGCGGAACCCCGAGCGAGGCGGCCAGCGGCGAGCCGGCGACGCCGGCGGCCCAGACCACGGTCCGCGCCGGGACCACGGTGTCGCCGAGGCGGTAGCCCTCGGCGTCGATGTCGGACACGGGGGTGCCGGTCAGCACCTCGACGCCCAGCTTCTGCAGCTGGCGCCGGGCCTTCTCGGACAGTTCCTCGGGGAACGAGGCCAACACCCGCGGGCCGGCCTCGATCAGCCGCACCTTCGCCTGCGCCGGGTCGATGTGGCGGAACTCGCGCTTGAGGGTATGCCGGGCGATCTCGGCCAGGGTGCCGGCCAGCTCGACGCCGGTGGGGCCGCCGCCGATGATCGCGAAGCTCAGCCAGGCGGCGCGCTGGGCCGGGTCGGTCTCGGCCTCTGCGCGCTCGAACGCGGTCAGCAGGCGGCGCCGCAGCCGCAGCGCATCCTCCAGCGTCTTCAGGCCCGGCGCGTACGGCGCCCAGCGGTCGTTGCCGAAATAGGCGTGGGTGGCGCCGGCGGCGAGCAGCAGGTAGTCGAACGTCAGCGTGGTGGCGTTCTCTCGCGCGCCGTCGCCGTCCGCCCCGTCGTCGAGCGCGACGGTCCTGGCCGTCGGATCGATGCCGCGCACTTCCGCCATGCGGACCTCGACGTTGTCCTGCCGGCGCAGGATGTGCCGCAGCGGTGCGGCGATGTCGGGCGCCGACAGCCCCGCGGTCGCCACCTGGTAGAGCAGCGGCTGGAACAGATGGTGGTTGCCGCGGTCGATCAGGGTGATGCGGACCGGCGCCCCGGCTAGTGCGCGCGTGGCCCACAGGCCGGCGAAGCCACCGCCGATGACGACGACGTGGGGAAGGCGGGCGGGAGCGGGCATGGCGGCCCCACAGTGCGGAGATGCCGTGATTCTAAGGGGAGCGAGGGTGCGACGCGCCGCCCTCATCGCAACTCCCGCTCCGCGCCCCGGCCCGCGCGTTGCCGTGAGGACGCTCAGCCAATGGCCCGCAAACGTGCCTCGTCACCCCGCAAGCGGGAGCGGGGCTCGAACCGCCGATCCCGAATCCCGGCCTTCGCGCAACCGCGCGAAGGCATCACAGCCGCGCGCGTTGCGCCGCCAGCGCATCGCGCTGCGCGGTCCAGTCGGCCAGGCGCTGCCGCTCCTGCTCGACGACCGCGGCCGGCGCGTTCTGCACGAAGGTGTCGTTCGACAGCTTGGCGGTGCTCTTGGCCAGTTCGCCCTCGACGCGCTTGAGTTCCTTGTCCAGGCGTGCGCGCTCGGCGCCCAGGTCGACCAGTCCCTCCAGCGGCACGAACAGCGCCAGCTCGCCGACCAGTGCCGACGCCGACGGCGGCGGGTCGCCGTCCAGGATGCCGATGTCCGACAGCCGGGACAGGAACTGCAACTGCGAGGCGAAGCGCTGCACGCGCGCGGCGTCGGCGGGATGCGTGGATCGCGTCAGCAGCGGGATCTGCTTCGCTGGCGGCACGCCGAGTTCGCTGCGGATGCGGCGCAGCGCGGTCACCATCTGCTGCAGCCATTCGACGTCGGTCGCGGCCTGTGCGTACTGCGCGACCAGCGCGCTGTCGGGCTGCGGATAGGCTTGCAGCGAAATGGTGGCGGCGTCGATGCCCAGGCGTGGCGCGACCTGGCGCCACAGTTCTTCTGTGACGAACGGAATCAGCGGATGCAGCAGGCGCAGCAGCGATTCCAGCACGTAGAGCAGGGTATGCCGGGTGCTGTCGGCGGCCGCCCTGTCGTCCCCCTGCAGCGCAGGCTTGGCCAGTTCGACGAACCAGTCGCAGTATTCGTTCCACGCGAACTCGTACAGGGCCTGCGCCAGCAGGTCGAAGCGGTAGCTGGCGAAATGCGCACGCGCCTCGTCGGCGGTTCTTGCCAGCCGCGACAGGATCCATTTCTCCGCATCGGTCGCCGGCGGTCGACCGGCCGCCGCGCCCGCATCCGCGCTGCGCGCACCTGGGAGAAGGGCGTCCGTGCCATCCCCCGTCGACGGGGAATGGGCGTACTCCCCGGTGTTCATCAGCACGAAGCGCGTCGCATTCCACAGCTTGTTGCAGAAGTTCTTGTAGCCCTCGGCGCGGCCGAGGTCGAACTTGATGTCGCGGCCGGGGCCGGCCAGGGCGGCCATCGTGAAGCGCAGCGGGTCGGCGCCGTGGGCGGCGATGCCCTGCGGGAACTCCTTGCGCGTGGCCTTCTCGATCTTCGGCGCGTCCTTGGGCTTCATCAGCCCGGCGGTGCGCTTGGCGACCAGGTCGTCGATGCTGATGCCGTCGATGATGTCGAGCGGGTCGAGCACGTTGCCCTTCGACTTGGACATCTTCTGACCGTCCTTGTCGCGCACCAGGCCGGTGATGTAGACGTCGTGGAACGGGATGCGGCCGGTCAGGCGGTCGGTCAGCATGATCATGCGCGCGACCCAGAAGAAGATGATGTCGAAGCCCGTGACCAGCACGCTGGTCGGCAGGAATTCGTCGAAGCCGCGTTCGCGCATCGCGTCGGGGTCCGGCCAGCCCAGCGTGCTGAACGGCCACAGCGCGGACGAGAACCAGGTCTCCAGGACGTCGGTCTCCTGGCGCAGCGGCACGTCGTCGGCGAGGCCGCCGCGCGCGCGCGCATCGGCTTCGTCGCGGCCGACGAAGATGTTGCCGGCATCGTCGAACCAGGCCGGGATGCGATGGCCCCACCAGAGCTGGCGGCTGATCGTCCAGTCCTGGATGTTCTCCATCCAGTGGCGGTAGGTGTTGATCCAGTTCGGCGGCACGAACTTCACCGCTCCCGGCTGTCCGTCGACGCCTTCGACCAGCGCCATGCCGCGGCGGCCGAGCTGGTCCATCGCGACGAACCACTGGTCGGTCAGGTAGGGCTCGATCACCGAACCGGAGCGGTCGCCGAAGGGCTGCATGATCGGCTTCGACTCGATGAGCGGATTGCCGTCGGCGTCGGTCACCGCGAGACCGTCCGCGATGATCGCCTCGACCACGCGCGTCCGCGCCTCGTAGCGGTCCAGGCCGCGCAGTTCGTCGGGCACGAGGTTGATCGCGCCGACGTCGCCGGCGTCGCGTTCGCCGCGGGCGATCTCGCCGGCGATGCGCGCGCTCTCCCCGTAGGGCAGGCCGTCTGCACGCATCCGCGCGCGGCCGTCCATCAGCGCGTACAGCGGAATGCCGTTGCGCGCGGCCACCGCGTAGTCGTTGAAGTCGTGCGCGCCGGTGATCTTCACCGCGCCGGACCCGAACGCCGGATCCGGATAGTCGTCGGCGATGATCGGCACCAGGCGGCGGTGCTGCTTCGGCCCGACCGGGATCTCGCAGAGCTTGCCGACGATCGGCGCGTAGCGCGCGTCGTCCGGATGCACCGCGACCGCGCCGTCGCCGAGCATCGTTTCCGGACGCGTGGTGGCGATGGCGATGTAGTCGCGCGTCTCGCGCAGCGTGACATTGCCGTCGGCGTCGCGCTCGACGTATTCGTAGGTCTCGCCGCCGGCCAGCGGGTACTTGAAGTGCCACATGTGGCCCGGCACCTCGCGGTTCTCGACCTCGAGGTCCGAGATCGCGGTATCCAGCACGGGATCCCAGTTGACCAGGCGCTTGCCGCGGTAGATCAGCCCTTCCTCGTGCAGGCGCACGAACGCCTCGACCACCGCCTTCGACGGGCCTTCGTCCATGGTGAAGACCTTGCGCGACCAGTCGCCCGACGTGCCGAGGCGGCGCATCTGGCGCTCGATGGTGTCGCCGGACTGGCCCTTCCATTCCCAGACCTTCTCGATGAAGCCCGTGCGGCCCAGCGAGTCGCGGGTCTCGCCCTTGCCCGCGATCGCGAGGTTGCGCGAGACCACCATCTCGGTCGCGATGCCGGCATGGTCGCTGCCCATCTGCCACAGCGTGCGATGGCCGAGCATGCGGTGGTAGCGGATCAGCGCATCCTGCAGCGTGTGCTGGAACGCGTGGCCCATGTGCAGCGTGCCGGTGACGTTCGGCGGCGGCAGCAGGATGGTATAGGCCGGGCCGTCGCCCTGCGGCTTGAAGGCGCCGCTGTTCTCCCATTCCGCATAGAGGCGGGCTTCGAAGGTACCGGGGTCGTAGCTGGGGGCGAGGGTGTCAGTCATGTTCGCGTTCTTGCGTTTGTCCTTCTCCTGCTTGCGGGAGAAGGTGCCCGGAGGGCGGATGAGGGGTTTCCCGGGAGCCTGGGCACGCAACTCTCGCGAAGCGCGCCCGCACCCCAGCCCTCTCCCGCACGCGGGAGAGGGGGTGTTCACATGTCGTACTTGTTCACTTCCAGGCCGGCGGCCTTGTACTGTTTCCAGCGTTCGCGGAGCGGCTCGCGCGCGGACGCGTCGGCCGGCACCACCTCCAGCACGCGCTCGAAACCGCCGGCGACGGCGGCGTCGCGCAGGTTGATCACCAGCGGGCGCATCGGCGCGTCGAAGTCGGGCGTGGCGATCAATACCGGGGTGACGTCGTCCTCCTCGTCCGTGCCGGCGATCTGGTGCGGGATATAGGCATCCTCGCCCATGTCCCACAGCAGGTCGTCGAGCGCTTCGGCCTGCGCGCCGTCGCGCGCGAGCACCAGCGTCCACAGGTCGGCCGCGTAAGCCTTGCGGACCAGTTCGCACACCAGCCGCAGCGGTTCCTCGCGGAAGCGCGGCTTGGCGATCAGGTAGAAGTCGGCGCGCATGGACGTGATTCGTGATTGGTGATTCGAAAAGGCGGGTATTCAGCGGCCGGAGGCTCGACCGCTTTTACCAATCACCACTTACGAATCACCAATCACGTCGGCCGCGCCGGTGGCGCGGTCGAGCAGCCACTGCGACAGCAGCCCCACCGGACGCCCCGTGGCATAGGCCATCTTGCCGCTGCCGCTGGCGCTGCCGGCGATGTCCAGGTGCGCCCAGCGCTGGTTCTCGGTGAAGCGCGACAGGAAGCAGCCGGCGGTGATCGCGCCGCCCCAGCGGCCGCCGATGTTGTAGACGTCGGCGAAGTTGGAGTCGAGCATCGACTGGTACTCGTCCCACAGCGGCAGGCGCCAGGCGCGGTCGAACACCTGCTCGCCGGCGGCCAGCAGTTCGTCGGCCAGGTCGTCGTGCTTGCTCATCAGGCCGGTGGCCTGGCTGCCCAGCGCGACCATGCAGGCGCCGGTCAGCGTGGCGACGTCGAGCAGCGCGGCCGGCTCGAAGCGTTCGGCATAGGTCAGCGCGTCGCACAGGATCAGGCGGCCCTCGGCGTCGGTGTTGCCGACCTCGATGGTCTTGCCCGACATGCTGGTGATGACGTCCGACGGACGGTAGCTGTTGCCGTCGATCGCGTTCTCCACGGCCGGTACCACCACGTGCAGGTTGATCGGCAGGTCCAGGCCGACCGCGGACACGAACGTGCCCATGACCGTCGCCGCGCCGCACATGTCGAACTTCATCTCCTCGATGCCGCCCTGGGTCTTGAGGTTGACGCCGCCGGTGTCGAAGGTGATGCCCTTGCCGACCAGCACGTAGGGCCTGGCGTCGCCGCCGTTGCGCCAGCTCAGCACCACGAGCTTCGGGCGGTTGGCCGAGCCGCGCGCGACCGCGAGCAGCGAGCCCATGCCGAGCGCTTCCATCTGCGCCTCGTCGAGCACTTCGCACGAGGCCTTGTCGAAGCGTGCGGCGAAGGTCTGCGCCTGCTCGGCCAGATACGCCGGGTTGCAGATGTTGGGTGGCAGGTTGCCGAGTTCGCGCGCGAACTTGACCCCGGCGGCGATCGCCTTGCCCTGGGCCAGCGCGGTGTCGTCGTCGCCGCAGACCGCGACCGATGCCAGGCCGGCGGCCTCGCGCTTCTTGTTCTTCGCGCCCAGCGTCGCGGTGTAGCGGTAGGCGGCGTGGTCGGCGGCGATCACCGCCTGGCGGATCTTCCACGCGGCATCGCGGCCGGCGACTTCGAGCTCGGGCAGGGTCAGCGCGACCGACTTCGCGGTGCCGTCCTGCAGCGCGCGCACCGCATCGGCGACCGCCTTCAGGTAGCCGGACACGCCGAACTTGGCGCGCTCGCCCAGGCCGATGGCCAGCACGCGCGGCGCGGCGACGCCGGGCAGGTCGTGCAGCAGGGTGGTCCTGCCGGGCTTGCCGGACAGGTCGCCGCGCTGCGCCAGCGCGGCCAGCCTGCCGCCGCTGGCGGTGTCGATCGCCTGCGCGGCGCCTTCCAGCGCACCGTCGGCGAAGATGCCCACGACGACGCAGTCGGTCGCCAGGGCGGTGGGCTGATCGCGGTTCAGGGAGAATTCGAGGGTCATCAACCAGATTCCATGGGGTGATCGGTACACTTCACGGTCCAGTGCGCGGCGGACGAAAGACCCGGCCGCCGCCGCAGATGCGCCGTGTGGGCGCTGCTGGACGAATCCCCAAGTCTAAAGCAAAGCGCCCGATGCCGAAGCTCGACCGATATCTGTTCCGCGAACTCGCGCAGGCCACGTTCGCGGCGCTGGTCATCCTGATGATCGTCAGCCTCGGCGGCGTGTTCGCCGACGTGCTGGGCGACATCGCCCGCGGCCGGGTGCCGGCGACGCTGATGCTGGCGCAGCTGGGCCTGCAGGTCATCAACTACCTGCCGCTGATCCTGCCACTGGGGCTGATGCTGGGGCTGATGCTGGCGTTCGGCCGGCTCTACCGCGACTCGGAGATGCCGGTGCTGACCGCCACCGGCGTCGGCCCGCGCCGGCTGCTGCGGCCGCTGCTGCTGGTGGTCGGGCCGATGGTCGTGCTCATCGGCGTGTGCTCGCTGTGGGCCGGGCCGTGGGCGCGCGACTACTCGCAGAAGATGATCGAGGTCGGCCAGCGCAGCCTGCTGGTCGCCGGGCTGGAGCCCGGGCGTTTCGTCGAGTTCCCCGGCGGCGGCGGCGTGGTCTACGTCAACGCGATGTCCGACGACGGCAGCCGGCTGGGCCGGGTGTTCGTCTATCGCCAGGACGAGGGGCGCATGGACATCACCACCGCGCTGGGCGGCGAACTGAGCATCGAGGGCACCGAGCGCTTCCTGCGGCTCGACGACGGCTTCCGGGTCGAGGGACCGATGGACGCCGGGCTGGATTTCAGGCTGATGCGCTATGCCAGCAACGAGCTGCGCCTGCCGTCGGCCGACGGCAGCGGGCGCGCCGACGACCCCGACACCATGACCACGCTGGCCCTGCTCGGCGACGGACGGCCCGAGGCGCGTGCGCAACTGCATTTCCGCCTGGCGCCGCCGCTGCTGGCGCTGGCGTTCGCGCTGCTGGCGGTGCCGCTGGCGCGCAGCCCGCCGCGGCAGGCGCGCTACGGCCGGATGATGCTGGGTTTCCTGGCCTATGTGCTGGGCATGAACCTGATGCTGCTGGGCACCGACTGGGTGGCCGAGGGCCGCATTCCGGTGGTGCTGGGGCTGTGGTGGCTGGTGCTGCCGCTGCTGGCCGCCGGCCTGTGGCTGTATTTCACCGATGGCCGGGTCGCCGCGCCGGTCTGGAAGCGCACCCGATGAAGCCGATTGTCCGGATCCACGATCTCTACGTCGCCCGCGTCGTGCTGGTCTCGGTGCTGGCCGTCTGGGTGGTGCTGGTCGGCCTGGATGCGCTGATGGCCGGCGTCAACGAGATCAGCGCCGTCGGCCAGGGCGACTACACCTACATGTCGGCCATCGCCTACATCCTGCAGACGCTGCCCAGGCGCGCGTACACGATGTTCCCGACCGCGGCGGTCATCGGCTCGCTAATGGGACTGGGGCAGCTGGCGGCCACGTCGGAACTGATCGCGATGCGCGCGCTGGGCCTGTCGCGCACGCGGATCAGCATTTCGGTCGCCCTGCCGCTGCTGCTGCTGACCGGCCTGATGATCGTCAACGGCGAGACGCTCGGGCCGATGGCCCAGCGCAGCGCCGATACGATGAAGTCGGCGGCACGCTCCAGCAACATGATCGTCGGACGTTATTCCGGCCTGTGGGCGCGCGAGGGCGATACGTTCCTGTACGCGCAGAGCGGGCAGGAGCGGCCCGGCGGCGGACGCGACGCGATCGAACTGCACGACGTGCGCCTGTTCGAGTTCGCCGGCGACGGCCGCCTGGAATCGGTCGCGCATGCGCAGACCGCCGAGCACGGCGCCGAGGGCTGGACGCTGCGCGACGTGCAGCGGACCTGGTTCGAACCGCGCGCGGTGACCCGCACCGAGGCGCTGGAGGAGCACTGGGCCTCGCAACTCGATGCCTCGACGCTCGCCGCCAGCGCCAGCAACCTGTGGCGGCCGCGGTACATGACCGCCAGCGACCTGCGCGCCGGCATCGAGTACCGGCACCGCAACCAGCTCGACGCCACCGAGTTCGAGGAACACTACTGGGGGCGCTGGTTCTATCCGTTGAACGTCCTCGCCCTGTGTCTGGCCGCGATTCCGTTCGCGTTCGGATCGCTGCGCAGCGGCAGCGCCGGCATGCGCCTGTTCATCGGCATCGTGTTCGCGCTCGGCTTCTGGCTGGCGCAGACCCAGATCGTCAAGCTGGCCGCGGTCTACCGCCTCGACTACCGGCTGGCCTACCTGATCCCGCCGGCGGTGATGCTGGTCATCTCCTGGTCCCTGTTCCGACGACGGAGTGGGTGAGGCGCACCCGCTTGCGCGGCACTGCCGCGCGGGTGCGCCGAACGCCCCGCGTGCTTCGCGGGGCCGGACGAGCGCCGAAATGCACGTCCGATAGCAAATCGACCCCGAGCCGCGCGCGCCCGATGACCCGCTTGCGCGGCACTGCCGCGCGGGTGCGCCGAACGCCCGGCGTGCTTCGCCGGGCCGGACGAGCGCCGGAATGCACGTCCGATAGCAAATCGACCCCGAGCCGCGCGTACCCGATGACCCGCTTGCGCGGCACTGTCGCGCGGGTGCGCCGAACGCCCGGCGTGCTTCGCCGGGCCGGACGAGCGCCGGAATGCACGTCCGGTAACACATCGACCTTGAGCCGCGCGCGCCTCATGACCCGTTTGCGCGGCATTGCCGCGCGGGTGCGCCGAACGCCCGCGTGCTTCGCCGGGCTGGGTGAGGCGCCACGGCTTGCGAGCCACTGGCTCGCGTGGCGATGAACGCCCGGCGTGCTTGACCGGGCCGGAAGCCGCAGGAACAACCTGCCGATAACACCTCGACCCCGAGCCGCGCGCGCCCTTGATCCCACCAAGGACCGCATCCGACCCAGGCCTACCCGCTACTCTTCGCAGGCCCCGGATCCCGCACCAGCCGCGTCCCGCTCGCGCGGTCGTGCCAGCTCAGGCGGTCGCGGTCGATCCACGCCCACCAGAACCCCAGCCCGCCGCACAGCAGCGACAGTGTGCCGACGGCATAGCGCAGCCACAGTGCGCCGACGGCGGGCCGCCCCCCGTCGACCGCGCGCACGCGGATGCGCCAGGGACGCATGCCCAGCGTCTGCCCGCCGTGGCGCCAGCTGGCCACCGCATAGCCGCCGGCGACCAGCCAGCAGCACAGCCACAACAGCCACTGCAGCAGACCGAGCGGCGGGATGTTCTCGTGCGGGTCGTGGCGTCCCAGCACGGTGTAGCCGATGGTGAACAAGGCCGACAGCAGCAGCCACAGCGCCAGCACCGGCCACAGGTCGTAGAACAGGGCCAGCAGGCGTCGCCCGATCCACGCGGGCGGACGGGCGGCAGGCGGCGGACGTCGATGCGGTTCAGGCATCGCCACAGCATAGCGGCAGCGGGGCTGGGCTAAGCTGGCCGGCGATGTCCGCCACCACGCCAGCACAGCGCCGTGCGCTCGCGCAGTCGTTGCCGCCGCTGCGCGACGACGACCGCGCGGCGATCGAGGGATTCCTCGACGCCTTCTGGGCCGAGACCGGCAGCGCGCAGCAGACGAACGACGCCTACCGGCGCGATCTGGAAGGCCTGGCGCGCTGGCGCGACGGCCGCGACGGCGGCGTCGTCCACGCCGACCGTGCCGGGCTGTTCGACTATCTGGCCTGGCGTACGCGACACGGCTGGTCCTCGCGCAGCAATGCGCGCCTGTTGTCGGCCTTGCGGGCGTTCTTCGCCCACCGCCTGCGCACGCAGGCACGCGGCGACGATCCGACCGCGCTGCTGGACCCGCCGAAGCTGCCGCGCTCGGTGCCCAAGGCGCTGGGCGAGTCGGAGATCGACGCCCTGCTGGCCGCACCCGACGTGTCCACGCCGGAGGGGCTGCGCGACCGCACGATGCTGGAGCTGATGTACGCCTGCGGCCTGCGCGTCAGTGAACTGACCGACCTGCCCGCCAACGGGGTCAACCTGCGCCAGGGCGTGTTGCGGGTGACCGGCAAGGGCAGCAAGGAGCGGCTGGTGCCGATGGGCGACGAGGCCCAGCACTGGGTCGCCCGCTACCTGCACGAGGCGCGCCCGGCGCTCGCCGGGGGGAGAAGCGTGCCGACCCTGTTCGTCGGCACCCGCCAGCAGCCACCGACCCGCCAGCAGTTCTGGGCGCTGGTGAAGCGCCATGCGGCGGCCGCCGGCATCGACCCCGCCCGGATCAGCCCGCACGGCCTGCGCCACAGCTTCGCGACCCACCTGCTCAACCATGGCGCCGACCTGCGCGCGCTGCAGATGCTGCTCGGCCACAGCTCGCTGTCGACCACGCAGATCTACACCCTTGTCGCCCGCGAACAGCTCAAGCGCCTCCACGCCACCCACCACCCGAGGGGGTGAGGCGCACCCGTTTGCGCGGCATTGCCGCGCGGGTGCGCCGAACGCCCCGCGTGCTTCGCGGGGCCGGGCGAGCGCCGAAGATCGCTTCCGATAGCGCGTCGACGCCGAGTCTCGCGCGTCGGCGAACGCCCCGCGCGCTGCGCGGGGCCGGCCAGCCGGGCAGGACGTTCAGCGCGCGGGATGTTGCGCCACGGATGGCATCGTCATTCCCGGACTTCGAGGCGGCATTGCCGCGCGGGTGCGCCGAACGCCCCGCGTGCTTCGCGGGGCCGGGCGAGCGCCGAAGTTCGCTTCCGATAGCGCGTCGACGCCGAGTCTCGCGCGTCGGCGAACGCCCCGCGCCGCGCGCTGCGCGGGGCGGCCAGCCGGGCAGGACGTGTCGCGCCCATGGGGCGCTCCTACGGTCATCCGGCTTCAGGCGAATCCGGTGCTTCCGGGCATCAACTGCCGCCGGCCAGCCAGGCCCCGGATCGGCCCTGCCGATGAACACAGTCCCCGCCGGAACGACCGCCAGGTCGGCCCGGCCGCCCCCTTCATGCCAAAATGCACAGTTCCGGAATGTTTCCGCATCGAATCCCGCCCCTGATGAAGCGATACGCACTTGCGCTGCTCGGCGCGTTCAGCCTTTCCGCCTGCGCCCAGAGCGCCAGCGAGGTCGATGACGGCAACGCCACCACCGCGGTCGCCGCAGCTGCGAGCGCCGGCCAGGCCGCGGCGCTGAACGCGCCGACGGGGTCGCCGGCCGCCAATGCCCGCAACGCGATCCTGTCGATCAACCCGCGGGTCGTCATCGAGAGCATCGCCGATGCGCCGCTGCCGGGCTTCCAGGAGGTGATCGTGGCCGGCCAGGTGCTGTACGTCAGCGACGATGGCCGCTACGTGATGCAGGGCAGCCTGTTCGACGCGCAGGAGAAGCGCGACCTGGGCCAGGCCGGGCTGGCCCAGCTGCGCAGGACGCTGCTGGCCGAAGTGCCCGAGGAGCAGCGCATCGTGTTCGCGCCCGAGGACCCGCTCTATACCGTCGCGGTGTTCACCGACGTCGAATGCGGCTACTGCCGCCGGCTGCACGACGACATCGCCGAGTACAACCGCCGCGGCATCGCGATCGAATACCTGGCCTATCCGCGCATGGGACCCGACACCGACGACTTCCGCCTGATGGAATCGGTGTGGTGCGCCGACGACCGCCGCAAGGCGCTGACCGACGCCAAGTCCGGTCGCCGGGTGCCGCCGAAGACCTGCGACAACCCGGTCGCCGCGCACTACGCGCTGGGCCAGCGCGTCGGCCTGACCGGGACACCGATGATCGTTGCCGAGGACGGCACCCAGATGCCGGGCTACATGCCGCCGGACCAGCTGCTGGCCGCGCTGCAGCGCCTGGCCACCGAGGCGGAAGCCGGCGGCGAAACCCGCTGACCGGGGCCGGGCGCGGCGGCGCGCTTTGGCTACAATAGCGAGCCCTGAAATTCGGGTTTCCCGGACATGATCGTCCTCGAGGGCCAGCCGGCCCTGTCGCCGTTCCGCCGCGAACGGCTTGAATCGCGCCTGCAATCGGTTGCGCCCGCGCTGCGGCTGTGCGGCGCATGGCATGTCTACTTCGTCGAGGCCGAGCCCGGACAGACTCCGGACGACGCCACGCTGCGCCGCATCCTGGAGGTCGGCGCGGGGCCGGCGCCGGCACGCGCCGATGGCGCGGTCTCGCGCTACGTCTCGTCGCGGCTGGGCACCATCTCGCCCTGGGCCAGCAAGTCCACCGAACTGCTGCGCGGGGCCGGCCTGCCGGTGAAGCGCGTCGAGCGCGGCCTGCGCATCGACCTGCGGGGCTGGCCGCAGGCGGCGGCGACGCAGGCGGCGGTGTCGAAGCTGCTGCACGACCCGATGACCCAGTCGCTGCTCGACGACGTCGACGCGGCCGATGCGCTGTTCGCGGTGCCGCAGCGCGGCCGGCTCGAGCGCATCCCGCTCGACCAGCTGGAGGCCGCGAACGCGCGCCTGGGCCTGGCGCTTGCCGACGACGAGATCGACTATCTGCGCACGCGCTTCGCGGCGCTGGGGCGCGACCCGTCCGACGTCGAGCTGATGATGTTCGCGCAGGCCAACTCCGAGCACTGCCGGCACAAGATCTTCAACGCCTCGTGGACCATCGACGGCGAGGACATGCAGGTCAACGGCCGTGCGCAATCGCTGTTCGGCATGATCCGCCACACCCATGCGCAGACGCCCGAACACACGCTGTCGGCCTACAGCGACAACGCCGCGGTGGTCGAAGGCTACGCGACGCAGCGCTTCCGGCCCGACCCGGTGTCGCTGACCTACCGCAGCGAGCCGCTGGCCGACAGCGCGTTCTGCATCAAGGTCGAGACCCACAACCATCCGACCGCGATCTCGCCGTATGCCGGCGCCAGCACCGGGGCCGGCGGCGAGATCCGCGACGAGGGCGCGACCGGCCGCGGCGGCAAGCCCAAGGCGGGACTGGCCGGCTTCAGCGTCTCGCACCTGCGCATTCCGACATTGCCGCAGCCCTGGGAGGATGCCGATCCGGCGGCGCCGCGCGCGCTGAATCCGCGCATGGCCTCGGCACTGGAGATCATGCTCGACGGGCCGATCGGCGCGGCCGCGTTCAACAACGAGTTCGGCCGCCCGAACCTGCTCGGCTACTTCCGCAGCTTCGAGCTGGCGGAGTCCGAGGGGCTGGTGCGCGGATACGACAAGCCGATCATGCTGGCCGGCGGCCTCGGCGCCGTCGACCGGCCGATGGTCGAGAAGCTGCGGCTGTCCGGTGGCGATGCGGTCGTCGTGCTCGGCGGCCCGGCGATGCTGATCGGCCTGGGTGGCGGCGCGGCGAGCTCGGTCGCGTCCGGCGACAGCGCCGAGGATCTCGATTTCGCCTCGGTGCAGCGCGACAACCCGGAGATGGAGCGGCGCTGCCAGGAGGTCATCGACCGCTGCGTGGCGCTCGGCGAACGCAACCCGATCCTGTCGATCCACGACGTCGGCGCCGGCGGCCTGTCGAACGCGATTCCGGAACTGCTGCACGACTCCGGCGTCGGCGGCGTCATCGACCTCGACAAGGTGCCCAGCGACGATCCCTCGCTGTCGCCGATGCAGCTGTGGTGCAACGAATCGCAGGAGCGTTACGTCCTCGGCATCCCGCAGGACCGCGTCGCCGAGTTCACCGCGCTGTGCGCGCGCGAGCGCTGCCCGTTCGCGGTGGTCGGCATCGCCACGGCCGACGAGCACCTCACCGTCGGTTTCGGCGCCACCCCGGCGGCCGTCGCCGACCGCAGCGTGGCGCACGACTGGTCGATCGATCTCCCGATGGACGTGCTGTTCGGCAAGCCGCCGAAGATGCACCGCGACACCAACCGGCTGGCGCCCACGCGCTGGCCCGCACTCAACAGCCGGCTCGTCGACCTGCACGAGGCCGGCCTGCGCGTGCTGGCCCATCCGACCGTGGCCGCCAAGCAGTTCCTGGTCACCATCGGCGACCGCAGCGTCGGTGGTTTGACCGCGCGCGACCAGATGGTCGGGCCGTGGCAACTGCCGGTCGCCGACTGCGCGATCACGCTGTCGGGCTTCGACGGGTTCACCGGCGAGGCGATGGCGATCGGCGAACGCACGCCGCTGGCCCTGCTAGATGCCGCCGCCGCCGCGCGCATGGCGGTCGGCGAGGCGGTGACCAACCTGTGCGCCGCGCCGGTCGAGAGCCTGGACCGGGTCAAGCTGTCGGCGAACTGGATGGCCGCGGCCGGGCACCCCGGCGAGGACGCGCGCCTGTTCGACGCGGTGCGCGCGGTGGCGATGGAGCTGTGCCCGGCGCTGGACCTGGCGATCCCGGTCGGCAAGGACTCGCTGTCGATGCAGACGCAGTGGGTGGGGGAAGCCGGGACTCGGGAAAAACAGGACGCTGCGGGCGCCGGCGAAGCTGCTTCCGCGAATCACGAATCCCGGCTCTCAACGACCGCGCAGTCGGTCATCGCGGATCGCACCACGCACAAGGTCGTGTCTCCAGTCTCGCCGATCATCACCGCGTTCGCGCCGGTCGACGACGTGCGCCGGCAGCTGACGCCGCTGCTGTCGCGCGCGCCCGGTACCGAGCTGTGGCTGATCGGCCTGGGCGCCGGCAAGCAGCGCCTCGGCGGCTCGGTGCTGGCGCAGTGTTTCGACGGATTCGGCGGGGCGTGCCCGGATGTCGACGACGCGACGCGTCTGAAATCCTTCTTCGAGCTGATGCGCGAGGCACGCGCGGCCGGGTTGCTGCTCGCCTATCACGACCGCTCCGACGGCGGCGCCTTCGCGACGCTGTGCGAGATGGCGTTCTGCTCGCACACCGGCATGGACATCGACCTCGACGGCTGGGGCGCGGACCGCAGCCAGGATGCGCTGCGCACGCTGTTCTCCGAGGAACTGGGCGCGGTGGTGCAGATCGCCGCGGAGGACCGCGCCGAATTCGCCGACCTGGTCGAGCGGCATGGCCTGATCGAATGCGCGCAGCGCATCGCGCGGCCGAACGCATCGGCCGCGATCCGCGTGCTCGATGGCGACGACGTCCTTGCCGAATGGCGCTGGGAGGCGCTGTTCGATGCCTGGTGGTCGGTGACGCATGCGATGCAGGGGCTGCGCGACGAGCCACGGTGCGCCGACGAGGAGCACGCGCATGCGCGCCGCTTCGACGCGCCGGGCCTGAAGCCGAAGCTGACGTTCGACCCGGCCGAGGCCGTCGATGCACCGTGCATCGGTACCGGCGTGCGTCCGCGCATCGCGGTCCTGCGCGAGCAGGGCGTCAACGGCCAGATCGAGATGGCCGCCGCGTTCGACCGCGCCGGCTTCGACGCGATCGACGTGCACATGAGCGACCTGATCGCCGGCCGCGCGGATCTGGCGACGATGCAGGGCCTCGTCGCCTGTGGCGGCTTCAGCTACGGCGACGTGCTCGGTGCGGGGCGCGGCTGGGCGACGTCGATCCTCGAACGTCACCAACTGCGCGACATGTTCGCCGCGTTCTTCGACCGCGGCGACAGCTTCGCGCTCGGCGTCTGCAACGGCTGCCAGATGCTGTCGCAGCTCAAGGCGATCATTCCCGGGGCGCAGCACTGGCCGCGCTTCCTGCGCAACCGCAGCGAGCAGTTCGAGGCGCGCCTGGGCCTGCTGGAAGTGCTCGACTCGCCGTCGCTGTTCTTCGCCGGCATGGCCGGCTCGCGGATCCCGGTGGCGGTCGCGCACGGCGAAGGCCGGGTGGCGTTCGACGCTGCGGCCGAGCGCGCCGCGGCGCGGGCGACGCTGCGCTATGTCGATGGCGATGGCGTGGCGACGACGTATCCGGCCAACCCCAACGGCTCGGAGGACGCCATCGCCGGCCTGTGCACCGACGACGGCCGCGTCAGCATCCTGATGCCGCATCCCGAGCGCACGCCGCGCACGGTCAATCTCAGCTGGGCACCGGCCGACTGGCCGGACGACAGCCCGTGGCTGCGGATGTTCCGCAACGCGCGTCGATACGTCGGCTGACGCGCACTGAGGCAGAGGACGGAACCGCCCGCAGTCGGGCGGCAGGCGGCTCCCAATCTCCCACCTCTCTCGCCCTCGGATTCCGGTTCGGGATGTGCGGCTGCGCGCTTCCCGCGCGCGGCCTCGTTCCGCATGCGGTTCGAGGCCCGACAGCGCCCATCCGCGCGAACCGCGTGGCAGCGCGGTTTCCCTGTGTTCAGCATACGGAGGGGAATGGTTTTCTGGCACCGCGGAGCTTTGTAAATCAATGGGTTATGAGAATTCTCACGACATGTGGGCAATTTCTTCCGTAACTGTCTGATTGCAAAAGAGTCTTCCCAGTGTTCTGGAATCGTCAGCTTGTGACGCTTGACGGCGGAGTCGGCCCGGAGGGAGTATCGAGTCACAGATTCGCGTTCGGGGACGATTCAAGTTGCATACAACTTCCCTTCAGCTACGGCCCATCGAGGCCGGCGACATCGTCACCTCCTCCGGGGTGGCCTCCGTCTGAACCGCAGCCACAGCCGCATGGTCGTCGCACGACCCTGCGGCTTTTTTTTGCCGCTTTTTTCTCAATCCACGCATTTCCAGAGGCAGTCTCGATGAATCGCATCTATCGCAAGGTTTGGAACCGTTCGTTGAACCAGGTCGTCGTGGCCTCCGAACTGGCTTCCGGCGACAGTGCCGGCGCGCAGGACGCCGGCGGCAGTCCCGCGCATCGCCGCTCCACCCTGATGGTTGCCGTGAGCGTGCTGCTGTTCGGCATGGCCTCGCCCTGGGCGATCGCGCAATCGGTGGAAGTGGGCGGCAATGCGCCCTGCGTGGTCACGAGCGGCGGCAGCGAGACCGTCGACGATTGCGCGGTGGACGGAACGGCCTCCGCGACCGGCAGCAATTCGACCGCGGTGGGTGCGGGGACCACGGCATCGGGCACGCAGGCGGCGGCGTTCGGCTACGCGGCCAGTGCGACGGCCGGTTTCACCACAGCGGTGGGCGGAAACGCGTCGGCCAGTGCGTTCAACAGCACCGCGCTGGGCAACTATGCCCAGGCGTCGGGCTCCGACAGCCTGGCGGTCGGCGCCGACAGCTATGCGGCGGGGGTCAGCAGCACCGCGGTGGGGCAGGGCAGCATCGCGTCGCAACAGGCGAGCACGGCGCTGGGCGGCGTCGTCGGCGGCTTCTCCGCGGAAGCCACTGGCGCGGGCGCGACCGCGCTGGGCGCAGGTGCGGGCGCGACCAACGACCTGACGACGGCCGCCGGCACCTTGTCCTGGGCCGACGGCGTGGGCTCCACGGCGGTGGGCTACAACGCCTACGCGGCAGCCGACGGCAGCGTCGCGCTGGGCCGGGGCGCGTATGCCGACCGCGCGAACACGGTCTCGGTGGGCAGCGCGGGCGCGGAGCGCCAGGTCACCAACGTGGCGGCGGGTACCCAGGCCACCGACGCGGTCAATCTCGAACAGCTCGAAGAAGCGACGCAGCACAGCAAGTACTTCGCCGCGAACGGCAACGATGCCGATGCCACGGATGATCCGGGCGCCTACGCCGAAGGCCTCAACGCCACCGCGATCGGCGACGCCAGCAATGCGATCGGCGATGGCGCGTCCGCGCTCGGCAGTGGCGCGATGGCGTACGGCCAGAACGCCACCGCGGTGGGCATGAACGCCGTTGCATGGGGCCAGAACAGTGCGGCGATCGGTGCCGGGGCCGAGGCCGGCGGCGCGGCGAGCGTCGCGATCGGCGGCAATGCGGTCGACGAGGACGGCGAGCCACTGCTGTCGCTGGGCGGCGTGCCGGTGGAGACTTCCGCGACCAGCGCAGGCACGGCCGGCACCGCGGTCGGTGCCAGTGCGGAGGCCTCCGGCTTCGCGGCGTCCAGCCTCGGCGTCGGTGCCTATGCCAGCGGCCAGCAGGCGACGGCGGTCGGTGCCGTCGCGACGGCGGCGGGTGACTTCTCGACCGCGCTGGGCACCCAGGCCGCGGCCGTCGGGACCAGCAGTGTCGCGGTCGGCGGACCGGCCGACCTGATTCCCGGCTGGGGCCTGCTGGTGTCCACCACGGCCGGCGGCGACAACGCGGCGGCCTTCGGCGCGGGCGCCTCCGCATCCGGCGACAACAGCGCCGCGGTCGGCGCCCTGTCCGCGGCGGACGGTACCGGCAGCGTCGCGGTCGGGTATTTCGCCTATGCGGCGGGCGTCAACGCGGCCGCGATCGGCAACGATGCCTGGGCGTCCGGCGCGGACAGCGTCGCGCTGGGCTACTACAGCACCGCGACGGCCACCAACAGCGTCGCCCTGGGTGCGAACTCGTGGGCCGACCGTGCCAACACGGTGTCGGTCGGCGATGTCGGCGACGAGCGCCAGATCACCAATGTCGCGGCGGGCACCGAGGACACCGATGCGGTGAACCTGGCACAGCTCGACGCCGTGGCCGAGGTCGCCGAAGAAACCAGCCGCTACTTCAAGGCCAGCGGCGACGGCGAGGCCTACGTCAGCGGCGAGGAGGCAACCGCGGCGGGGTCCGATGCGTTCGCCGACGGCGATTACGCGACCGCGGTCGGTGCCGGCAGCAGCGCCTACGGCACAGGCGCTTCGGCATTCGGTACCGGCACGACGGCGGACGGGCAGTTCGCGACCGCGTCCGGTTACGGTGCGGTGGCGTCGGCGGATTCGGCCACGGCGGTGGGCGGGTCGTTGTACTACGAAGAGGGCGGTGTCGTTCTGGACCAGACCACGACCGCTTCGGAGGTCGGTGCGACGGCGCTGGGCGCGGGCGCACAGGCGACGGAGGCCTTCGCGACGGCGACGGGCGCCGCGTCGGTGGCCAGCGGGCTGCAGTCGACGGCGACCGGCTACAACAGCCAGGCGACCGGGCTGGCGTCGACGGCCAACGGTGGCTTCACCGAGGCGACCGGCGACTTCGCGACCGCGCTGGGCTATGGGGCGGAAGCGAGCAATACGCGCACCACCGCGGTCGGCATCGGCGCGACCGCCAGCGGCACCAATGCGACGGCGCTCGGCAACACGGCCACGGCCAGCGGCACGGTGGCGGTGGCCGTGGGCTCGTCGTCGCAGGCCAGCGGCCTCAACAGCATCGCGGTCGGCGGCTCGGCATGGGCGACGGCGGACAACACCACGTCCTTGGGTCAACTGGCCTGGGCAACGGCGACCGGTGGCACGGCGATCGGCCGTGATTCCTATGTCTACGGCACCGGCATCAACGCGACCGCGATCGGCCTGAGCGCCTGGGCCAACGGCGCCAGCAGCGTGGCGCTGGGCGCGGGCTCGCGTGCGAGCGAGGAGAACGTGGTGTCGGTGGGCAACGGCACCGGTGCCAGCGGGCACCCGGCGACGCGCCGGATCGTCAACGTCAGCGACGGCATCGCCGCCACCGACGCGGCGACGTTCGGCCAGCTGGAAGCGGCGACCGAGCACACGCAGTACTTCAAGGCGACCGGCGACGACGAAGCCTGGGTGACCGGCGAGGAGGCGGTGGCGGCCGGTTCGGGCGCGGCGGCCGACGGCGACTACAGCACGGCGGTGGGGTCGACGGCGCAGGCGCTGGAGCAGGGCGCCTCGGCGTTCGGCAGCGGCGCGTTCGCGCTGGAACAGCAGGCGACGGCGATCGGCTTCAACGCGACCGCGGCGGGCGTCGATTCGCTCGCCGTCGGCGCGCAGGCCACCGCCTATGACGAACTGTCGATCGCGATCGGCCCGGAGGCAGCGGCAAGTGGTTTCGCCAGCACCGCGCTGGGCGCGGGCGCGGCCACGGATGCCGACGGCGCAACGGCGATCGGCGTGCTGAGCGATGCCAGTGGCATCGAGGCGACCGCCGTGGGTGCGTTCGCGGATGCGTCGGGCGACGGCGCGACGGCGGTCGGCGCCGAGAGCATCGCCAGCGGCACGGAGGGCGCCGCGTTCGGTTTCGGCGCCGAGGCCAGCGGCAACTATGCGACCGCAGTCGGTGGCGGCGCCTTGGCAGACGGCTTCAACAGCACGGCGCTGGGCAATGCGAGCACGGCGTCGGGTTCGAGCAGCCTGGCGGTCGGTGCGGACAGTCTTGCGGCGGGAATCAGCAGTACGGCGGTGGGTCAGGGGAGCCTGGCGACCGGTATCAACAGCGTCGCGGTCGGTGGTGCGACATTGTGGGGAACGGAGGCGAGCGGCGATTTCTCGACCGCGGTTGGCGGCGAGGCGTGGACGCCAGGCTTCAATGCGACCGCGATCGGCAATGCCGCAACCGGCTACGGCGATGATTCGCTGGCGTTGGGTTCGGACTCGGTGGCGTTTGCGGCGGGCAGCGTGGCGCTGGGCCAGGGCTCGTATGCCGACCGCGAGAACACGGTCTCGGTGGGTGACATCGGTGCCGAGCGGCAGATCACCAACGTGGCGGCGGGTACCGAGGACACCGATGCGGTGAACCTGGCGCAGCTGGAAGAAGCGACGACCTACAACCAGTACTTCCGCGCGACCGGCGACGGCGAGGCCTATGCCGACGGCGACGAGGCTACGGCCTCGGGTTCGAATGCGATCGCGGAAGCCGACTACTCGACGGCGATCGGTTCGTCGAGCTACGCCTACGGCGTCGGTGCCTCGGCATTCGGCAGCGGCGCGCAGGCGGGCGGGCAGTACGCGACGGCGACCGGCTTCAACGCGGTGGCCAGCGGCGATTCGAGCACGGCGACAGGCGGCTGGCTGTACTACGAGGATGCGGACGGCAATGTGGTGCTGGACCAGACCACCGAGGCGAGCGAGTTCGGCGCCAGCGCGTACGGCGCCGGTGCCCAGGCGAGCGGCTTCCTGAGCAGCGCGGTCGGTGCCAACGCCGCGGCGGAAGGACTGCAGTCGACCGCGCTGGGATACAGCAGCGTCGCCGGCGCGGATTATGCGACGGCGGTGGGCAGTTTCAGCGAGGCCAGCGCAGCGGGAACGTCGGCGTTCGGCTACGGCGCCTGGGCGACCAACACCAGCGCCACGGCGCTGGGTTACTTCTCCGAGGCCACGGGTGCCTACAGCACGGCGGTGGGCAACAATGCACTGGCGAGCGGCGAGGACGGGACCGCGGTCGGCCAGTTCTCGTGGGCAACCGGCGCGCAGAGCACCGCGGTCGGCCAGTTCGCCTGGGCGACGCAGGTGGGCGCGACCGCGATCGGCCAGGACGCGTTCGCCTATGCGACCAACGCGACGGCGCTTGGCGTCAGCGCCTGGGCCAACGGCGCCAGCAGCGTGGCGCTGGGCGCGGGCTCGCGTGCGAGCGAGGAGAACGTGGTGTCGGTGGGCAACGGCACCGGTGCCAGCGGGCACCCGGCGACGCGCCGGATCGTCAACGTCAGCGACGGCATCGCCGCCACCGATGCGGCGACGTTCGGCCAGCTGGAAGCGGCGACCGAGCACACGAAGTACTTCAAGGCGACGGGCGACGACGAGGCCTGGGTGACCGGCGAGGAGGCGGTGGCGGCCGGTTCGGGCGCGGCGGCCGACGGCGACTACAGCACCGCGGTGGGCTCGGCGGCGCAGGCCTGGGAACAGGGCGCCTCGGCGTTCGGCAGCGGCGCGTTCGCAACCGCCGAGGATGCGACGGCGGTGGGCTTCAACGCGGTGGCCAGCGGCGAGACGGCCTTGGCGGCGGGCGCCTACAGCGAAGCCTGGGGCGAGCAGAGCGTGGCGGTGGGCCCGAGTGCGTACGCGGCGGGCACGTGGTCGACCGCGCTGGGCAATGCCGCCGAAGCGACCGGCGAATACAGCACGGCAACCGGCGCGGAGTCGGTGGCCTCGGGTCTGCAGTCGACCACCAGCGGCTTCCGTTCGGAAGCCAGCGGCGACGGTTCGGCGGCCTACGGCGGCTACAGCAACGCCAGCGGCTTCGGTGCGACCGCGCTGGGCTATGGCGCGGAGGCGGTTGCCGACACCTCGACGGCGGTGGGCTTCGCCGCTGTGGCGGCAAGCGCGGACTCGACCGCGATCGGTTCGTACTCGATCGCCAGCGGGCAGAACAGCGTGGCGGTCGGCGGCGGTGCCGGCTTCTTCAACCTGTTCCCGACCGAGGCCAGCGGCGACTACTCGACGGCGGTGGGCGGCGCGGCCTGGGCGTCGGGCTTCAACAGCACGGCGATCGGCAACTTCTCGACCGCATCGGGCGAGGACACGCTGGCGCTGGGCTCGGATTCGACGGCATCGGCGGCGGGCAGCGTGGCGCTGGGCCAGGGCTCGTATGCGGATCGTGCGAACACGGTGTCGGTGGGTGACATCGGCGCCGAGCGGCAGATCACCAACGTGGCGGCGGGTACCGAGGGCACCGATGCGGTGAACCTCGACCAGCTGGAGGAGGCCACGCAGTACAACAAGTATTTCGCGGCCAGCGGCGGCGAGGACAGCGATGGCGCGGCCTACGTCGAGGGCGAGTACGCCACGGCGGCCGGCGAGTCGGCGCTGGCGCTCGGGGATGGTGCCTCGGCGTTCGGCAGCGGCGCGTTCGCGCTGGAGCAGGACGCGACGGCACTGGGCTTCAATTCGGTGGCCACTGGCGAAGCATCGCTGGCGGCGGGCGCCTACAGTGAAGCCTCGGGCGAGCTGAGCGTCGCGGTGGGCCCGAATGCGTATGCGGCGGGCACGTCCTCGATCGCCCTGGGCGACGCAGCGCAGGCGACCGGCGAGTACAGCACGGCGACCGGCGCGGAGTCGGTGGCCTCCGGTCTGCAGTCGACCGCGAGCGGTTTCCGGTCGGAAGCCAGCGGCGACGGCTCGGCGGCCTACGGCGGCTACAGCGTGGCCTCGGATTTCGGAACCACCGCGCTGGGCTATGGCGCGGAGGCGGGACTGGAGTACGCGACGGCGGTCGGCTTCGGGGCGAGCGCCAGCAACTACGACGCGACCGCAGTGGGCGCCAACGCCATCGCCAGCGGCGACAACAGCGTGGCGGTCGGTGGTGCGTTCTGGGGGCTGATCCCGACCGAGGCATCGGGCGACTACTCGACCGCGGTCGGCGGGGCGGCACGCTCGAGCGGCTTCAACAGCACGGCACTGGGCAACTTCGCCAGCGCCACCGCGGACAACAGCGTGGCGCTGGGCGCGGATTCCGTGGCCGACCGCGAGGACAGCGTGTCGGTGGGCAGCGCCGGCAGCGAGCGCCAGATCACCAACGTGGCGGCGGGTACCGAGGACACCGATGCGGTGAACCTGGCGCAGCTGGAAGAAGCGACGGCCCACAACAAGTACTTCCGCGCGACCGGTGACGGCGAGGCCTATGCCGACGGCGAGGAAGCCACCGCCTCGGGTTCGAACGCGATCGCGGAAGCCGACTACTCGACGGCGATCGGTTCGTCGAGCTACGCCTACGGCGTGGGCGCCTCGGCATTCGGCAGCGGCGCCCAGGCGGGCGGGCAGTACGCGACGGCGACCGGCTTCAACGCGGTGGCCGAGGGCGACTCGAGCACCGCGGTCGGCGGTTGGCTGTACTACGAGGATGCGGACGGCAACGTGCTGCTGGACCAGACCACGACCGCGCTGGGCGCGGGTGCCTCGGCGTTCGGTGCGGGCGCGCAGGCCCTTGGTGCGTTCAGCTCCGCCACCGGCGCGGGCTCGATCGCGGAAGGCGTGCAGTCGACGGCGACCGGCTACAGCAGCGTCGCGGCGACGGACTACTCGACCGCGACGGGTGCGTTCAGCGCGGCCGAGGGTGCACGCGGCACGGCGACCGGTTACGGCGCGGCCGCGTCGGGCGACTACAGCACGGCTGGCGGTGCGTTCAGCGACGCGTCCGGCCTGTACGGCACGGCCTACGGATACGGGGCGGTCAGCTCGGGCGATTACAGCCTGGCGGTGGGCGGCGTTGCCGACTACGGCGACCTGCTGATCGGCTGGCCGGGGCTGCTCCTGCAGCAGACCGAGGCCAGCGGCATCGCCTCGACCGCGCTGGGCAACGGGGCGCTGGCGACCGGCATCGGCGCGACGGCGGTGGGCACGCTGGCGGAAGCGACCGGGATCCAGTCGACGGCCGTGGGTACGTTGACCTACGCCGTCGCGGATGGCGCCAGCGCATTCGGCAGCGGCAGCATCGCGCGCAGCGAGGACTCGACCGCGCTGGGCTTCCTGGCCGATGCGGCCGGTGAGAACAGCGTGGCGCTGGGCGCCTACTCGGTGGCCGATCGCGACAACACGGTTTCGGTGGGCGATGCGGGCGCCGAGCGCCAGATCACCAACGTGGCCGCGGGCACCGAGGGCACCGATGCGGTGAATCTCGACCAGCTGGAAGAGGCCACGCAGTACAACAAGTACTTCGCGGCCAGCGGTGGCGCGGGTGCCGACAACGCGGCCTATGTCGAGGGCGAATACGCCACCGCGGCCGGCGAATCGGCCCAGGCCCTGGAGCAGGGCGCCTCGGCGTTCGGCAGCGGCGCCGCGGCGTTCGGGCTGGAGTCGACCGCGATCGGCTTCAACGCGGTGGCCTACGAGTCCAATGCGCTGGCAGTGGGTTCCTACAGCGAGGCGGCCGGCGAGCTGAGCACGGCGGTCGGTTCCGGCGCCTATGCCGCGGAGATCGGCGACACGGCGGTGGGTTCCGCGGCGCAGGCGACCGGTGGCTACAGCACGGCGACCGGTACCGAGGCCATCGCGTCGGGCCAGCAGGCGACCGCCAGCGGCTTCCGTTCGGAAGCCAGCGGTGACGGCTCGGCCGCGTACGGCGGATACAGCGTGGCTTCCGAATTCGCGGCCAGCGCACTGGGCTACGGTGCCGAGGCGACTGCGGAGTACGCCACCGCGGTCGGCTTCGCGGCGCTCGCGTCGGGAGCCAGCAGCATCGCGGTGGGCGAGTACAGCGAGGCCACCGGCCTGGAAAGCGTCGCCATCGGCGGCACCGCGTTCGGGTTCATTCCCGTTCGCGCCTCGGCCGAGGGCGCTTCGGCCTTCGGTGCCGGTGCCTGGGCGACCAGCGACTACGCCACCGCGCTGGGCTGGGTGAGTTCGGCGGACGGTCTCAACTCGACCGCGGTGGGCGCCGCTTCGTGGGCCGAGGCCGACAATGCATCCGCGATCGGCTACGGCGCGTATGCCGGCGCCGAGAACAGCGTCGCCCTCGGCGCCGGCTCGGTCGCGGACCGGGCGGACACCGTGTCGGTCGGCGAAGTGGGCGGCGAGCGCCAGATCACCAACGTCGCGGCGGGTACCGAAGGTACCGATGCGGTGAACCTCGATCAGCTCAATGCCGCCGCGGATGGCGCCTTGCTGGCCGGACGCTACTTCAAGGCGACGGGCGATTACGATGCTGTGGTCCAGGGCGAAGACGCGACGGCAGCCGGTTCCAACGCATTCGCGGACGGCGACTACACCACTGCCGTCGGCGCATCCAGCACGGCCTACGGCACTGGCGCCTCGGCCATCGGCAGTGGCGCCCTAGCAGCTGGCGCGAACGCAGTGGCGGTGGGCATCAACAGCACCGCGAACGCGGAAGGTGCGGTGGCTGTCGGCGGCCTGGGACAGGCCTACGACGAGTACAACTCTCCGATCTACGATGCTGACGGCAACCCGGTGTTGGCGGCCACGCAGGCCGAGATCAACGGTACCGCCGTCGGTTCGGGGGCGCTGGCAACCGGAGTCAACGCCTCCGCATTCGGCAGCGGCGCCCAAGCGCTCGGCGGCAACAGCGTCGCCAACGGCATCAAGGCACGCGCCACCGGCGAATGGAGCACCGCGATCGGCAGCAACGCATGGGCGAGCGGCGGGGACGCCACCGCGACCGGCGCCTATGCATGGGCAACCGCCAACGGCGCCACTGCGTTCGGTACTTCGGCCTGGGCGACGGCGACCAATGCGTCTGCGTTCGGCTACGGGGCTTGGGCGGACAGTGTCGGCGCCACGGCGCTCGGTATGGATACCTGGGCAAGCGGCGTCAGTGCGATCGCGGTTGGTCGAGGCGCGCTCAGTGTGGAGGACTATGCGATCGCGATCGGCGCCACTTCGTTGGCGGATGGTGTCAACGCGGTGTCGCTGGGTCGCGGCACATTGAGTCTCGCCGACAATGCGGTTGCGCTCGGATGGCGCGCGACCGTCGATCGTGGTGCGGACGGGTCGCTCGCATTGGGTTCCAATGCCTACGCTGCGGCGTCCGACAGCGTGGCGTTGGGCGCCAATTCCCTGGCGGATCGCGACAACACGATCTCGGTCGGTGCCTCGCAGGCATGGACCGACGATTACGGCGTCGTCCATCAGCCGAGCCAGCGCCAGATCACCAACGTCGCCGCCGGCACGGAGGATTACGATGCGGTCAACGTCGCCCAGCTCACTGCAGTCGCGAACGACCTCGAGGCGTTGGGCGAGAACGCCGTGGTCTACGACGACGCCGACAAGTCGACGCTGACGCTTGCGGGCGCCGACGGCACGGTGGTCACCAACGTGGCGGCCGGTGAGTTGAGTGCCGACAGCACCGATGCGGTGAACGGCAGCCAGCTGTTCGAGACCAACACGCGGGTCGGTGTGGTCGAGGAGCGGGTCGACGATCTCGATACCCGGATCGGCGATGTCGAAGGGACCGCGGCCAATGCGATCGCCTACGACGATGCCAGCAAGGCCACCGCGACACTGGCGGGCGCCGACGGCACCGTCATCACCAACCTCGCTGCGGGCGCGGTGTCCGCGGACAGCACCGATGCGGTCCATGGCGGTCAGCTCCACGGCGCGCTCGACAGCACCGCGCAGATCCTCGGCGGCGGCGCGACGGTGACGGCCTTCGGCACGATCTCGGCACCGACCTATGCGATCCAGGGCAGCAACTTCTACAACGTCGCCGATGCCCTGGGCGCGATCGATGCCCACATCAGCACGATCGACCAGCGCCTGACCACGATCGAGGCCGGTTCGGGCCCCTCCACCGGCAACGACAGGGTTGCGGTCGGCGGCAGCGACCCTGCGTCGATCGGCGATGACACCAATGCGGTCGCGATCGGCTCCGATGCCACGGCCAACGGCGAGAACGGCGTCGCGGTCGGTGGCGGCGCGTACGCCCACGGCCCCAACGACACTGCGATCGGCGGCAACGCCAAGGTCGGGGCCGACGGCAGCACCGCCGTGGGTGCCAACAGCACGATCACCGCGGACGCGACCAATGCGGTCGCGGTGGGTGAGGGCGCGAGCGTCAGTGCGGCCTCGGGCACCGCGATCGGCCAGGGTGCGTCGGTGACCGCCGAAGGCGCGGTCGCGCTGGGCCAGGGTTCGGTGGCGGACCGCGAGAACACGGTTTCGGTCGGCAGCGCCGGCAACGAGCGCCAGATCACCAACGTCGCCGCCGGTACCCAGGCGACCGACGCGGCCAACGTCGGCCAGGTGACGGCGGGTGTGGCCGAGGCGAAGGCCTATACCGACACCACCGCCACGCAGACGCTGAGCAGCGCGAATGCGTATACCGACCAGAAGTTCGCGACCTGGAACGACAGCTTCGAGACGTTCAAGGGCGATGTCGACCGCCGGTTCTACGACACCGAGCGCCGCATCGACCGCCAGGGCGCGATGGGCGCGGCGATGCTGAACATGGCCACGAGCGCGGCCGGCATCCGCACCCAGAACCGGGTCGGCGTCGGCGTCGGTTTCCAGGGCGGCGAAAGCGCGCTGTCGGTCGGCTACCAGCGTGCGATGAGCGACCGCGCCACGCTGACCATCGGTGGTGCGTTCAGCGGCGACGAGAAGTCGGTCGGTATCGGTGCCGGCTTCGGCTGGTAAGTGGAATCGGGCGGCCGGGTCCCGGACCCGGCCGTCCTGCAAGGGTTTCCGGGCTCCGCTCCCAGCGGTCGGTGTCCGGTTTGAAGAGCGTGAAGCGTTGCGAGTGGTTGTCTCACCCGAGGCGCCATCTCGCAGCGTGGTCACCGTGGTCCATCACTCCTGTAAAGAGGGTTTTCAATGAAGAAGGGCATCATTCCATGCACGCTGGCCGTCGCGGTGAGCGCCGTGCTTGCGGTCGGCTATGCCGGTGCAGCGGGCAAGGCGGGTAAAGCTGTTGCCGATGCGCCGCCGGCGGTATCGGCGGGCGAAAGCCAACTGCCGTTGGTCCGTTTCATCGTCGAGTACAAGGACGGTGCCCGCGAGCGCTCGGACGCAAAGGCCGTGGTGACGGGCGTCAACACCGCGCTGTCGCGGGCGGGTCTGACGCGTGGTGCCAGCGCGGTCAGCGCCAGCTACGAGCGCAAGCTGGCCACCGGTCATCAACTGGTCCGTCTCTCCCGCGGCGTCGACCGTGTCGTCGCCGAGACGCTGCTGCAGCAGATCGCCGCAGATCCGAACGTCAAGTCGGTCCAGCTGGACCGGCTTCGCCAGATCACGGCGATCCAGCCGGCCTACGTTCCCGACGATCCGGATTTCGATGAGTACCAGTGGCACATGCGTGCTCCGGACGGCGGCGCGACCTACGACGGCGGCCCCAACCGGGGTGGCGCGAACGTTCCGGCGGCATGGGACCTCTCCGATGGCGAGGGCATCACGATCGCGGTGATCGATACCGGTATCACCGCGCATCCGGACATCGACACCTCGCTGGCCGATGCCGGCTACGACTTCATCTCCGATGCATTCGTTTCGGGGCGCGACACCGACGATCGCGTGCCGGGCGGCTGGGATCTCGGCGACTGGACCATCGGCTATCCCGGTGCCAGCACCTGCGCGCAGCGCAACAGCTCCTGGCACGGCACGCATGTGGCGGGTACGGCTGGTGCGCAGCTCACCGACAATGGCGTCAGCATGACCGGCGTGGCCTACGGGGCCAAGCATCTGCCGGTGCGCGTGCTCGGCCACTGCGGCGGTTACGAGTCAGACATCGTCGACGCCATCATCTGGGCGGCCGGCGGCGAGGTCGAGGGCGTGCCGCTGAACGAGAATCCGGCGCAGGTCATCAATCTGAGCCTTGGCGGTTCGGGTCCGTGTTCGTCGTCCGAAGCGGCCGCGATCGCGCAGGCCAACTCGCTCGGTGCCACCGTGGTCATCGCCGCCGGCAACAGCAACAGCGACGTCAGCAACTTCTCGCCGGCCAACTGCCCGGGCGCGATTGCCGTGGCATCGAACGGCGTGACCAGCCGTCGCGCCTACTACTCGAACTACGGTACCGGTATCGACATCTCGGCACCGGGCGGCGGCGTCTACGCCAACGATGGCAGCTCGGGAACCCAGATCTATGACGGCTTCGTCTGGCAGGCCGGCAACCCGAGCAACACGACGCCGACCCCGGTCGAGAACATTCAAGCCAACTATGCGCGCGGTTCGGCAGGCACCTCGCAGGCGTCTCCGCATGTCGCCGGCGTGGTGGCCCTGTTGCAGAGCGCGCGCCTCGCCGCCGATCTGCCGCTGTTGACGCCGGCGGAAGTGCTCGAGGTCCTGCAGCAGTCGGCCTCGCCGTTCACGGTGGCGCCGTCGGCCAGCCAGCCGATCGGCCCGGGCATCCTCGATGCAGGCGCGGCCGTGGTCCTGGCGGTCGAAGGCCCGCCGGAACCGTGTGATCCGGAGGTCGAGGAGTGCGCGCCGCCGGCGACGCCGATCGACAACAAGGTGCCGGTGCGTGGGCTGAGCGGCAGCGGTGGCGACACCCTGTACAGCATCGAGGTGCCTGCCGGCACGACCGGTCCGCTGAGCATCACCACCAGTGGCGGCAGCGGCAACGTCTCGCTGTACGTCAGCTTCGAGGCGGAGCCGGCGGAGGGTGCGGCCGACTTCACGTCGACCCGGCCGGGCAACTCGGAAACCGTTCGCGTCAATGCCCCGCAGGCAGGTGTGTACTACATCAAGCTCTCGGGCAGCTACAGCAACGTGACGCTGCAGGCGCGTTTCTGATCGGGCAAGCCTGATCGAACGGGCAGGTCCGGCACCGCTGTGGCGGTGCCGGACGCATGCAGCATCGACGGAAGGCCCCGGTATTGCCGGGGCCTTTCATTTGGTTCGTCCCGGCTGTGCGGGAAGCCGGCAAGCGGGGGGCACTGCCGGGTGCGGTCCCGGCACCGCGACAGGTCAGCGGTCGCGCGAGGCCAGCAGCGTCTCGTCCAGCGCACGTCCCAGCGACTGGAACGCCTGCTCCGCCTGGGCGATGTCGTCGAAGCGCTCGGCGCAGGCAAGCACGATCGTGGCGCCGTGACGCCCCGAATCCGGATCGATGATGCCGACGTTGCAGGCCCGGCCGAGCTGGGTGCCGGTCTTCTGGGCGAAGTCCGTGCCGGTGGACAGGCCCGCGGCGATGCGCCGGTCGCCGGTGCTGATTCCGCGCATGTGGCCCAGCACGATGCGCGTGCTTTCCGGCGACAGCAGTTCGCCCGCGGCGAGGCGGTCGAGCAGCCGGGCGAATGCGGGCAGGGTCGCGGCGTTGTCGCCGCGGCGGTAGTAGGCCTCGAACACCGCGTCCAGCGACCCGGCGTCCAGCGCGTCGCGCGCGACGCCAAGCGTATCGGCCAGCGCCTGCAGCCGCGGTTCGCCGGCCTCGGCGTTGCGCAGGCGCAGGATCGCCATGTTGTCCAGATCGGCGACGCCGGGATGGACCGGGCCGTAGGCGTCGTAGCGGACCTGCAGGATGGTCGTGACCGGGCCGAATCCATCGCCGGCCCAGTCGCGGATGCGGCGGTTGAGATGCGCCTCGCCGACCTTCCTGATCAGCATGTCGGTTGCCGTGCTGTCGCTGTCGCGCAGCGATTTCTCCAGCAGCGTGGCGATGCTGAAGCGTTCGCCGGGCTTGTGCTGCAGCATGTCGCCGGCGCCGTCGACGAAGTCGGTCCGGGCCAGTACCAGTTCCTCGTCCAACCCGATGCGGCCCGTGTCCACCTGTTCCAGGACCGCGATCGCCACCGGCACCTTGATCGTCGACGACAGATACCAGGCGCGGTCCCCGCCGCGGTCGAGGGTGCCGGGCGATGCGCCGTAGTGGCGCACGTACACGCCGAAGTCGCCCGGCATCGCGTCGTCGATCCGCGACACGTCCGCATCGAGCGCCGCGATCCACGGCGCGTCGATGGCGGCGGCCGCTTCCACCGCCTGCGCCTGTGCCGGGTCGTCGGGGCCTGGCGGTTCGCTGCCGCGGCAACCGGCCAGCAGCGCAAGCAGGCAGAGGGAGAGGGCAGCGACGGGCGTGCTGCGACGATGGCGCGGGATCGGGGCGGTCGAAATCATCATGGGGACGAAGACGGGGAAGGGGACCTGTCCAATACCCCGGCCGCGGTGACGGCGGCGCCGACATCACGCAGCGCGCGCTCGCTGGCCGCGGTGCCGGCGCCACGTGCGCAGGCAGCGACGACGACGCGCGCCTGTGGCTGCGACGTGGCCCTCGCCGGCATCGTCACGATGCCCAGGTCGCACAGTCGCCGGTACTGGGTGCCGGTCTTGTGGGCGAATCCCGCGCGTGCCGGCAGGCCCGCGCGGATGCGCCGCTTGCCGGTCTCCACCCGCGACATCAGGTCGAGCAGATAGCGCGTGCTGTCGGGTTCCAGCGCCAGTCCCGCCGACAGCGAGGTCAGCATGCGGCCGTAGTCGACCAGCGACGCGGTGTTGACGTGGGTGGCGTAGTAGGCCTCGAACGCATCGTCGATGCCGGGCAGCAGGAAGTCGGCCGGCGACACCGCCAGCAACTGCGCGAGCTTGCGCGCGCGCGCGTCGCCGACGCCACTGCGCTGCAGCGCCAGCAGGTCCTGCGAAGTCAGTCCGGCGGCGCCGGTGTGCAACTGGCCGTAGGCAAGGCGGCGCACGTCGGCCAGCGAAGTGATGCGCACGCCCTGGGCCGCGATCAGTTCGGCGGCGACCGCATTGACCTGGCCGAGGCCGACGGTGCGGATCAGGACGTCGGTGGCGGTGTTGTCGCTGTGGATGATCATCTGCTCGAGCAGATATGAGATGCGCAGGCGCGTGCCGGGCGGATGCGAGTTGGTATGGCCGCCGCCGTCGACGAAGTCCGACGGCAACAGGGTCGCGTGCGAATCGAGCGACAGCCATCCGTTGTCGATCTCGCGCAGCACCGCGATCGCCACCGGCACCTTGACCCCGGACGCCAGATACCACGGCTCGTCGGCGCGGTAGGCGTACGACGCCCCCGTGTCGATGTCGTGGACGTACACGCCCAGTTCGCCGGGGAAACGCGCGTCCGCCGCGTCGAGCCGCCTGCGCAGCTCCGCCGCCCACACCGGGGCCGGCGTGGGCTCCGCGCCGGGGAGCGGCGGCAACGCGAGCGCGGTCCGGGCGGCGGCCAGTGGCGACAGCAGCGCAGCGGCAATGACGGCGGTGGACAGCATCCGGCGCATCGCCGACACATTGGACGCTGCCGTCCTCATCAGCGCTGAACCGCCTGCTTCATGCGCTGCCACAACCAGATCCAGGCGGCGGTGGCCACGATCAGGATCGCCGTCAGCAGCAGCGCGCGCTCGTACGACACCGCCTGGTAATAGCCCAGCACCTCGCGGAACAGGAGGAAGATCACGCTGATGTGGACGATGAACGCCATCAGCGCGTCGCTGCCGATCACCGCGACCGGACGCAGCCATTTCGCCAGCGTTTGCCCGCCGGCGATCGCCAGTGCGAGCAACGCGAATGCGCCGCCGACGCTGAACAGCATGAACATCAGCTGCGGCGGATGCTTGCCGACGTTGCGCGCGATCTGGACCAGCAACGGCCGCAATTCAGCGTCGCCGGCGCGCAGCAGGAACCATCCCAGCAGCACGGCTGCGACCAGGGTCAGGCCACCGGCCAGGGCCAGGCGCGTGCGCGGGTCGCCGTAGCAGCGCAGCAGCAGGCCGCCGATCAGCAGGCCGACGAGGATCAACGGCCCGCGCGCCAGCTGGCCCCAGGCGTAGTAGTCGGGATGCTCGACCAGGACGGCCTGCAACTGCGGCACGCCCCAGAAATCGAAATGGTGCAGCAGCCACCACGAGGCGAACGCGACCGGGACCGGGCTGAGCCAGCGCAGCCAGGCCGGCGCTTTCGCCCACAGCGGCAGCAGCCACGGAATCCACAGCAGGGCGATGGCGTAGAAGCCCAGGATCTCGACGAACGACGGGAAGTTCCGGTACAGCAGCGTATCGACGATGGCCTCGCGGTCGTAGCGTCCGTACATCTCGACCACCGTCAGCACCTTGTACCAGAACAGCACCACCAGGCCGCGCCACAGCAGCCGGTTGCGCCGCTGCGGCCAGTCGGGCGCTCCGGTCTTCGGCACGAACGCGACCGCCAGCGCGATGCCGAACACGATGACGAACAACGACGACGAGAACTTGGTGATCGCATGTACCGGCACCTGTCCCCACGACGGGAAGTCGTCGAACGGCATCAGGCCGTTGGTGCCGTGGCTGAGGATCATCAGGCAGACCGCGATGCCGCGCGCGAAGTCGATCGCGCCGATGCGGCCCTGGCCAGGTGAAACGGTCGCGGCAGCGGCGGTGGCCGGCCGGGGTGTCGTCGTCTTCGTGCTGTCGGTGGCGGCGGCACTCATGGCATCGGAATTCCTCGGCGGCGCATCAGGGGAACGGTCGGTGTCCGTGGATGTCCGGCAGCCGGGACACCCGTCGGTACCCGGACATGGCGGCAGCGACGCGCAACGCGAACGCCGCCACGCTGCGGATCAGCGTGCCGGCGCGGCCGGCGGCACATCCGACGCGGTCAGGCGCCAGATCGCGTTGCCGACATCGTCGGCGACCAGCACCCCGCCGTGGCCATCGACCGCCACGCCGACCGGGCGCCCCTGCGCATCGCCGCGCTGGTTGACGAAACCACCGAGCACCGTCTCGATCGGACCCGACGGCCTGCCGCCGGAGAACGGCACGAACACGACCGAATAGCCGACCTTGGGCTTGCGGTTCCACGAGCCGTGCAGGCCGATGAACGCGCCATCGGCATAACGCGCGGGCAGTGCGTCGCCGGTGTAGAACGCCAGCCCCAGCGGCGCGACGTGTGAGCCGAGCCCGTAGTCCGGCACCACGGCCTTCGCGACCAGCGCCTCGTCCTGCGGCTGCACGCGGGTGTCGACGTTCTGGCCGAAATAGCTGTACGGCCAACCGTAGAACGCGCCGTCGCGCACCGAGGTCAGGTAGTCGGGCACCAGGTCGTTGCCGATCTCGTCGCGCTCGTTGACCACCGCCCACAGCACGTCGCCTCCGGGGTGCAGCGCCAGTGCGGTCGGGTTGCGCAGGCCGGACGCGAAGTTGCGCACCGCGCCGGTCGCGGCATCGATCTCCAGCACCGCGGCGCGGTTGACCTCCTCTTCCATGCCGTTCTCGGCGATGTTGCTGTTCGAGCCCACGCCGACGTACAGCTTGCTGCCGTCGCGGCTGGCGACCAGCGCCTTGGTCCAGTGGTGGTTGCGGCCCGCGGGCAGGTCGGCGACCTTCTCCGGGGTCGCGCTGATCGAGGTGGCCCCTGTGGTGTAGGGCACCTTGACCAGGGCATCGGCATTGGCGACGTACAGCGTGTCCCCGACCAGGGCCATGCCGTAGGGCGAGGTCAGGCCGGTGAGGAAGGCGTGCCGTTCCTCGGCGATGCCGTCGCCGTCGACGTCGCGCAGCAGGGTGATGCGGTCCGCGCTCGGCACGCCGGCGCCGGCGCGCTTCATCACCGCGTTCATCGCCAGCTGCATCGGGCCGGGCGTGGTTTCGGTCTCGGGCTTGTTGGCCTCGGCCACCAGCACGTCGCCGTTGGGCAACACCAGCACCTGACGCGGATGGTCGAGGTCGCGGGCGAACGCGGTGACCGCGAAACCGTCGGCCGGGTTCGGTGCGCCATCGGCGGGCCAGCCGACGGCCGGTGCGATCTCGACCACCGGCAGCGTCGATTCCTCCGGTGCCGGCAGCGTCGGGTTCGGCCCCGTGCCGACCGGGTAGCCATTGTCGACCGCGGTGGCGCTGTCGGCGTGGGTGGTCGGCTGGGTGCTGTCGTCGACCGGCGGGTCGTTGCTGCTCATGCAGGCGGTCAGGGCCAGCGCCAGGATCGTGAGGGCGGAGAGCGCGCGCAACCGGGAAATCGCGTGTACGGCCATGGCGGGGTACCGTCGGGAATGAAACCCCATTGCAGCAGCGCGGCCGTGACGGCATGGTCAGTGCCGCCGTGGCCGCACGCCCGGCCGCACACGACGCTGCGCCCGCGCCGATCTGCGATATCGTGCGTCTGCGTCCTCCCCACCGCCAAGCATTCCACAATGTCGAAACTGTCCAAATCCCGCCGCGACGCGCGCCGCAAATCGATGCCGGGACGCGCGCTGCGCCCCGGCGCGAACGCAGCCCGCGTGCATGCGCAATTGCGCGACGACGGCGGCCGGGTCCTGGCCGGCGCCGCGCTGCGCGACGGCGAATGGTCGCTGGTGCTGGCCGGCAGCGTGGTCGCGACCACCGAGAGCGCGGCGATGGCGCTGGCGATGCTGCACCACACCGCTGCGGTGCAGGCCCGCGCCGGCGTGCGCACCGCGCTGGCGATGACCCGGACGCTGGAGATCGCGGCAACCGCCGAGGCGGCCGAGGCCGGGCACACCCTCGACGAACACCTGGCGTGGCTCGAGGCCGAGCGCCAGACCCGCAACCAGCCGGCCAGCGCGCCGCACTGAGGGGCGCGGCACCGCAAGCCAGTTGCGGCACGATCATGAACCTTGGGCAGCGTGCCTGTACGCCACGTCAAGGCGCGCGACGCGGGCGCCGTTATGATGCTCCGGTTCCCGGTTCCGATCTGGCTGTCATGCGCGCGCCCCGCCCCTTGCTGGTCCTCTCGTCTCTGGTGCTGCTGTCGACGGTATTGACCGCCTGCGGCCGCAACGCCCGCGAGGAAGCGCCGTTCATGGGCGAGGCGTTCGACGCCGACGACACCTATTCGCGGATCTACGACCTGCCGCCGGCCCAGGTGTGCAGCGCCTCGCGGCTGGCGCTGCTGGGCCAGGGCTATGCGGTCAACAAGGCCGGCGACGACGCGGTCGAGGCGGTCAAGAACTTCCAGCCCGAGGAGGACGTCCACACGCAGCTGTCGGTGCGGGTGTCCTGCGTGCCGCGCGGCCACGACCGCACGCTGCTGTTCGTCAGCGCGCTGCTCGACCGCTACAACCTGCGCAAGAGTTCCAGCTCCGCGAGCCTCGGCGTCGGCGGGCTGGGTTCGGTGTCGTTGCCGATCGGCAGCCGCGACGATTCGCTGGTGCGCGTCGCCAGCAGCACGGTGCAGGACACCGGCTTCTACCGCCGCTTCTTCGAACGGGTCGGCTACTACGTGCCGCAGCCCGACAGCGGGGCGCCGCGCGCGCGCGGCGACGGGCCGGTCGACGAGGATCCGCCGCCGGAGGACCTGCACGGCAACGCCGCGGAACCGCCGGCACGGCCCCGCTGAGCGCGACGCGGGACGTCCTGGAATGCCCGCCGGGCCACGGCCTGTGGACCGGCATGGCGAGCTGCTAAAGTCGGGCTCCTGTCGACAGTCCACGTGGAGCGGTCCCGGCGTGAATGCGGTGCTCGAGGAATCCGGCGCGCTCGATCCTGCGGAAGCCCGGATCGTGGCCCATCTGTGCGACCACGGCCGCCTGAAGGAGGTCGACCTGGCGCGTGCGCAGCGCCTGCATGCCGAGGCCGGTGGCAGCCTGCTGACCCTGCTCGGCCGGCTGGGGCTGGTGTCCGAGCGCGACCATGCCGAAGCCTGCGCCCAAGTGCTGGGCCTGCCGCTGCGCGCCGGCAAGTCGATTCCCGACGACCCGCCGGAGCTGGTGGAGGGCGCGCGGCCGCTGTCGACCCGCTTCCTGCGCCAGTTCCACCTGTGCCCGGTCGGCGAATCGCGCGGCCGCGTGCTGCTGTGGATGGCCGACCCCGCCGACCGCTACGCGCTCGACGCGGTGCGCCTGGCGACCGGTTGCGAGGTCGCCCCGGTGGTCGGCCTGCGCTCGGAGATCGACGACCTGATCGAGCGCTGGTACGGCCAGGGCCGCAGCGCGATGGGCACGATCGTCGAGTCGGCCGATGGTGAAGGCGGCGGCGACGTCGACGACGTCGAGCACCTGCGCGACCTCGCCTCCGAGGCGCCGGTGATCCGGCTGGTGAACCTGGTGATCCAGCGCGCGGTCGAGTTGCGCGCGTCCGACATCCACATCGAGCCGTTCGAGAACCGGCTCAAGGTCCGCTACCGCGTCGACGGCGTGCTGATCGACGGCGAGAGCCCGCCGGCCAACCTGACCGCCGCGGTCATCAGCCGCATCAAGATCATGGCCCGGCTCAACATCGCCGAGCGCCGGCTGCCGCAGGACGGCCGCATCATGCTGCGGGTGCAGGGCAAGGAGCTCGACCTGCGCGTGAGCACCATGCCGACCGCGCACGGCGAGAGCGTGGTGATGCGCCTGCTCGACCGCGAGACCGTGGTATTCGACTTCTACAGGCTGGGTTTCACCGACGAGTTCCTGCCGCAGTTCCAGAAGGTGCTCGACCAGCCGCACGGCATCCTGCTGGTGACCGGCCCGACCGGTTCGGGCAAGACCACGACGCTGTACACCGCGCTGTCGCAGCTCAATACGCCGGACGTGAAGATCATCACCGTCGAGGATCCGGTCGAGTACCAGATCGAGGGCATCAACCAGATCCAGGCCAAGCCGCAGATCGGGCTGGATTTCGCCCACGCGCTGCGCAGCATCGTGCGCCAGGACCCGGACATCATCATGATCGGCGAGATGCGCGACCTGGAGACCGCGCGCATCGCGATCCAGTCGGCGCTGACCGGGCACCTGGTGCTGAGCACGCTGCACACCAACAACGCCGCCGGCGGCATCACCCGCATGCTCGACATGGGCGTCGAGGACTACCTGCTGACCTCGACCGTCAACGGCATCCTCGCCCAGCGCCTCGTGCGCCGGCTCGAACCGACGCACGCGCAGCGCTATCCGGCGTCCCCGGAGGAGATCGCGCGCTTCGACCTGCGCCGCTTCCAGCCCGAGGGCGAGATCTTCCTGTACCGGCCGGGCCCCTCGGCGGTCGCGCCGACCGGCTACCTGGGGCGCACCACCATCGTCGAGTTCCTGGTGATGAACGACGAACTGCGCCGCGCGGTGATGCGCCACGCCGGCATGGGCGAACTGGAGGACCTGGCGCGGCAGTCGGGCATGCGCACGATGTACGAGGACGGCATCCGCAAGGCGCTCGCCGGGCAGACGACGATCGAGGAAGTGCTGCGGGTGACGGAGGATGCGTGATGGAGCAGGGGCCGGGGAGCAGGGGCCTGAGGCCAGCGGCGGCCGGCGGCCTTTGCCGCGTCCCTCGCGCGGTTTCTTCGCCCCGCTCTTCCCGGGCCTCAGGCCCCTGCTCCCTGGCCCCTGATTCCCGATGACCCTCTACCGCTACAAGGCCCTCAATACCCGCGGCGAGACGCTCGGCGGCACGATGGAGGCGGCCTCGGAGGCCGAGGTCGCATTGCGGCTGCAGGAGCAGGGGCACCTGCCGGTCGAGACCCGGCTGGCCAGCGAGGCGCGCGGGGTCGACGACTGGAAGATGCTGTTCAAGCCGAAGCCGTTCTCCGGCCAGCGGCTGGTGCAGTTCACCCAGCAGCTGGCGACGCTGCTCAACGCCGGCCAGCCGCTGGACCGGGCGCTGACGATCCTGCTCGACCTGCCCGAGGAACCCGAGGCCAAGCGCACGATCACCGAGATCCGCGACGCGGTGCGCGGCGGCAGTCCGCTGTCGACGGCGCTCGAGCGCCAGCACGGCACGTTCTCGCGGCTGTACATCAACATGGTCCGCGCCGGCGAGGCCGGCGGCAGCCTGGAGGACACGCTGCAGCGGCTGGCCGATTATCTGGAGCGCGCCCGCGCGCTGCGTGGCCGCGTGGTCAATGCGCTGATCTATCCGGCGATCCTGATCGTCATGGTCGGCGCGTCGCTGCTGTTCCTGCTCGGCTACGTGGTGCCGCAGTTTGCGGCGATGTACGACAGCCTCGATGCCGAACTCCCGCTGTTCACGAAGATCGTGCTCGGTATCGGCGAGTTCGTCCGCGACTGGTGGATCCTGTTGCTGGTACTGCCGCTGCTGGCGTTCTACGCGTTCTGGCTGAAGCTGCGCGACGCGAAGTTCCGCGCGCGCTTCGACGGCTGGCTGCTGCAGCGGCGCTTCGCCGGTCCGCTGGTCGCGCGCATCGAGACCGCGCGGCTGGCGCGCACGCTGGGCACGCTGCTGCGCAACGGCGTACCGCTGATCGGCGCGCTCGGCATCGGCCGCAACGTGCTCGGCAACCTCGCGCTGGCGGCCGATGTCGACGCCGCGGCGACCGAGGTCAAGAATGGCGTCGCGCTGTCCACGGCGCTCGGCCGCGGCAAGCGCTTCCCGCGGCTGGCGATGCAGATGATCCAGGTCGGCGAGGAGTCGGGCGCGCTGGATGCGATGCTGCTCAAGACCGCCGACACCTTCGAGCAGCAGACCGGGCAGTCGCTGGACCGCCTGCTGGCGGCGCTGGTGCCGGCGATCACGATGCTGTTGGCGCTGGTGGTGATGGTCGTGATCCTGGCGGTGCTGGTGCCGATCTACGACCTGACCAGCGTCATCGGCTAGGTTCATGGGCCGGCGGCATACAATGCGGAAGATCCTTTCAACGAGGCAGCATTCGATGCAGTTTCCCCGCAACCGGCGCGGCATCGTCCGCGCGAACGCGCAGTCGGGCTTCAGCCTGATCGAGATCATCCTGGTCGTCGTGCTGATCGGCGGCATCGTCGCCTTTGCCGCGACCCGCATCCTCGGCGGCGGCGACCGCGCCCGCGTCAACCTCGCCAAGGCGCAGGTGCAGACGCTGGCCGAGAAGGTGCACCAGTTCGAGATGGACACCGGCCGCCTGCCCGGCGCGCTGGGCGACCTGGTGACGCAGCCCGGCGACGCCGGCGGCTGGCTCGGGCCCTATGCCAAGGACGCCGAGCTCAGGGACCCGTGGAACACGCCGTACGAGTACCGCGTGCCGGGCGACAGCCAGCCGTTCGAGATCGTCAGCTTCGGCGCCGACCGCAAACCCGGCGGCGACAGCGTCAACGCCGACATCCGCTACGAATAACCGATGGACGCGGGTCGTCGTCGCCTCCGCCGACCCCGCGGCTTCTCGCTGCTGGAGGTGCTGCTGGTCGTCGGCCTGATCGCGGTGACCGGGGTGCTGGCCGCCGCGGCGATGAGCGGCGGCTTCGACCGGCTGGCGCTGCAGTCCACCGCCAAGGAGCTGGCCGCGCAGCTGCGCTACACCCGCACCCAGGCGATCGCCACCGGCGAGCCGCAGCGCTTCGTCATCGATCCGCAGGCACGGACCTGGCAGGCGCCGAACGGGCGCCACGGCACGATTCCCCACACCCTGGAAGTCGAGTTCACCGGTGCGCGCGAGGTCCAGCCCAGCGCCGCCGAAGGCGCGGTGCAGTTCTTCGCCGACGGCGCCGCGACCGGCGGCCGCATCCGGCTCGGCTACCGCAGCGCCGCCTGGCAGATCGACGTGGCCTGGCTGACCGGCGAAGTGCGGTTGCACAGGGGGGAATGGTGAGGGGGCGACGAGAGCCGGGACCCGGGGCCAGGGGTCAGGGGTCGGGGACAGCAGCTCGCGGACGCGCTTTCCCCGGGGCCCGGTTTCCCGGCCAGTCCGGCTACACCCTGATCGAGGTCATCGTCGCCTTCGCGGTGCTGGGGCTGGCGCTGATGCTGCTGCTCGGCACCCTGTCCAACGGCACCCGGCAGGTGCGCTGGGCGGCCGATTCCGGACGCGCCGCGCTGCACGCGCAGTCGCTGCTCGACGAACTCGGCATCGAACTGCCGCTGCAGCCGGGCCAGCAGGACGGCAGCTTCGAGGACGGACGCTATCGCTGGACGCTGGCGATCGCGCCGCATGTCGAGACCGGTGTCGATCCCGACACCCTCGACGGCAGCAGCTTCGCCCCGCTGCAGCCGGTCGACCCGTTCGCGCCGCAGCTGCTGGAAGTCGCGCTGGCCGTGGAATGGGGCGAGGGCGGCCCGCGCGAGCGCCTGCAATTGCACACGCTGCGACTGCGCACGACCGACGCCGGTGCCGGAGCGCTGCCATGAGCCGCCGCATGCGCGGCTTCACCCTGATCGAGGTGCTGCTGGCCACGGTGCTGCTCGCCGCCGGCCTGGCGCTGGCGTTGACCACGTTGCGCGCGGCCACCGCGACGGTGCAGCGCGGCGAGACACTGGCCCAGCGCAGCGAGCGCATGCGCGCGGTCGAGGGTTTCCTGCGCCGGCGCATCGCGTCGGCGACGCCGGTCGGCTTCCAGCTCGATCCCGTGACCGGCGAGGCGGTGCGCTTCATCGGCGAGCCGCAGCGCATCCGCTTCGTCGCCGACCTGCCGAACTACCTCGGCCAGGGTGGGCCGCACCTGCACGACATCGCCGTCGACGGCACCGGTGCGACGTCGCGGCTGACGGTCGCCTTCGCCCTGGTGCTGGCCGGCGAGACCGTCGAACTGCCGGATCCGCGCCCGCCCGAACCGCTGGTCGACGACCTGGCGGAACTGCGCCTGCGCTATCGCGGTTTCGCGGCCGACGGGACATTGGGCGACTGGCAGGAACAGTGGGGGCCGTCGACGTCGCTGCCGCTGCAGGTCGCCATCGACATCGCCAGCGACAGCGCCGGCAGCTGGCCGGCGATGGTCATCACCCTGCCGCAGGGCACCGGCGAACTGCCGGGCGGGGAGATCGCGCCATGACCCGGATCGCAACCCGCGCGCGCGGCGCCGCGCTGCTGCTGGTGCTGTGGCTGATCGTGCTGCTGGCGACGCTGGTCGGCACCTTCGCGGTCACCGCGCGCATCGAGAACCAGCAGGGGCGCCTGCTCGGCCGCGGCCTCGTCGCCGACCAGGCCGCGCGCGCCGGCCTCGAGTACGCGATGACGCGGGTCGACCTGGACGACGCGCAGGCGCGCTGGCATCCCGACGGACGGCCGTATCCGTGGCGTTTCCACGACGCGGAGGTCGAGGTCCGCATCGTCGACGAACGCGGCAAGGTCGATCTCAACGCCGCCGACGGCGAACTGCTGGCGGCGCTGCTGCGCGTGCTCGGCGCGGAGCCCGGGGAGGCCGATGCGGTCGCCGGTGCGATCCTCGACTGGCGCGACGAGGACAGCCTGGTGCAGCCGGTCGGCGGCGCCGAGGATCCGGACTATGCGGCCGCCGGGCGGCCCTACGGGGCCAAGGACGCGCCGTTCGAGAGCATCGCCGAGCTCGAGCAGGTGCTGGGCATGACGCCGGCGCTGTACGAAACGCTGTCCGCGCACGTCACCGTGCATTCGCGGCTGCCGATCCCCGACCAGCAGTTCGCCTCGGCCGAGGTGCTGCAGGCGATGGGCGTGGACGCCGATCCGATCCTCGCCGCGCGCGCGGCGACCGGTGCGCTGCTGGCCGCCGCGGTGCCGGGCGGCGGCAGCGGAACGTATAGTATCGACAGCCGCGCGCGGCTCGGGGATGGCCGTATCTCCGTGCTGCGCGCGATCGTCCGGACCGGGGGCGGTGCGATTCCGGGCACCGCATACCAGGTCCTTAGCTGGGAGGAGGGAGCGTCAGCACAATGATGTCCGCAGTATCCGCATCGCCCGGCGACGAGGCCCCGGGGCGCCGGCAGTGGCGGCCCGGCGGGCGCCTGCTGCCGCGCATCCGCACGTTCCTGGCGTGGTGGGGGACGTCGCTTGCGGCCTGGCTGCCGCGGCGGGTACGCGAGCTCTTCGGACTGGCCGGCCGGCGCCTGCTGCTCGAGGTGCGGGGCGACGAGCTGGCGCTGACCCTGCACGACAGCGAATCCTCGCAACTGCTGGCAGCGGTGCCGCTGGCGCCGCTGCGGGAGACCGACGGCGATGCGCTGGCCCCGCTGCTGCAGCGGCGGCTGGCCGAAACCCCGCGCTGGCTGCTGCTGCCCGCGCGCATGGGCCTGCGCCGCACCCTGACCCTGCCCGAGGCCGCGGGCGAGCGGCTGCAGGACATCCTGCGCTTCGAGATCGACCGGCAAACGCCGTTCGCCGCCGACGACGTGCGCTACGGCCACCGTGTGCTCGGCCGCCGCGGCGACGGCAGCCTCGACGTCGAACTGGTGGTGGTGCCGCGCGTCGCGATCGACGCCGCGGTCGCTGCGCTGGGCCCGCTGGGCGGGACCCTGGCCGGGATCGACCTGGCCGTCGAGGGGGAGGACGGCAACCGCACGCCCCTGGGCGTGAACCTGATCGATGATGCCGGGCGCCAGCGCCGCGGCGACCCGCAGCGCCGCTACCAGTGGCTGCTGGCGGCGGTGGCAGTGGTGTTCGTGGCGCTGGCGCTGTGGCAGATCCGTGCCAACCACGCCGCGGCCGCCGCGGACTTCGAGGCCGAAGTCGCCGCCGAGGCCACGCGCGCGCGCGGCGCCTCGCAGCAGCGCCAGCAACTGGCCGACCTGGCCGAGGGCATGCGCTTCCTCGACCGGCAGCGCGCATCGCGGCCGATGACCGTCGCCGTGCTCGACGAGCTCAGCCGGCGGCTGCCGGACACCACGTACCTGGAGAAGGTGGCGATCGAGGGCGACCGCATCCTGCTGATCGGCCTGAGCACCGAGGCGTCGGCGCTGGTCGGCTATCTCGAAGGCTCGCCGTTGTGGCAGGCGCCGGCGCTGGCCGGCGCGCTGCAGAACGATCCGCGCACCCGCGCCGACCGCTTCACCCTGACCGCGCGGCTGGCGGACGCTGCGCCGGCCACCACGCAATCACAGGAACCCGAGCGTGCAGCCAGTGCCCGGTAGGCCGACCGCACCCGCGCCGGCACCGGCCCGGCCTGGCGCGGCGGTGTCCACCCGCGACCGCTGGCTGGCGCTGGCGGTGCTCGCCGGCGTGCTCGCGCTGGCGTACCTGCTCCTGCTGCACGGCAGCTGGACGGTGCCGATGCGCCAGCTCGGCAGCGACATCGACGACCTGCAGCAGCGCGACGTGCGCATCCGCCGCGAACTGGCGCAGGCGCCGCAGGTGCGCGAGCAACTGGAGCATGCGCGCGAGCAAATGGCGGACGTGCCGGGCTTCATGCCGCAGCCGAGCGTCGAACTGGCGACCGCGGCCCTGGTACAGCGGCTGGAGACCGCCGTCGCCGAGGCCAGCCCCGGCAACCGCAGCTGCGCGATCAGCAACCGCTCGCCGCTCGCCGGGCCGCGCAACGAGCGCTATCCGCGCGCGACCGTGCAGGTGCGGCTGCGCTGCGGCAACCCGGAACTGGCGGCGGTGCTGTATTCGCTGGAAACCGGCACGCCGCGGCTGTTCGTCGACAACCTCAACATCCTGTCGCAGCGCCACACCCAGACGCCGGGCAGCAACAGCGGCGGTATCGACGTGAGTTTCGATCTCTACGGCTATGTCCTCGCGCCGGCCAGGGCGTCCACGGCACGCGGCGCTGCACCGGCCGCCGGCGCGGGAGCGACCGATGCGGATTGACAGCGCCAATGCGCGGACCTGGCTGCTGGCCGCCGTCGCCGGCTGGGCGCTGCTGGTCTGGGGGCTGTCGCTGGCCGGCTTGGGCGCGCGCATCGAGCGCCTGGACGCGGAGGCCGAACCGCTGCCGGCGGTGAACTGGGCCGGCCCGGGCGAAGATGCCGCGGCACCGCCGCTGTCCACGTTCGCCGACATCGGCAACCGGCCGCTGTTCACCAGCGACCGCCGCCCGCATCCGTTCTTCATCGACCCGCAGGACGAGGGCGACGGCGGCGACAACGGCTTCGACTACGTGCTGACCAGCGTGCTGACCAGCCCCGGGTTCAGCATGGCGATCCTGCAGCCCCGCGACGGCGGCGAATCGGTGCGGCTGAAGATCGGCGAGGCGCCGCCCGGCGCCGGCAGCTGGGTGCTCGGCTCGGTCGACGCGCGCAGCGTGGTGTTCAACGGGCCCGAAGGCCCGACCACGCTGGAACTGCGGGTCTTCGACGGCACCGGCGGTGAGCCGCCGACGCCGATGACGGCGCCGCCGCCGGCCGGCGATGCGGTCCAGGCGACCGCGCCGGCGCGCCGCACGACAGCGCGTGCGGCGGCACCCGTGGCCGAAGCGCCCGGCAATGCCGCCACGCGGCCGGTGCCGCCACCGGCGAATGCCCGCGCACAGGCGCCGGCACCGCAGCAGGCGCCGATCGACGGCAACGGTGGCGTGGTCGCCGAGACCGCGGAATCCAGCGGGCCGTCGCAGGCCCAGGTCGAGGCGATCCGCAAGCGCATCGAGGAGCGCCGCGCCCGCCTGCGCCAGCAGCAGTCGCAGCCATGAGCATGCCCGCCGGTCCCAGGCGCGTGGGCGGCAGGAATCGTCCGGGCTTTTCGCCTCGAACATTCCTGCCGCCCACGCGCCTGGCGCCACCAATGACGACTAGACTCCGAGTGATGACCGATTCGATGACGCCAGCCCGCCACCTCCGCGCGATCGCCTTCGCGACCTGTACCGTCCTCATCGCCGGCTGCGCGTCCGCGCCGAGCGCGCGCATGCAGCGCAGCGGGGACCTGTCCCGGGCGGGCTCGGCCGCCGATGCCGCCGGCGGCCCGCGCATCGAGTCGCTGATCGACGACGACGACCGGCCGCAGCCGCAGATCCGCCGCGGTAGCGGCCAGGTCCTCAACCAGGGCGCGGCCGCCGCGCCGCCGCCGAACCTCGGCGGCACCACCGGGCAGGCCTCGTTCAATTTCGAGGGCGAGTCGGTGCACGCGGTCGCCAAGGCGATCCTCGGCGACATGCTCGGCCAGAACTACGTCATCGCGCCGGAGGTACAGGGCACGGTGACGCTGGCCACGCCCAGGCCGGTCAGCCCGGCGCAGGCGCTGAGCCTGCTGGAGATGGTGCTGGGCTGGAACAACGCCCGCATGATCTACAGCGACGGCCGCTACAACATCGTGCCGGCCGATACCGCGCTGGCGACCGGCACCGTCGCCCCGCGTGCCGGTTCCACCGGCGCCGCGCGCGGCTTCGAGGTGCGCACCGTGCCGCTGCGCTACATCTCGGCGACCGAGATGGAGAAGGTGCTCGAACCCTACGCGCGGCCGAACGCGATCGTGGCCGCCGACAACGCGCGCAACGTCATCACCATTTCCGGCAGTCGCACCGAGCTCGACAACTACCTGCGCACGATCGAGATCTTCGACGTCGACTGGCTGTCGGGCATGTCGGTCGGCGTGTTCCCGTTGCAGTCGGGCAAGGCCACGCAGGTGGTCGCCGACCTGGAGAAGGTGTTCGGCCAGGACAGCGAATCGCCGGTGTCGGGCATGTTCCGCTTCATGCCGCTGGAAGGCGCCAACGCGGTGCTGGTGATCACGCCGCAAGCCGACTACCTGGGCGAGATCCAGCAGTGGCTGGAGCGCATCGACAACGCCGGCCAGGAGCCGCGGCTGTTCTCCTACGAGCTGAAGTTCATCAAGGCGCGCGAACTGGCGCAGCGGCTGTCGGAGGTGTTCGGCGGCGGTGGCGGCAGCAGTGCCGGGCGCGACAGCGCTTCGCTGATGCCGGGCCTGACCGGCAGCTCGCTGCGCAGCGACGGGCTCGATGCCCAGGGCACGAGCGGCAGCAGCGGGTTCGACAGCGGCAGCGGGCTCGGCAGCGGCAGCCGCGGATCGAGCCGCAGCGGCAGCGGCGCACGTGGCGGCAATGTCGGCGAAATGCAGCTCAACGAACAGCAGGACGGCCCCAGCAGCGTGACCCTGGAGGTCGAGGGCGACCGCGTCGGCGTGTCGGCGGTCGACGAGACCAACACGCTGCTGGTGCGCACGACGCCGGCGGCGTGGCGCTCGATCCGCGACGTGGTCGAGCGGCTCGACGTGATGCCGGCGCAGGTGCACATCGAGGCGCAGGTGGTCGAGGTACTGCTCAGTGGCGAGCTCGAGTATGGCGTCAACTGGTTCATCGAGAAGGGCATGACCGACAACAACATCGGACCGTTCCCGGGGCCAGGTGCCCCGGGTGTGGGCGGTCCCAGCCGCTGGAGCACGCTGGGCGCCAGCATCGGCGGCAACTCGGGCGCGGGACTGGCCTGGACCCTGGTCAAGAACGACGCCGCTGCGGTCATCAATGCGCTCGACGAGGTCACCGACGTGCAGATCCTGCAATCGCCGTCGGTGTTCGTGCGCAACAACGCGATGGCCGAGTTCAACGTCGGCGCGAACATCCCGATCTCGACGACCAGCGTCAATCCGATCCTCGGCGACAGCAGCTACACCAACGTGCAGTACCTGGAGACCGGCACGATCCTGAAGGTGCGGCCGCGGGTCACGCGCGACGGCATGGTGTTCCTGGACATCGTGCAGGAAGTCAGTTCGCCGCAGCCGCAGAACACGGCCGACAGCCAGGGCAACGTGCGCATCGACACGCGCAGGCTCAAGACCGAGGCCGCGGTGCAGGCGGGCGAAACGGTGATGCTGGCCGGCCTGATCCGCGACGAGGTCGGCCGGACGTCCGGCGGCCTGCCCGGACTGAGCCGCATTCCCGTCATCGGCAGCCTGTTCGGCACGCAGAGCTCGCGCACCGAACGCACCGAAGTCATCGTGCTGCTGACCCCGACGATCGTGCGCAACCCGCTCGAAGCCCGGCAGCTGACCGACGAGTACGGCCGCCGCTTCCGCGCGCTGCAGCCGCTGCATCGGGCGCAGGACTGACGCGGCGGCATGCCGACGGAGTCCGGGCATGGCTGAACTTCCGGTCGTGCTGCTGCCGGTCGGGCACGACGACGAGGCGCTCGACGCCTGCCTGGCCGCGCTGGATGCCGGCACCCCGGCCGGCACCCGCGTCTGGCTGGCCGACGACGCCCGGGTCGGGCCGCGCGGCGCGCAGATCGTCCAGCGCTGGCTGGCCGGCACCGCGCTGCAGGCCGACTACACCTGCCGCCAGCGCAGCATCGGCGAGGTCGCCCATCTCGACGACGTGCTGCGCGCCTGCGGCGATGCCGACGTCATCGTGCTGGCGCCCGATGCGATTCCCGCGCCCGGCTGGGCCGAGGCACTGGCCGCGTGCTTCGCGCGCGATGCCTCGATCGCGACCGCCACGCCGTGGTGCAACGCCGGCGAGGCCGCGGCATGGCCGTCGATCGGCGAGATCTCGCCGGTTCCCGACGATCCGGCGCGGCTGGCGCGCGCCTGCCGGCAACTGCCGCCGCTGCATCCGGAGTTGCCGGCCGCGGTCGGCCATGCGGTGATGCTGCGCGGCAACGCGCGGCGCAAGGCCGGCGGCCTGGATGCGTCCAGCTACGCGTCGTGGTATGCGGCGCTGATCGACCTGTCGCTGCGCATGGCGGGCCTGGGCTGGCGCAATGCCTTGTGCGAAACCGCATTCGTCGCGCGCGGCGGCGAGGGCGGCCCCGCCGACGGCGACATGGATGCGCTGGCCGTGCGCTGGCCGGCCTGGCATGCGCGGCTGGCGACCTTCCTGATGGACGATCCGCTGCATGCGGCCCGGCAGCAACTGCAGCGGCTGTATGCGGCGTTGGAGGACGCGCCGGCCCAGCAGCAGCTGTTCCGGGAAGAAACGGCAGCCGAAGACTGCCTGCCTGCTCCGCTCTCCCGCAGCGCGGAAGAGGGGGGAACCATCCGCGGAGCGGTGGATGGGGCGAGGTCAGACAACAGCCGCGCGCAGACCGGCACGTCGGTCGATGACGGCCGGACCGGCACCGCCCCCGACGCCGATGCGGGCATGCACGCGGACCCCGGGCACGCAGGACAGGACCCGGCGCGGTGAACACCCCGTCGGAGCGCGTGCCCGCCGATGCCGACATCGTCGCCGTCGTCGTCAGCTACCAGAGCGCCAGCACGCTCGACTACTGCGTGCGCCGCCTGCGCGGGGCCCATGGCATCGCCGAGATCCGGGTCGTCGACAACGGCTCCGGCGACGACTCGCTGGGCATCGTGCAGCGCAACGCGTCGCTGGATCCGCGGGTACGCTTCATCGGCAATCCGGACAACCCGGGGTTCGCGGTCGCCTGCAACCAGGGCGTGCGCGACAGCTCCGCCCCGTGGATCGCCTTCGTCAATCCCGATTGCCTGGTCGGGCGCGATGCGCTGGCGCGCCTGCGCGCACATGCCCGGGCGCTGGACGGCGAATGCCTGCTGGGCGTGGATCTGGTCGACGAGGCCGGCGTGCGCGACGCCGCGGCACGGCGCCGCGACCCGGATTTCGCGGCGATGCTGCGGTCGCGGGCCGGCCGCGACCTGTCGCTGCCGCGCGATCCGGCGCAGGCGCTGCAGCGCGTCGATGCGATCTCCGGCGCGCTGATGCTGCTGCCGCGCAGCCTGTTCGATCGGATCGGCGGCTTCGACACCGGCTATCGCCTGCACGCCGAGGACCTGGACTTCTCGCGCCGCGCGCGCGAGGCCGGCGCGGTCGTCGCGGTGGCCAACGACATCCAGGTCGTGCACCTGCGCGGCGTGTCCAGCCGCGCGCGGCCGGTGTTCGTCGAATGGCACAAGCATCGTGGCCTGTGGCGCTACTTCAGCAAGTTCGAGCGTGCGCGTCGCAGCGCGCCGGTGCGGGTCGCGGTGTGGGCGATGATCTGGCTGCGCTTTCCGTTCGCGGTGCTGCGACGCCTGTAGCGCAGGTCCCGATCCGTCCGGGTCCGCGCCGCGACACGCGTCGATGGAACCAAGCTGGCGGGCCGGGCCCCGCCCTGCGCGCCGGACGCGTTAGGCTTTGCAGGTCCTGTCCCGAATACGCCCATGCCGATCATCCAGTCGCTGCTCGACACCGATCTCTACAAGTTCACGATGATGCAGGCGGTGTTGCACCAGCACCCGGCCGCGCACGTGGAGTACCGCTTCCGCTGCCGCACGCCGGGCATCGACCTGGCGCGGCATCTGGACGCGATCGAGGCGGAGATCGACCACCTGTGCAACCTGCGTTTCGACGACGGCGAGCTGGACTACCTGCGCGGCCTGCGCTTCCTCAAGTCCGATTTCGTCGATTTCCTGTCGCTGTTCCAGTTCCGCCGCAAGTACATCACGCTGCGGCCTTCCACGCAGGTGCCCGGCGAGATCGAGCTGGAGATCGCCGGGCCGTGGCTGCATACGATCCTGTTCGAGGTGCCGCTGCTGGCGATCGTCAACGAGGTGTATTTCCGCCGGACCCATGGCGGGCCGGACCAGGCGGAAGGCCTGCGGCGGTTGCAGGCCAAGATCGACCGCATCCACGACGCGGTCGGCTACGAGGACTGCCGCATCACCGACTTCGGCACCCGCCGGCGCTACTCGCGGGCGTGGCAGGAGGCCGTGGTGCCGTACCTGGCGCGCGGGCTGGGCGAGAAGTTCGCCGGCACCAGCAATGTCGACCTGGCGCGGCGCTACGGACTGGTCGCGCAGGGCACGATGGCCCACGAGTGGCTGCAGGCGTTCCAGGCGCTGGGACCGCGGCTGCGCGACTCGCAGTCCGCCGCGTTCGACAGCTGGGCGCGCGAGTATCGCGGCGATCTCGGCATCGCGTTGACCGACGTGATCGGGCTGGATGCGTTCGTGCGCGATTTCGACCTCTACTTCTGCAAGCTGTTCGACGGCATGCGCCACGACTCCGGCGATCCGGTGGAGTGGGGCGAGCGCCTGATCGCGCACCTGGCCGCGAACAAGGTCGACCCGCGCGGCAAGGTGTTCGTGTTCAGCGACGGTCTCGACGTCGACGAGGTGATGCGGCTGTACGCGCATTTCCGCGGCCGCTGCCTGATGTCGTTCGGCATCGGCACCAACCTGACCAACGACGTCGGCCCGACGCCGTTGCAGATCGTGCTGAAGATGGTCCGCTGCAACGGCCAGCCGGTCGCCAAGCTCAGCGACTCGCCGGGCAAGACGATGTGCGACGACGTCGGCTACTTGGCGTACCTGCGACAGGTGTTCGAGGTGCGGCCGGACGTGCCCTGACGCGATGCGGTGCGCGGCATCGCGCCCGGGTCGCGCGGACCGGCAGGTCAGTTGAACACCATGCCGCCGTCGATGATCAGCGCCTGGCCGGTCATGTAGTCCGAATCCGGGCCGGCCAGGTAGGACACGCAGCCGGCCACGTCCTCCGGCTCGGAGATGCGCCCCAGGGTTACGGTCTTCGCCCACTGCTGCAGGCCCCACTCGAGCGACTCGCCGTTCGCGTCGGCCACCTTTTTCGCAATGCCTTCCATCATCGGCGTGCGCACGATGCCCGGGCAGTAGGCGTTCACCGTGATGCCGAGCGCGGCCAGGTCCCGGGCCGCGGTCTGGGTGATGCCGCGGATCGCGAACTTGGTGGCGCCATAGACCGCCAGGTCCGGATTGCCGACCTGGCCGGCCTGCGAGGAGGCGTTGATGATCTTGCCCACGACCTGTCCCGGATGCGCGGGCGTGCGTGCCTTGAAGTGGCGGATCGCGGCCTGGATGCCCCAGTAGGTGCTGCCGACGTTGACGTCGAAGACCTTGCGGTAGAGCTCCGGCGTGATGTCCTCCAGCGGCGTGGTCGGGGCGATGCCCGCGTTGTTGACCAGTACGTCGAGCCGCCCGAACGCCTCGACCACCTTGTCCACCGCAGCAAGTACCTGTTCGCGCTCGGCGACGTCCACCTGCACCGCCAGGCCCGCGCCGTCCGCGGCGGCGATCAGGTCCACCGTCTGCTGCGCGGTGTCGGGATTGAAGTCCAGGCTGCCGATGGCGAAGCCGTCACGCGCCAGCCGCAGCGCGATCGCGCGGCCGATGCCCTGGCCGGCGCCGGTGACGACGGCGACTTTCGATGGGGTGTTCATGGGCTTGTCTCCCGTTGCGGAAAGGGTCCGGCGCAGTGTGCCTGCCCACCGCGACAGTGGCATTGCGCCTGATCAACGATCGTGCTCCCGCGTGCCGCCGCGGGATGTGCGACGCGCGTTCAGGCGGCGTGACCATCGGCATGTTGTGGCGGGCGGATGCGGGGCGCAGTCTCGCCACCATGTCACCGGAGGTTGCACGCATGTACGGCTCGAGGACATTGGCGATCACCGTCGTCGTTTCGCTGGTCGCGGCATTGCCCGTCTTTGCTGCGCCCGCCGCGGCCGGCGCGCAGGAGACGCAGGCCGCGTTGCAGGTCCTGCGCGAGGGCGCTCGCGCCAGCGACAGCGATACCCTGCGCATCGTCCATGACGGCGTCGTGCTGCTGGACCAGCGCCGCCCCGATACGCCAGCCGATGGGCTGGAAACCATGTCGGTCACCAAGTCGCTGGTCGCACTGGCGATCGGGCGGCTGCTGACGCAGGGCCGCATCGACACGATCGACCAGCCCGTCGCCGATTTCTACCCGGAGTGGAGGCAGGGCCGGAAGGCCGGCATCACCGTGCGGATGCTGCTCGACCATACCTCGGGTCTGCAGAACGTGCCCGATACCCGGGTCGAGATCTATCCCGCGCCGGACGGACTCCAGCTGGCGCTGGCCGCCGAGCTGTCCGACGCGCCGGGCGAACGCTTCTCGTACAACAACAAGGCGATGAACCTGCTGGCGGGCGTGGTCGAACGCGCGTCGGGCAAACGCATGGACCGCTACATCGCCGACGAACTGCTCGCCCCGATGGGCGTCGGCGGCCGGGTCTGGAATGCCGACGGTTTCGACCGCGCCGGCAATCCCTATGCGATGGCGGGCTGGAACGCGACCGCCGACGCCATGGCCAGGGTCGGTCAGCTGGTGCTCGACGGCGGTCGCTGGCAGGGCGCACCGCTGGTCGATGGCGGCTTCGTCTGCGAGATGCTCGCGCCCGGCGAGCGGGAACCGCATTACGGGCTGCTGTGGTGGCGGAAATCCGAGACGATGGACCTGTTCGTCGATGCGGCTGCGCTCGACCGTTTCCGCGAGGCAGGTGTCGACGCAGGCGTGCTCGATGGCATGCAGGCGCTCGTCGGCAGGACGTTCGCCGATTCGCAGGCGTTGCGTGCGGGCGTCGCCGAAGCGGTCGATGGCGGCATCGGCGCGCTGGCCGAGGCCGCGGCGGCGCGGTCGCAGGACGTCGAGGCGCTGTTCGGCGTCGGCGGCGGGCCGGTGGTGGCCTACGAGGCCAACGGCTGGCGCGGGCAGTACATCGTCGTGGTGCCGCAGGCGAGGCTGGTGGCGGTCCGCCAGGTCGGCGGGCGCGATGTCGCCGACGACGCACCCTGGCCCTACGGCTATCCCGATTTCACGCAGCAGGTCGTGGCGCTGGCGAAGACGCTGGCGCCGGATCTGGCGGTCGACGACGCGCCGTGCGGCGGCGCGGATCAGCGATAGCGGTTGATCGCGTCGCGCAGCGCGCGCGCCGCACCGGCAGCCGCGTCCGCATAGTCGGCATCGCCCGAGGCATAGAGGATCGCGCGCGAGGAACTGATGATCAGGCCGGTGCCGTCGGCGGTCGCCGCATTGCGTACCACCGCCTCCACGTCGCCGCCCTGGGCGCCGATGCCCGGGATCAGCAGCGGCATGTCGCCGACGATGCCGCGGATGATCTTGAGTTCTTCCGGGAACGTCGCGCCGACCACCAGCGCGCAGTTGCCGTCGGCGTTCCAGTCCTCGGCGATGGTGCGCGCGATGTGCTGGTAGAGCGGCACGCCGTCGACCAGCAGCTCCTGGAAATCGCGCGCGCCGGGATTGGAGGTGTGGCACAGGAAGATGCAGCCGCGGTCGTTGCGCTGCAGGAACGGCGCGGCCGAATCGCGGCCCATGTACGGATTCAGCGTGACCGCGTCCGCGCCGAAGCGGTCGAAGGCCTCGAGCGCGTACTGCTCGGCGGTACTGCCGATGTCGCCGCGCTTGGCATCGAGGATCACCGGCACTTCGGGATGGCTGCCGTTGATGTGGGCGATGAGCCGCTGCAGCGCCGCCTCGCCGCCGTTGTGAGCGGCGAAGTAGGCGATCTGCGGCTTGAACGCGCAGGCGTACTCGGCGGTGGCGTCGACGATGTCGCGGCAGAACGCGAACAGCGCCTCGCCGTCTTCGTCCTGCGCGTCGTCGACGAAGGCGTCGGGGAATCTCGACGGGTCAGGGTCGAGGCCGATGCAGACCAGCGTGTCGGCGGACTGCCAGCGGGTGCGGAGTGTGTCGATGAAGGCGGGCATCATGCGTTCCAGGGCGGTCGGCGGGTGCCGACGCGACCGTCGACATCCCCAATGGGCGTAGATGATACTGCCTGCCTCCAGGGCGCCTGGGGCCTGCAGGGGACAGGCATCGGATGAACGGCACGGACAGTTGCGGGAGTTGTGGGCGTCCTGTCCTGGACGCGTCCCAGGCCTACTGCCCGGTGTGTGGGCAGGCGACGCCGACACGTCGGCTCGACTGGACCTACCTCGCGCATGAGTTGCAGCACAGCGTGCTGCAGATGGATCGCGGCCTGCTGTACACGCTCCGGGAGCTGATGCTGCGGCCCGGGCACCTGATCCGCGGCTATGTCGAAGGCCGGCGGGCGCGACACGTCAAGCCGCTGGTGTTGGTGCTGACCATGGCGGCGATCCTGACCATCGCCGCCGCATTGCTCAACGATGGCAGCGTCGTGGGCAGTTCGATGAGCGCGGATTTCCATGCCGGCGCGTCCAATGCGGCGGACGAGGCCGGTACCGACTCCGCTCGGTTCGCGGCCGCCGTGCAGGTGCTCGGCGATTGGTTCAATCGCCATCTGGCGCTGGTCACCTTGCTGTTGTTGCCGTTCGAGGCCTGGGCATTCAAGCTCGCCTATCGCCGGTTCCGGCACATCAGCTACCCGGAGTGGCTGACGATCACCGCCTTCCTGACCGCGCAGGCATTCGTGGTGTGGCTCGTGGCGCTGCTGCTGCAGCACGCGGTTCCGCGCCTGGACCAGCTCATGGCGCCGGTCATCGTGCTGTACAACGGGTTCAGCCTGGTGCAGTACTTCGAGGGCTATCCGCGCTGGAAATCCGCATTGCGCGCGGCCTGGGGCTTTGCGATGTACTACCTGCTGAGCGGGCTGCTGATGGGCGTGGCGCTGGTCGCGATCGGCGTGGCAATGCGGCAATGAATCCAAAAACCGGGATCAGAGCCGGGTTTTCTTCCCGGATTGGCACCGGGCGCCAGGGTTTCGGAAAAACCCGGCGCTGGCCCCGGTTCCGGTCATGGCGCGGCGTCCCGGGTCACGATGATCGGTTCGCCGCGGGTAACGACGACCGTGTGTTCGAACTGCGCGCCATAGCCCTTGGGGCAGATCAGCGACCAGCCGTCGTCGAGGTCTTCGGTGCGCGTGGCGTGGGTCGCCAGGAACGGCTCGACCGTGATCACCATGCCGTCGTGCAGGCGGCGGGTATCACGGCGATCGAAGTAGCCGGGAATCGAACCGGGCGCTTCGTGCAACGCGCGACCGACGCCGTGGCTCTGCAGATTGCGGATGATGCGGAAACCGCGGCGCGCGGCGACGGTCTCGATGGTGCGGCCGATGCCGCTGAGCAGCTCGCCTGCACGCAGCTGGGCGATGGCGGCATCGCGTGCTTCGCGGGTCGCGTCGAGCAGGCGCTGCTGCGCGGCGCTCGCGGTACCGACGACGAAGCTGGCGCCGGTGTCGGCGAAGAAGCTGTCGAGTTCGGCGGACACATCGATGTTGACCAGATCGCCATCGCGCAACGGCGTCGCATCCGGGATGCCGTGCGCGACGACACGGTTGACGCTGATGCAGGTCGCGGCGGGGAAGCCGTAGGTCAGCACCGGCGCGGACTGCGCGCCGGCGTCGCGCAGCATGTCGGCGCCGATGATGTCGAGCTCGCGCGGTGTTGTGCCGGCCAATGCCTGCGCGCGCATCGTCGCCAGGATCCGCGCGACCAGCGCGCCGGCGCGCCGGAGGCCTTCGAGTTCTTCGAGGTTCTGGATGGTCATTCGCGGCTCCCGGTGTCCTGCGCTGCCCTCATCCCAACCCCTCTCCCGAGGGGAGAGGGGCTCACAACCTGCTTCGCTTCTCAATCCGCGTCCATCCGCGGATCCGTGGCAAAGGCGATTACTTCAGCGCCTTGAACCGCAGCCGCTTCGGGCCGGCGTCGTCGCCGAGGCGGCGCTTCTTGTCCTCTTCGTACTCGCGGTAGTTGCCCTGGAAGAACTCGACGTGGCTGTCGCCCTCGAACGCGAGGATATGCGTGGCGATGCGGTCGAGGAACCAGCGGTCATGCGAAATGACGAAGGTGTTGCCGGGGAACTCCAGCAGCGCGTCTTCCAGCGCACGCAGGGTCTCGATGTCGAGGTCGTTCGAGGGTTCGTCCAGCAGCAGCACATTGCCGCCCTGCAGCAGGGTCTTGGCCATGTGCAGGCGGCCGCGTTCGCCGCCCGACAGCGAGCCGACCATCTTCTGCTGGTCCTGGCCCTTGAAGTTGAAGCGGCCGATGTAGGCGCGCGACTGGATCTCCACGCCGTTGATGTTGAGGATGTCGGCGCCGCCGGAGATTTCCTGGAAGACGTTGTGGTTGCCTTCCAGCTTGTCGCGGCTCTGGTCGACGTAGGCCAGGTTCACGGTCGGCCCGATGTCGATCTCGCCAGAGTCCGGCGTCTCCTTGCCGGTGATCATCTTGAACAGCGTCGACTTGCCGGCGCCGTTGGGACCGATGATGCCGACGATCGCGCCCGGCGGCACCACGAAGCTCAGGTCGTCGATCAGCAGGCGGTCGCCGAAGCGCTTGCTGACGTGCTTGAACTCGATGACCTTGTTGCCCAGGCGCTCGCCCGGCGGGATGAAGATCTCGTTGGTCTCGTTGCGCTTCTGGTAGTCCTGCGACTGCAGTTCCTCGAGCCGCGCCAGGCGCGCCTTGCCCTTGGAGCGGCCGCCCTTGGCGTTCTGCCGCGACCATTCCAGCTCCTTCTGGATCGCCTTCTGCCGCGACTTCTCCTGGTTCTCCTCTTGCTTCAGGCGCTCGTCCTTCTGCACCAGCCAGTCGGTGTAGTTGCCCTTCCACGGGATGCCGCGGCCGCGGTCGAGTTCGAGGATCCACTCGGCGGCGTTGTCGAGGAAGTAGCGGTCATGGGTGACCGCGACCACGGTGCCGGTGTAGCGGGCCAGGAACTGCTCCAGCCATTCGACGGACTCGGCGTCCAGGTGGTTGGTCGGTTCGTCGAGCAGCAGCATGTCCGGCTTCTGCAGCAGCAGCCGGCACAGTGCGACGCGGCGCTTCTCGCCGCCCGACAGCGGCCCGATCTTCGCGTCCCACGGCGGCAGGCGCAGCGCGTCGGCGGCGACTTCCAGCTGGTTCTCCAGCGTATGTGCGTCGCCGGCGGCGAGGATCGCCTCCAGGCGTTCCTGTTCCTTGGCCAGGGCGTCGAAGTCGGCGCCCTCCTCGGCATAGGCGGCGTAGACCTGGTCCAGCGCGGCCTGCGCCTGCAGCACCTCGCCGACGCCTTCCTCCACTGCTTCGCGCACGGTCTTGTCGGGATCGAGCTGCGGCTCCTGGGCCAGGTAGCCGACCTTGATGCCGGGCTGCGGGCGCGCCTCGCCCTCGAAGTCCTGGTCCACGCCGGCCATGATCTTGAGCACGGTGGACTTGCCGGCGCCGTTGAGGCCCAGCAGGCCGATCTTGGCGCCGGGGAAGAACGACAGCGAGATGTCCTTGATGATCTGCCGCTTGGGCGGGACCACCTTGGACACGTGGTTCATGGTGTAGATGTATTGCGACATGGGAATCCGGCTGGAAGACAGGTGACAGGACCGACCGCCCGCACGCGCGGTGCGGGTGCAGGTGCGGGATTGGGAAATCGGGCCCGCCATTATCGCGCATCGCGCCGCGGGCGGCATCCGCGGCGCCCGCACCCGTTCAGCGTGGGCGGACGCGGTCGCCGTCGTCCAGCGCGTTGTCCGGGTGCACGACGACGCGATCGCTGGCCTGCAGCCCGTCGAGGATCTCGACCCAGCCTCCGCCCTGCAGGCCGATGGTGACGGGCGTCAGCCGCGCGCGCCGGCCGTCGATCAGGAACACCGCCGCGCCGTCGCCGGCGCGCAGTACCGCGCTGGCAGGGGCGCGCAGCGCGTCCTCGCGTTCGCGCAGGACGAAGCGGGCGTTGACCCGGTAGGCCTCGCCCAGGTGCTGCCAGGTCTGCGGGTCGCCGGTCAGCTCGACGATCACCCAGGCCCGCTGTTCCTCCACGCCGAGCGCCGAGGTGCGGGTGAATCCGCCCGGCTCGACGCGCCGCACGGTGCCCGTCAGCGCGGCGTCCTCGCCCCAGCGCAGCAGTTCCACGCGCATGCCCTCGCGCAGGCGCACCGCGTCGGCAGACAGCACGTCGACCTCGACCTCCAGTGCCGCCGGGTCGCCGATCTCGATCAGCGGCTCGCCGGCCTGCACCGGCCGCGCACTCTCGTAGTGGCGGCGCAGGACCACGCCATCGACTGGAGCGACGAGTTCGAATTCGGCGTCGCCGTCCAGCTGGCCGCGGGCCAGCATGGCCTCGGCCGCGTGCATCTGGTGTTCCGCGGTGGCCTGGCGGTGGCGGGCGCTGGCGGCCTCGCGCGCGCTGCGCTGGCGCGCGGTCTCGGCGCGCTCCGCGGTTTCGGCCGCGACCAGCCGGTCCTGCGCCAGCACGCGCAGGCGCGCCGCCTCGGCGCTGGCCTGGTGCGCGGCCGCCTCTGCTGCCGCGGCGTCCTCGCGGGCGGCGTCGAGGCTGGCGCGGGCGCCGGCGACCCAGGCTTCGGTGGCAGCACGGGTGCGTGCGTCCAGCGGCGCCGCGCTGCCGGCATCGAGCACCACCAGCGTCTGTCCGGCCTCGACCCTGTCGCCGGGCACCAGGGTCATGCGCCGGGCGCTGGCGCCGACCGGTGCGGCGATCACGTAGCGCTCGCGCAGCCGGGTGCGGCCCTCGGCCTCCAGCGTCTCGCGGACCTCGCCGCGTTCCGCCGTGCCGCTGTCCACCAGTTGCGCGCTGGGCCACAGCACGACCGCCAGCAGCACCAGCACCACCAGGCCGGCGGCGAGATGGCGCGCGCGCTTGAGGCGGGCATGCTGCGGACGGGCATGCTTGGGGCGGTCGGATGTCATCGGGTCGATTCTCCCATGGCGTCATTCCCTGGCCTTGAGTACGGCGACGAGGTCGAGGCGGTCGAGCCGGCGCAGCACCAGCAGGCCGGACAGCACGGTGGTGACGAGCACGACGAGCCCGGCGACGGCGAAGCCCGACGGCGCCAGCACCAGCGGGATCCGGTACAGGTCGGTGGCCAGGCCCCCGACCAGCAGTGCGGACAGTGCGTAGCCGAGCGCGAAGCCCGGCAGCAGGGCGAGGAAGCTCAGGGTCAGCAGTTCGCCGAACAGCAGGGCGCGCGCCTCGCCGCGGGTATAGCCGAGCACGCGCAGGCTGGCCAGCTCGTGGCCGCGCTCGGCCAGGGTGATGCGGGCGCTGTTGTAGACCACGCCGGCAGCGATGCTGGCGGCCATCGCGGTGATCGCCAGGGTGAAGGTCAGCATGGTCCGGGCCATGGTGTCGCGGAAGCTGCGGATGGTCGCGCCGCGGTCGGCGACCGCGGCCACGCGCGGGCGGCCACGCAGTTCCTGCACGATCCCGGCACGCGAATCCGGCGTCGCCAGCGCCAGCCATGCGCCCGACAGCGCGTCGTCCTCGCCGAGCAGGCGGTTGACCGTGTCCTGGCGCGCGTAGGCGCCGGCCCCGAGGTACTCGCTGACCAGGCCGGCCACCGGCACCGGCAGCGTGCGGCGATGGCCTTCGAGGAACTCGACGTCGAGCATGTCGCCGGGCCGCACCGCCAGCAGTTCGCCGAGATAGTCGGTGAGCAGCAGGCCCTGCGCGGGCGGCGCGACGGGCTGCAACCGGCGGTCCAGGACCCGCTTGAGGTCCGCATCCGGCGGCAGGCCCTGCAGCGCGGTGCGGTACTCGCGGTGACCGTTGCGCAGGCGCACGGCGGCGCTGCGGAACGGTTCGACCGCGCGCACGCCGGGCAGTGCAGCCAGTTCCTGCGCGGCGCGGCCCGAGGCCGGTTCGGTGAAGGTGACGGTGAAATCGTCGCGCTGGGCGAGGCCGAACTGCACGTCGACGATATGGTCGATCGCGTCGCCCATGAAGCTCGCCATCACCAGCACGCCCAGCCCCAGGCCGATACCGGACACCGACAGCCCGGTCCGCAGCGGGCGCCGCTCGAGGTTGCGCAGGATCATCCGCGCCGCCGGGTCGAGCAGGGCACCGAGGCCGAGCCGCTCGGTCAGCGTGGGCCGGAACGTTGCCGGCGCCTCGGGCCGCATCGCCTCGGCCGGCGGCAGCGCGAACGCCCGCCGCAGGCCGCCGAAGGTGCCGATCGCGGCCGCCGCCAGCGCGAAGGCGAACGCCAGCAGCACCACCGAGGGCTGCAGCGACCAGGCCAGGAACGGAAAGCTGTAGAACTGCATGTACAGGTTTGCCATCGCCCGGCCCAGCCACGCGCCCAGCGCCACCGCCGGCAGCACGCCGATGCCGGCCACCAGCAGCGCCAGCTGGCCGTAGTGCAGCGCGACCTCCCAGCGGCTGTAGCCGAAGGCCTTCAGCAGGGCGATCTGTTCGCGCTGGGCGCCGATCAGGCGGCCGATCACCACGTTGAGCAGGAACGCGGCGACGCCGAGGAAGATCGCGGTGAACATCCGCGTCATCGTGCGCAGCTGGGTCAGCTCCTCGTCGAGGAAGCGGTGCGACATCTGTTAGTCGCGGCCATGGGCGCCGGTGCCGCCGTATGGCGCGAGCAGGGCGTCGAGTGCGTCGATGACGTCGCCTTCGCTGGCGTCGCGTTCCAGCGTCAGCGCCAGGTCGTTGAACGCGCCGTCGAGGTCGAAGGCGTTGGCCAGCGATTCGCGTTGCATCCACAGCACGCCGAAGCGCATGAAGTCGGGGAACACGTCGCCGGGCCGGATCTGGTAGACGAACTCCGGCGACAGGCCGATGCCGCTGATCCGCAGGCCCTGGCGGCGACCGTTGAGCACCGCGTCGACGGCGTCGCCCGGCCGCAGCCCGTGGGCCTGGGCGAAGGCTTCGCCCAGGACGATCTCGTCGTCGGCCGCCGGCATCGCGCCCTCGCGCAGGTACACGCGGTTGAGGCCGGGGTCGCCGGGGCCGGGCAGGGACATGATCTGCCCGGACACCGCCTCGTCGAAGCCGGCGATCTCCAGGTTGGCGTAGCCGGTCACGCGCGCTTCGGCCTCGCGCACGCCCGGGATCGCGCGCACGGCGTCGGCCAGCGGCAGCGGCGCGCGCTTGAGCCCGGCGAAGACGTCGGCGAAGCGGTACTCGGCGTAGTACAGGGCCCGGGTCTGCGACAGCGCGTGGTAGTTGCCCTGCGCCATCACCATGGTCGCGATGCCGGCGATCATGACCGCGGCGATCGCGATCGCCTGCCCGCGCATCTGCCGGAACTCGCGCAGCAGCTTGCGGTGCAGCGGCGTCACCAGTGCAGGTCCGCGGCGCTGGCGCGGTCGGCGTTGCGCCGTTCGCTCTCGATGCGGCCGTCGCGCAGCCGGATCACCCGGTCGGCCATGTCGGCGATCACCGCGTTGTGGGTGATCACCACGGTCAGCGCGCCAGTCTCGCGGTTGGTGCGTTCCAGCGCCTGCAGCACGCGGATGCCGGTCTTCGAGTCCAGTGCGCCGGTGGGTTCGTCGCACAGCAGCACCGTCGGCCGCTTGGCGATGGCGCGCGCGATCGCGACCCGCTGCTGCTCGCCGCCGGACATCTGCGCCGGGAAGTGGTCCATGCGTTCGTCCAGGCCCACCAGCGCCAGCGCGTCGTCCGGCGCCATCGGATCGGTGGCGATCTCGGTCACCAGGGCCACGTTCTCGCGCGCCGTCAGGCTCGGGATCAGGTTGTAGAACTGGAACACGAAGCCGACGTGCTCGCGGCGGAAGCGGGTCAGCGCATCGTCGCCGGCACCGGTGAGCACGTGGCCGCGGCACTCGACCGTACCGGTGCTGGGCGCATCGAGTCCGCCGAGGATGTTGAGCAGGGTCGACTTGCCGCTGCCGGACGCGCCCAGCAGCACCACGAACTCGCCGGCGAACAGTTCCAGGTCCACTCCGCGCAGCGCATGCACCTCGACCTCCCCCATGCGGTAGGTCTTGGTCAGGCCCTGCGCCCGGAACACGGGCCCGCCGCGGGTCTCGGTGTCGGTCATGGTCTCGATTCTAGGGCGCGCGGCGGCCCCGACATTGATCGCGCGCAAGAAACCCGGTCCCGGCGACCGCGTCCGCGAGCCGATACAATTGGCGTTCGCCCCGCCGCTGCCCCGGAGTTCCGATGTTCGCCCGCGCCGACCGCATTGAAAGCTACGACCCCGAACTGGCCCAGGCCATCGCCGACGAGGTCCGCCGCCAGGAGGACCATGTCGAGCTGATCGCCTCGGAGAACTACTGCAGCCCCCGGGTCATGGAGGCGCAGGGCAGCCAGCTGACCAACAAGTACGCGGAAGGGTATCCGGGCAAGCGCTACTACGGCGGCTGCGAGTACGTCGACATCGCCGAGCAACTGGCGATCGACCGCCTCAAGCAACTGTTCGGCGCGGATTATGCGAACGTGCAGCCGCATTCCGGCTCGCAGGCCAACCAGGCCGTGTATTTCGCCCTGCTGCAGCCCGGCGACACGATCCTGGGCATGTCGCTGGCGCACGGCGGCCACCTGACCCACGGCGCCAAGGTCAACGCCTCGGGCAAGCTGTTCGACGCGGTGCAGTACGGCGTCGACGACAACGGCCTGATCGACTACGACGAGGTCGAGCGGCTGGCGCTGGAACACAGGCCGAAGATGGTCGTCGCCGGCTTCTCCGCGTACTCGCAGGTCGTCGACTGGGCGCGTTTCCGCGCGATCGCCGACAAGGTCGGCGCGTACCTGTTCGTCGACATGGCGCACGTGGCCGGGCTTGTCGCCGCCGGCGTCTATCCCAACCCGCTGCCGCATGCGCACGTGGTCACCTCGACCACCCACAAGACCCTGCGCGGGCCGCGCGGCGGCATCATCGTCGCCAGCCGCGAAGGTGCCGGCGAACAGTTCGACGAGCTGGCCAAGAAGCTGCAGTCGATCGTGTTCCCCGGCATCCAGGGCGGCCCGCTGATGCACGTGATCGCCGGCAAGGCGGTCGCATTCAAGGAAGCGCTGGAGCCGGCGTTCAAGGCCTATCAGCACCAGGTGGTGAAGAACGCGCAGGCGATGGCGAAGACGATCATCGAGCGCGGCTACCGCATCGTCTCCGGCGGCACCGAGAACCACCTGATGCTGGTCGACATGATCGGCAAGCGCATCACCGGCAAGGCCGCGGAGGAAGCGCTCGGCCGCGCCCACATCACCGTCAACAAGAACAGCGTGCCCAACGACCCGCAGAAGCCGTTCGTGACCTCGGGGCTGCGCCTGGGCACGCCGGCGGTCACCACCCGCGGCTATCTCGAGCAGGACTGCGTGGACCTGGCCAACTGGATCTGCGACGTGCTCGACGCGCCCGAGGACGAGGCGGTGATCACCGCGGTGCGCGACAAGGTCACCGCGCAGTGCCGGAAGTACCCGGTCTACGGCTGAATCCGGGCGGTTGGTCAGCGGCCGGCCCCCGGGACCGCCGGGTCGAACCGGGCACCTGCGTTTCATCCGACGGGGGGTGATCCATCCCCGTCGGCCATCCTGCCGATGCGTTTCCCGGGTGCGGGAGACGCGGCCGGGATGCGCGGACGCGCCAGGCGCGTTCAGTCCACCTGCGGGTCTTCCGGACGGGCGCTGGCCCCGGCCTGCGACACCAGGGTTTCGCGGAAAAACGCCAGCGCACGCGCGTTGACGCGGGCATGCACGGCGCCACGGTCCACGCCGGGCGGATCGGTGCAGATCGTCGGGGCCGCCTGCGCCATCGCAGCCGGGCACGTCGGCAGGAACACCCAGTGGTCGGCGTCGGGTACCGCCAGCTGGCCGGTGCCGTCCGGGAGCAGGGCCAGCAGGTGGCCTGCGTTCTCGGCCGGAGGCAGGATGCGGTCCTGCTCCGCATAGGCTACGAACACGGGCGCGGTCACCGCCGCCAGGCCGTCGGCGTCGAAGGGCACGCTGGTCGGCGCCATCAGGAACGCCGCGCGGATGCGCGCGTCTGCGGGAGCGCCCCAGCGGTGCAGTTCGCCGTCCAGATCACGGGTGAACGCCTCGGCGGAGGCGTGTCCGCCGTCCTCGACCAGGCGGTCGACGAAGTCGCAGGTCTTGCGGTCCTGGGATTGCCGCCGGCAATAGCCGAGATAGCGTCCGAAGCGCGGGACCGCACCCAGCAGCACCAGGCCGGTGTAGCCGCCGTCGGAGAAGCCGGCCATGCCGATGCGGTGGGGATCGATCCGGTCGCGCCACTCGGGCGCCTGCAGCAGGTGATCGAGCAGCGCCGAGATTTGCCGCGGACGGCCGAACAGCACCTCCGGCTGGCCGGCGCCGCCGGGGTCGCGCAGGTTGTCGCGCGGGTGCTCCACCGCGGCCACCACGAAGCCGTGTGCGGCGAGATGGGTGGCGAGGTCGTGGTGGCCGAGCGATTCGCCGCCCTGTCCGTGGGAGATCAGCACCAGTGGGTACCGGTCCCGGGCAATGGCGGCCCCGGGGGTCGCATCGACCTGGTACCCGCCGATGCCGGCGGGCGCGTCCGCCCGCGCGGCGGTGGGGTAGAAGACGTGTGCCCGCATCGGTGCGCCCGAAACCGGATCGCGCGCCTCGATCGTCGCCAGTCCGGTGCCGGCGGCGTGAGCCGGCATCGCAGTCGCCGGTACGGTCGGAAGCAGTGCGAGCAGGACGATGCACGCGCGAAGCCAGGCGCGGGAAATTGCCGGTGCGCAAAGGGACATTGGCGGATCCTGGACGGCCGTCGGAGCGGGATGGCGAGATTACCCCGCGCGGGCCGGCGCCGTGACCGCGGCGCGCCGCCCCCGTACACTGCAGGGAATCCCCGCAGCCGCCGCGCGTCGCCGATGCACTGTCCCTTCTGCCAGCATACCGACACCCGCGTGATCGACTCGCGCGTGTCCGAGGACGGCGCGACGATCCGCCGCCGCCGCGAATGCGAGGCCTGCGGCGACCGCTTCTCGACGATCGAGACCATCGAGCTGAAGCTGCCGGCAATCATCAAGTCCGATGGCCGGCGCGAGCAGTTCGATGCCAAGAAGCTGCGCGTGGGCTTCGACCGGGCGCTGCAGAAGCGGCCGGTGTCCGAGGAGCAGATCGAGGCCGCGGTGCGTGCCGTGGTGCAGGCGGTCCGGATGAGCGGAGAGCGTGAACTGCCCTCGATCCGCATCGGCGAGTTCGTGATGACCGAGCTGCGCAAGCTCGACCACGTCGCCTACGTGCGCTTCGCCTCGGTCTACCGCGCGTTCGAGGACGTGGCCGATTTCCGCGAGGAACTCGACCGTCTCGAACGCGACCTGCCCGGCGAGGGCCAGTTGCCGCTGCTGTCCGGCGACGTGGTGCCCTTCGACAAGGGCAGCAAGGGCAAGGGCCGCAAGCGGTGAGCGAAGCGGACGCGGTGGCATTCACCGCCACCGACCACGCGATGATGGCCCGCGCGTTGCGCCTGGCCGAACGCGGCGCCTGGACCACGCGGCCCAACCCGATGGTGGGTTGCGTGATCGTGCAGGCGGGCGAGGTCGTCGGCGAAGGCTGGCACCAGCGCAAGGGCGGGCCGCATGCGGAGGTGTTCGCGCTGCAGGCGGCGGGTGAGCGGGCGCGTGGCGCCACCGCCTACGTGACCCTGGAGCCGTGCGCGCATACCGGCAGTACCGGCCCGTGCGCGGACGCGCTGGTGGCCGCGGGCGTCGCGCGCGTGGTTGCGGCGATGCGCGACCCGTTCCCGCAGGTCGACGGTGCCGGTTTCGACCGGCTGCGCGCGGCCGGGATCGAGGTCGCGTCGGGCCTGCTGGAGGCCGAGGCGCGCACGCTCAACCAGGGCTACCTGTCGCGGCTGGAGCGCGGCCGGCCGTGGCTGCGGGTCAAGCTCGCCTGCAGCCTCGACGGGCGCACCGCGATGGCCAACGGCGATTCCAAGTGGATCAGCGGCGAGGCCTCGCGCCGCGACGTGATGCGCTGGCGCGCGCGCAGCGGCGCGCTGCTGACCGGCAGCGGCACGGTGCTGGCGGACGATCCGCAGCTGACCGTCCGGCTCGGCGACGACACGCCGGTGGTGGCGCCGCTGCGGGTGGTGCTGGACGCGGGCCTGGCGACCGCGGCGCGCGGCCGGGTGCGCGACGGGGCCGCGCCGACCCTGTACCTGCACGCCGCCGATGCCAAGGTGCCGCGCGGCTTCGACGCGGCGCGGATGGCGGTGCCGCGCCGCGCCGGCCAGCTCGACCTGGAGGCGGTGCTGGCGCTGCTGGCGGGGCAGGGCATCAACGAGGTCCAGGTCGAGGCCGGCGCGACCCTGTCGGGCGCGTTCCTGCGCGCGGGGCTGGTCGACGAGCTGCTGCTGTACATCGCGCCGGTGCTGCTGGGCGACCGTGCGCGGCCGCTGTTCGAGGGGCTGGGCATCGACGCGATGGCGCAGCGGCTGCACCTGCGGGCCGTCGATACCCGCCAGGTCGGCGACGACCTGCGCCTGCTGCTGCGCCCGGCCGCAGCCTGAGCGGCAGACGCAGCGCGACCGCAGGCCTGCCGCTAAAATACCGGTTTTCCCGTCCCGTCCGGGGCGGCGGTCCCTTCTCCCGGAGTTCCCATGCGTACCCACTTCTGCGGCCTCGTCGACGAGGCGCTGATCGGCCAGACCGTCACCCTGTGCGGCTGGGCCGACGTCGCCCGCAACCTCGGCGGCGTCTGCTTCATCGATCTGCGCGACCACGAGGGCATCGTGCAGGTGGTCGCCGAGCCGTCGGCCGCCGAAGGCAACGCCGCCGTGGTCGCCACCGCGGAGAAGGTCGGCTACGAGGACTGTTTGCGCATCACCGGCACCGTGCGCCGCCGCCAGTCGGTCAACCCGAAGCTGCGCACCGGCCAGGTCGAGGTCGTCGCCGAGACCATCGAGGTGCTGAACAAGGCCGAGCCGCTGCCGTTCCACCATCACGAGAACCCGGGCGAGGACATCCGCCTGAAGTACCGCTACCTCGACCTGCGCAGCCCGGAGATGCAGCGCAAGCTGCGCACCCGCACGAAGCTGGTCAGCGCGTTGCGCCACTGGCTGGACGCGCGCGGCTTCCAGGACATCGAAACGCCGATCCTGACCAAGGCCACGCCCGAGGGCGCGCGCGACTTCCTGGTGCCGGCGCGCATGCATGCGGGCGAGTTCTACGCGTTGCCGCAGAGCCCGCAGCTGTTCAAGCAGATCCTGATGATGGCCGGCTTCGACCGCTACTACCAGATCGCACGCTGTTTCCGCGACGAGGCGCTGCGTGCCGACCGGCAGCTGGAGTTCACCCAGCTGGACATGGAGTTCGCGTGGGTGTCCGAGCGCGACGTGCAGGACACGGTCGAGACCATGATCCGCGACGTGTTCCGCGAGGTCGCCGATGTTGAGCTGGTGGCGGAATTCCCGCGCATGACCTGGGCCGAGGCGATGCGCCGCTACGGCTCCGACAAGCCGGACCTGCGCATTCCGCTGGAGCTGGTCGACGTCGACGCGCAGGTGCAGGGCAGCGGGTTCAAGGTGTTCACCGACTGGGCCGGCGTCGAGGGCGGCCGGGTCTGCGCGCTGCGTATTCCGGGCGGCGCGGCATTGAGCCGCAAGCAGATCGACGAGTATGCCGCGCACGCCGCGAAGTACGGCGCCAAGGGGCTGGCCTACATCAAGCTGTCGGAGACCGGCGAAGTCACTTCGCCGATCGCCAAGTTCTTCGGCGACGACGCGTTCGCGGCACTGGTCGCGCACGTCGGCGCGGGCAACGGCGACATCGTGTTCTTCGGCGCCGGCAAGTACACCACGGTCAGCGATTTCATGGGCGCGCTGCGGCTCAAGGCCGGGCGCGACTTCGGCCTGGTCGGCGGCGGCTGGCGTCCGCTGTGGGTCACCGATTTCCCGATGTTCGAGTGGGACGACGAGGCCGAGCGTTACGTCGCCCTGCATCATCCCTTCACCGCGCCCGCGGTCGACGACGAGGCCGAGCTGCGCGCGCACGCCCGCACTGCGGTGTCGCGCGGCTACGACATGGTGCTCAACGGCAACGAGATCGGCGGCGGCTCGATCCGCATCCATCGCGCGTCGATGCAGAGCGCGGTGTTCGAGCTGCTGGGCATCGGCGCCGAGGAAGCGGAAGCGAAGTTCGGCTTCCTGCTCGACGCGCTGAAGTACGGCGCCCCGCCGCACGGCGGCATCGCCTTCGGCATCGACCGCATCGCCGCGCTGATCGCCGGGACCGACTCGATCCGCGACGTCATCGCCTTCCCCAAGACCACCGGCGCGCAGTGCCTGATGACCGGCGCGCCGTCGCCGATCCCCGACGCGCAGCTGGCCGAGGTGCACGTGCAGGTGCGTGCCACGGGGAAGACGCTCGGCGACTGAAGGCCGGGAGCAGGTCGTCCGCTGCGGCGGCGACCCACTCCGCCGGTCGCCGTGCCGACCGCCGGTCAGGCGGGCGCCGCGCGTATCAGCCCGGTTTCCCTGCGCGGCGGGGCGCCGAACAGGCGCTTGTACTCGCGGTTGAACTGCGACGCGCTCTCGTAGCCGACCCGGTGCGCGGCGGTGTTGGCTTCCAGGCCTTCGACCAGCATCAGCCGCCGCGCCTCGTGCAGGCGCAGCTGCTTCTGGAACTGCAGCGGCGACATCGCGGTCACCGCCTTGAACTGGTGATGCAGCGACGAGGCGCTCATGTGCAGCGACTGCGCCAGCGCCTCGATGTTCAGCGGCTGCGGGTAGTCGCGCTTGAGCGCCTCCACCGCGCGCGCGATGCGCTGCGTGCGGCCGTTGACGGCGGCGACCTCGCGCAGCCGGTATCCCAGTTCGCCGCCCAGGACCCGGTAGTGGATCTCGCGCAGGGTCAGCGGCGCCAGCACCGGGATGTCCTGCGGGGCGTCCAGCAGCCGCAACAGCCGCAGCACGGCATCGAGCAACGATCCGGTGACGCGGGCACAGTAGAGCCCGCGGTCGACGCCGGTGCCTGCGATGCCGTCGCGGCCTTCCAGGATCAGGTCGGCGATCTCGCGCGGGTCGACGTCGATCCGCAGGCTCAGGTACGGTTTTTCCGGAGTCGCCTCGGTCACCTGGCTGACCATCGGCAGGGTCACCGAGATCACCAGGTAGTTCAGCGGGTCGTAGACGTAGGTGTCGCCACCCAGCATGGTGATCTTGCTGCCCTGCGCGACGAAGCCCAGCCCGGGTTCGTAGATGCCGGGTGCGCAGGGTGTGGGGGCGCTGGCGCGCATCAGCGAGAGCGGGCCGATCCGCGTGGCCTGGCGGCCTTCGGCAGGGGCGAAGCGGTCAATCAGCCCGACCAGCTCCGCCTGCTGCCCGGTCGTCGCAACGCCATCGCCGGATCGGGGAAAAGCAAGCTGCATCATGGGGTTCCGTGCTGCGGGGCGGACCCGGACACTATGCCCATGGTGTTGTCCGCCCAGTCATGCTGCACTGCACGAATTGCAGGATCAGGCAATTTTCAGGCAGCAATGGTCTAGCTGCGGCGGTGGCCGGACGCCTAACGTTTCCGTGCACTGCCGGCGACGTCGCGGCCCTGGCCCGTTCGTCATCGTGCCTTCCAGGGCGGCCCGTCCCGGCAACCGTCCGGCCGTTACTCCCGCCACCCCACCGGGATTCCCACGATGTGGATCGTCCAGTACGCCCTGTCGCGCCGCTACACCATCGGCGTGCTCGCTATCCTGATCCTGCTGTTCGGTCTGCAGTCCGCGCGGCGCATGCCCACCGACATCCTGCCCGAGGTCGGTATTCCCTCGGTGAACCTGATCTGGACCTACGCCGGCCTGCCTGCGGCGGAGATGGCGGCCAAGCTGACCTCGTTCTCCGAGATCTCGGTGCTCAACAACGTCGACGACCTCAAGGAGGTGCGTTCGGAAAGCCTCAACGGCATCGGCATCGTGCGCGCCGACTTCCAGCCCGGGGTCAACCTGGAGCGCGCGCTGGCGCAGATGACGGCGGTCTCGCAGACCATCCTGCGGCGCATGCCGCCGGGCACGTCGCCGCCGCTCGTGGTGCGCAACAACGTGTCCAGCACGCCGGTGCTGCAGCTGGTGCTCTCGTCCGACGCGATGACCGAGGCGCAGCTGTACGACTACGCGCGGTTGCAACTGCGCTCGCAGATCCAGTCGATCCCCGGAATCCGCATGAGTCTGCCCTACGGCGGCGCGCCGCGGCAGGTGATGGTGGACCTGGATCCGCGCGCGCTGCAGACCTACGGCCTGACCCCGCAGGACGTGACCGGTGCGCTGGAACGCGGCAGCCCGACGTTGCCTTCCGGCAACATCCGCGAGGGCGTGCGCGAGATGCAGATCTCGCTGGAGACCAGTCCGGACAGCGCCAGCGGCTTCCTCGACCTGCCGATCGCCAGCCGCGGCGGCAACGTGATCTACGTGCGCGACGTTGCCAGCGTGCGCGACGGCGGCGCGCTGCAGACCAACATCGCGCGCATGGACGGCGCCAGCGCGGTGTCGGTGGCGCTGATCAAGATGGGCGGCGCCTCGGCGGTGGAGATCGTGCGCGAGGTGCGCGCGCGGCTGCCGGAAATCGTCGCCTCGGCGCCGCCGGGCACGCGCATCGAGCCGATCTTCGACCAGTCGGTGTTCGTCGACAACGCAATCGGCTCGATCCGCCACGAGGCGCTGCTGGTCGGCCTGCTGGTGGCGGCGGTGGTGCTGGTGTTCGTCGGCTCCTGGCGCTCCAGCCTGATCGTGCTGTCGGCGATCCCGCTGGCCCTGCTGACCTCGGTCATCGCGCTGTACCTGCTGGGCTACACCTTCAACGTGATGACCCTCGGCGGGCTGGCGCTGGCGATCGGCATCCTGGTCGACAACGCGGTGGTGGACGTGGAGAACACCAACCGCCACATCGCTCTGGGCAAGGACGTGCGCAGCGCGATCCTGGACAGCGCGCGCGAGGTAGTGTTCCCCGAGTTCGTGTCGACGGTGTCGATCTGCATCGTGCTGACCCCGATCCTGCTGATGACCGGGCTGTCGGCGTGGGTGTTCACGCCGCTGGCGCTGGCGGTGATCTTCGCGATGCTGGCCTCGTTCCTGCTGTCGCGCACGCTGATCCCGGTGCTGTGCTACCTGCTGCTGCCGGCCGACATCGCGAGCCGCGCGCAGCCGCGCTGGGCGGCCGAGCGCGCGTTGCTGGCGGTCCACCACCGCGTCGACCACCGGCTCGAACGGCTGCGCGAGCGCCACCACGCGGTGCTGGTCCGGCTCGGCCACCACGGCGGGATCCTGGCGCTGGCGGCGTTCGTGCTGCTGGCGCTGGGCGCCGCCGCCGCGGGCATGCTCGGACGCGAGTACTTCCCGCAGGTCGATGCAGGGCAGATCCGCCTGCAGGTGCGGATGCCGACCGGCATGCGGCTGGAGCAGACCGCGCAGCGGCTGGCGGCGCTGCAGCGCGAGATCCGCGACATCGTGCCGGCCGCGGAGCTGCAGACCGTCTACGAGCAGATCGGCATTCCCGACGCGGTCAACCTGGCGTGGGTGGACAGCGCGGTGGTCGGCGCATTCGAGGCCGAGCTGATGCTGCAGCTGCGCACGCCGCACCGTCCCAGTGCCGAGTACCTGGCCGAGATCCGGCGTCGGGTGGCGGAGAAGTTCCCCGACATGCGGCTGTTTGAGCGCCCGCCCGACGCCACCGGCCGCACCCTGGCCGGTTCCGCCGTCGGTGCGCTCGAGGTGCGCGTCAACGGCCGCGACGTGGCCGGCAACCTGGCGCTGGCGCGGGAGCTGGGGGCACGCCTGGAGCAGGTCCCCGGTGCGGTGGACGTGATGCTGCGTCAGGTGCTGGACCTGCCGGAGTACCACGTCGCCATCGACCGCACCCGCGCCGCCCAGCTCGGCGTCAGTGCCCAGGACGCCAGCCGCGCGGTGCTGGCGGTGCTCGGCTCGTCCGGCACGGTCACTCCGGTGTACTGGGTCGAACAGGCGACCGCCACGTCGTACACGGTGCAGCTGCAGGTGCTGCCGGCCGACCTGGACGATCTCGACACCCTGCTCAACACGCCGCTGCGGATCGGTGCCGACGGCGGCGCCGTGCTGCTGCGGAACATCGCCACCGTCACCGAGCGCACCGTACCGGCCAGCGTCGGCCGGGTGATGATGGCGCCGACGATCAGCGTGATCGCCAACGTGCAGGACCGCGACCTCGGCGCCGTGCACTCGGCGCTGGCCGGGGTCGTCGCCGAGCTGCAGCCGCGGCTCCAGCCGGGCAACCGCATCGAGATCGTCGGCCAGGCCGGCGAGATGCAGAGCGCCTACGCCGAGCTGGGCGGCGGCCTGATGATGTCCGCGGTGCTGGTGTTCCTGGTGCTGGTGGTCAATTTCCAGTCGTGGATCCAGCCGCTGGTGGCGATGTCCGGGCTGCCGATCGCGATCGCCGGTGCTGCGGTCGGCCTGTTCGTCACCGGCACGCCGCTGAGCGTGCCGGCGCTGATGGGCGTGATGATGGTCATCGGCGTGTCCACCGCCAACAGCGTGCTGGTGACCAGTTTCGCGCGCGGGCTGGTCGAGGCCGGTCAGGATCCCGAACAGGCCGCCTACGAGGCCGCCGCGGTGCGGCTGCGCCCGGTGCTGATGACCGCCAGCGCGATGATCCTGGGCATCGTGCCGATGGCCCTGGGCATGGGCGAGGGCGGCGAGCAGAATGCGCCGCTGGGCCGCGCGGTGATCGGCGGGCTGCTGTTCGGCACTCCGGCCACGCTGCTGCTGGTGCCCTCGATCCTGGCCGTGCTGGGCCGCCGCCACAACCGCCGCGTCGCCGCGGCAGCAACCGCCGATGGCACGTCTGCCACCGGCCAGGGAGTCGTCGCATGAGAATCGTGACCGTGCTGTCGCGCGCCGCTTCGGCCGGTGTGGCCTGCGCCCTGCTGCTCTCGGGCTGCGGCCGCGGCCAGGCCGGGCAGCCGGCGGAAGCCGCGGACACCCCCGGGGTGCAAGTCGCCGAGGCCCGCAGCGCCGACGCCGAGTACGCGCTGACGCTGCCGGCGCGGGTGCAGGCGGGCGAGAGCGCACAGCTGTTCGCGCGCGCCACCGGCCAGGTCGCGGAGCGGCGGGTCGAGCTGGGCGACGCCGTCGCTGCCGGACAGGTGCTGGCGACCATCGCCGCGCCCGAGGTCGAGCAGTCGGTGCGCGAGGCCGAGGCCGCCCTGGCCCGGGCCGAAGCCGAGCTGACCCTGGCGCGCGGCCACCATGCGCGCGCCGAGGCGATGCTCGAGACGCAGTTGATCTCGCGCGAGGACTACAGCGACCGGCTCGGTGCCCGGGATGCGGCGCAGGCGCAACTGCGCGCGGCACAGGCGCAGCTCGCCAGCGCCCGCGATCGCCAGGCCTTCCTGCAGGTGCGGGCGCCTTTCGCCGGCATCGTCAGCGAACGCAACATCGAACGCGGCGACCGCGTGGTCGGCGATGCCGCGGGCGTGTCGGAGCCGATGTTCCGCATCGACGCCCTGGATCCGCTGCGGGTGATCGTCGACATACCGCAGCGCGTGGCGCTGCAGGTGCGTCCGGGCCTGCGCGCGGAGCTGGTGTTCCCGGAACTCCCGCAGGAGCGCTTCGAGGCAGAGGTGGTGCGGACCGCGCAGCGGATCTCCGACGAGGCGGGCGGCATGCGCGTGGAGCTGCGCCTGCCCAACCCCGGCAGCCGCATCCCGTCCGGGATGGTCGGCCAGGTCCGCCTGCAGGTGCCGCGCGCCGCGCCGGCAACGGTGGTACCGCTGGCCGCGCTGGTGCAGGACGCGGGCCAGGCCCGCGTCGCGCGCGTCGCCGACGGCGTCGTGCATTTCACCGAGGTCACGGTGGGCCGCAACCTCGGCAACGAGGTCGAGGTGGTCGGCGGCCTGGAGGCGGGCGACCGCGTGGTACTGGCCCCCAATGCGCTCCTGGCCGACGGTACCCGCGTCCGGGAGCAGGCGCCGGACGCGCGCTGACGCCGGGCGAGGCGCAGCGGTGCTGTCGCCCATGAGGATGCGGACCGAAGACCGGGCGGGAAGCCGCCAGCCGCCATCCGGAGTCCGCAGCCCCGGGACGGGACGGCGCGGGCAGCGTGACGTGCGGAAGTGAGAGACTTGCCGCGCCGGGTCGCCGGCGTCCGCCCGTCCCCGCCCCGTCCATCGTCCCGTTTCCATGACCCTGTCCCCATCCGCACCGATCCGCAGAGCGACACCCGCGGATGCCGCCCTGCTGTCGCGCCTGGCGGCACGCACGTTCACCGAGACCTTCGGGCATCTGTACCCGGCCGGAGATCTCCAGGCATTCCTCGCCGATGCGTACGCGGTGCAGAAGCAGCGCACGATCCTGTCGCATCCGGACTACGCGGTCTGGCTGCTGGAGCACGAGGGCGAGGCGATCGGCCACGCTGCCGCCGGGCCCTGCGGCCTGCCGCATCCGGACGTCGCGCCGGGCGACGGCGAACTCAAGCGCCTGTATCTGGTGCAGGGGCATCAGGGCGGCGGCCATGGCGCCCGCATGATGCAGGTCGCGCTGGACTGGCTGCAGCGCGACGGCCCGCGCACGCTGTGGGTCGGCGTATGGTCGGAGAATCTCGGTGCGCAGCGGTTCTATCGCCGCTACGGTTTCGACAAGGTGGGCGAGTACCTCTTTCCGGTGGGCGGGACGCGCGACCTGGAGTTCATCCTGAGGCGTCCGGCATGAGCGCGCTCGCCGATCTGGCCGTCCGTCGGACACTGCTGGTCGTTTCCGCCTGCGGTTTCCTGTTGTTCGGCGGGCTGTGGCTGCTGTCGATGGTGCGGCCGGATATGGTCGAGTCCACCGCCCGCACCCTGCTGGTGAAGGAAGTGGAACACCGCGTGGGCGAACGTATCGGCGCGCTTTCCGACAGCGCAGTGGCCGGGCTGGCACGTCGGGTGGCCGGGGAGCACGCGGCAGAGGCGGAACGGCTGCGCCGGCTGTCGGAGACGCTGCCGGCACGCGTGGCGACCGTCGTGGACGCCATGGCCGATCGGGATTGTGCCTGTCGCGCGGAATTGGCCGAGCGGGTGCGCGGCGGGATCGGGCTGCATCTGCAGCGGATCGCCGGCCTGGAAGCGCGGCTCGACGCTCTGATCCGTGACGCGTACGCGCATACCGCGGCCAGGCTGCTGCGCGAGTTCCGGATATTCACCGGCGCCAACGCACTGGTGTTTCTGGTTCTGGGCATGGTCGCGTGGCGCAGGCGGGGGGCGGCGCTGCAACTGCTGGTGCCCGCGGTGGTGCTGGTCGGAGCCGGCGCGGTGTCGGCGGGATTCTATCTGTTCAACCAGGACTGGCTGCGGACCATCGTGTTCGACGATTACGTGGGCTACGGGTACTTCGCCTGGCTGGGGGTACTGGTCGCCCTGTTCGCCGACATTCTGGTCAACCGCGCGCGAGTGACCACGCGCATCGTCAACGCGGTGCTGCAGGCGCTGGGAAGCGCGGCCAGCGCGGTCCCATGCTGAATCGGCAGCCCACACCGGACGACGAGGCCGTGGCGCAGCCGCGCCGGGTGATCCTGCTGCACGGCATCTGGATGGTCGGCGCGACGATGCGCCGGTTTGCCGCCGCGCTGCGCGCGCAGGGTTTCGCGCCGGAGATCTTCGGCTACCACAGCATCACCGGCGGCCCCGAATCCGCGGTGGAGAAGCTGCTGGCGCAACTGGACGACGGTGGGCCGGCGCACCTGGTCGGCCACAGCCTCGGCGGGCTGGTCGCGTTGCAGGCGCTCGGCCAGCGGCCCGACGCGCAAGTCGGGCGCGTGGTCTGCGTCGGCTCGCCGCTGTGCGGCAGCGGCGCCGCCGCGGCCTTGGCACGCCTGCCGCTGTCGCAGCTGTATTTCGGCCGCAGCGCCGACATCCTGCTGGAAGGCTGCGCCACCTGGCCCGCGCACATCGAGGTCGGCATGATCGCCGGCACCGTGCCGCATGGCCTGGGTGCGCTGTTCGCGAAATTCGACGGTCCGCATGACGGCACCGTGGCGCTGGACGAAACCCGCACCCCGGCACTGGCCGACCACATCGTCGTCGAGGCCAGCCACAGCGGCCTGCTGTTCTCGGCCGAGGCGATGCGCCAGACCGGGCATTTCCTGCGCGCGGGCCGGTTCGCGCGCTGAACCCGCGTCTGCCGCTTCCGGGCTGCCGGATCGCCGCTGCCGGCGATGGTCGTTCCCGGCAACGCCGCGTGGTGGGCCTGCCCGGCGCGCGACGGGCATTCGGGTAAAATCGCCGCCACCTTTCTGATTTCTGATGCGGAACCCATGGGCAGAGGACCTTCGATCGAGGCGCGCAAGAACGCCACCGACGCCAAGCGCGGCAAGATCTTCACCAAGATCATCCGCGAGATCAGCGTGGCCGCCCGCGCCGGCGGCGGCGATCCGGCCAACAACCCGCGCCTGCGCGCGGCGATCGACAAGGGCATGGCGTCGAACATGTCCAAGGACGTGGTCGAGCGCGCGATCAAGAAGGCCACCGGCGAGCTGGAAGGCGTCGAGTACGAGGAGATCCGCTACGAGGGCTACGCGCCCGGTGGCGTCGCCGTGATCGTCGACACGCTGACCGACAACCGCGTGCGCACCGTGGCCGAGGTGCGGCATGCGTTCGGCAAGTGCGGCGGCAACATGGGCACGGAAGGTTCCGTGGCCTTCATGTTCAAGCGCCTGGGCGTGCTGAGCTTCGAGGGCGCCGACGAGGATGCGGTGACCGAGGCGGCGATCGAGGCGGGCGCCGACGACGTGGTCGTCTATCCGGAGGACGGCGCGATCGACGTGATCACCAGCGCCGAGACCTTCGAGCCGGTGAAGGCGGCGATGACCGCGGCCGGTTTCGAGCCGGGCCATGCCGAGGTCACGTTCCGTGCCGACAACGACATCGCCGTGTCCGGCGAGACGGCCGAGCAGGTGCGCAAGATGCTCGACCTGCTCGAGGACCTCGACGACGTGCAGAACGTCTACGCCAACGCCGAATTCGGCGACTGACCCCCTCCGTGACCCGCATCCTCGGCATCGATCCCGGCTCGCAGCGCACCGGGGTCGGCATCATCGACGTCGATGCGGCGGGCAGGGTCACGCATGTGTTCCATGCGCCGCTGACACTGCTGGCGGCCGGGGATTTCCCGCGCCGGCTGCGCCTGCTGGTCGACGGGCTGACCGCGCTGATCGTCGAGCACCGGCCCGACGAGGTCGCGATCGAGCGCGTGTTCATGGCCCGCAACCCCGATTCCGCGCTCAAGCTCGGCCAGGCGCGCGGCGCGGCGATCTGCGCGGTGGTGCTGCGCGACCTCGACGTGCACGAATACGCCGCCAAGGAGGTCAAGCTGGCGGTCGTGGGCAAGGGCGGCGCGGAGAAGCAGCAGGTCCAGCACATGGTCGGGCTGATGCTGGGCCTGAGCGGCAAACTGCAGGCTGACGCCGCCGACGCGCTGGCGGTGGCCATCACCCATGCGCATGTGCGCGCAAGCGCGGCCCGGCTGGGCGTGAACGTGCGGCAGGCCTGGAGCAGGAAATGATCGGAACGGGCATGTCGTTGCGTACTGTCATTCCCGCGCAGGCGGGAATCCAGAGACCTTGTTTTCCTGTTGCGCCAGTACCGCTCCCGGGCCAGCGGAGGCGCATTGCGGAAAGGCGCTGGATTCCCGCCTGCGCGGGAATGACGGGCAGCAGGGGCGCGACACGGATGCGTGGGAACGAACGGCGCTACGGAGGCGGAAACGGCCAATGATCGGAAGACTGCGAGGCAAGCTCATCCACAAGGCCCCCCCGTGGCTGGTGGTCGACGTGAACGGCGTCGGCTACGAGCTCGAGGCGCCGATGAGCACGTTCTACGACCTGCCCGAGCTGGGCCGCGAGGTGTCGCTGTTCACCCACTACGCGCAGAAGGAGGACAGCGTGTCGCTGTACGGCTTCCTGCACGAGTCCGAGCGGCGGCTGTTCCGCGACGTGCAGAAGGTCAGCGGCATCGGCGCGAAGATCGCGCTGGCGGTGCTGTCGGGCGTCAGCGTCGACGCGTTCGCGCGCCTGGTGCAGACCGGGGACGTGACCGCGCTGACCCGGATTCCCGGCATCGGCAAGAAGACCGCCGAGCGCATGGTCGTGGAACTGCGCGACCGCGCCGCGGACCTGGCCGGCGCCGGCGGGGCGGTGCATGGCGCGGGCGCGGCGAGCGACCCGCTGTCGGAGGCGACCGTGGCGCTGCAGCAGCTGGGCTACAAGCCGGCCGAGGCGGCGAAGATGGCCAAGGCGGCGGCCGGCGACGGCGACCCTGCCGAAGTCATCATCCGAAAGGCGCTACAGTCCGCGCTTCGCTGACGGCCCCACCCGTCGGTCGGGTCCATCTCGATGACAAGTTCCTCCAGCAATCGCGGTGGCCCGTCCACCGGTACGGGCAGCCACGGCAACATCGGCCTGGCTGGCCTGATGGTCGGCGCCATCGGCGTGGTGTTCGGCGACATCGGCACCAGCCCGCTGTACACCCTGCGCGAGGCGTTCTCGCCGCACTACGGTCTGGTCGCCGACCACGACACCGTGCTCGGCGTGCTGTCGATGATCTTCTGGTCGCTGATGGTCGTGGTGACGTTCAAGTACGTCACCATCATCATGCGCGCCGACAACGACGGCGAGGGCGGCATCATGGCGCTGATGTCGCTGGCCCAGCGCACCCTGGCCAAGGGCGGCAGGTCGGCCTATCTGGTGGGGCTGCTGGGCGTGTTCGGCGCGTCGCTGTTCTTCAGCGACGGCGTCATCACCCCGGCGATCTCGGTGCTGTCGGCGGTCGAGGGGCTGGAGGTCGTCGCGCCTTCGCTGCATGCCTGGATCATCCCGATCACCGTGCTGGTGCTGGGCATCCTGTTCGCCACCCAGCGCTTCGGCACCGCGAAGGTCGGACGCATCTTCGGGCCGGTGACGCTGCTGTGGTTCGCGACGCTGGCGGTGCTGGGGGTGCTCAACATCCTGCACGAGCCCGAGGTGCTGCGCGCGATCAACCCGTGGTGGGCGGCGCGGTTCTTCATCGAGCACAGCTGGGGCGGCGTGTTCATCCTCGGCGCGGTGGTGCTGGCGGTGACCGGCGGCGAGGCGATCTACACCGACATGGGCCATTTCGGCGCCAGGCCGATCCGCTACGCCTGGTACTTCTTCGTGCTGCCGTCGCTGATGCTGAACTATCTCGGCCAGGGCGCGCTGGTGCTGGAGGACCCGGCGGCGATCCGCAACCCGTTCTACATCGGCGTGCCCGAATGGGCGCGCTGGCCGATGATCGTGCTGGCGACCTCGGCCACCGTCATCGCCTCGCAGGCGGTCATCACCGGCGGATTCTCGGTCGCGCGCCAGGCGATGCAGCTGGGCTACATCCCGCGGATGAACGTGCGCCACACCTCCAGCGACACGATCGGGCAGATCTACATCCCGGGCATCAACTGGGCCATGGCGGTCGTGGTCATCGCCCTGGTGCTGACCTTCAAGACCTCGTCCGCGCTGGCGGCCGCATACGGCATCTCGGTCTCGATGACGATGCTGATCGACACCCTGCTGCTGGTCATCGTGGCGCGCGCGCTGTGGCCGCGCTGGCGCCGCTGGGTGTTGCCGTCGTGCGCGCTGTTCATCGTCATCGACATCGCGTTCGTCGTCGCCAACGGCGCCAAGGTGCTGCAGGGCGCCTGGTTCCCGCTGGTGCTCGGCATCACCCTGTTCACCCTGCTGCGCACCTGGCACCGCGGCCGCCAGCTGCTGCGCGCGGAAATCCAGAAGGAGGGCATCAAGCTCGACACCTTCCTGCCCGGGCTGATGCTCGCGCCGCCGGTGCGGGTGCCGGGTACCGCGATCTTCCTGACCGCCGACCCGGGCGTGGTGCCGCATGCGATGCTGCACAACCTCAAGCACAACAAGGTGCTGCACGAGCGCAACGTGTTCCTGACCGTGGAGACGTTGACGCTGCCGTATGCAGGCGCCGACCGGCGGCTGAAGATCGAGTCGATCGGCGACGACTTCTACCGCATCATCCTGCGCTTCGGTTTCATGGAAACCCCCGACGTGCCGATGGCCCTGATGCGCTGCGGCGACGTCGACGGCGGCATCTGCTTCGACCCGATGGACACCACCTACTTCACCAGCCGCGAGACCATCGTCGCCAGCCCCCGCCGCGGCATGCCGATCTGGCGCGACAAGCTGTTCGCACTGATGCACCGCAACGCGGCGCCGGCGACCGGGTTCTTCCGGATCCCCGGCAACCGGCTGGTGGAGCTGGGCTCGCAGGTGCAGATCTGAAGCCGGGGCGCGGCGCATCCCGCCGCACCAGGGCCATCCGCTAACGCGCCAGCAGTGCCTGGTATTCGACCAGCCGGTGCTCGGCCGCGAGGCGCTCGTGGTGCGCGCGGTCGAGGTCGCGTTCCAGTTCCCGCAACCGCCGGATCACCGCCTGCCGGCGTTCCGGCTTGACGTCGTCGCGGCCGAGTTCGCGCGACAGCCGGCCGCGCTCGAGTGCCAGGTCGTCGACTGCGCGCGTGGCGTCGAGCACCTGCCTGCCGGCGCGGTGGTAGGGCAGCAGCCCGGCCCGCTGGTCGATGGGGCAGACGTCGGGGCTGCCCTCGCCGCGCAGCGCCAGGCTCATGACCACCTGCGGGCGGCAGTACAGGTCGAGGCCGTCGCGATAGCCCTGCGCATAGCGCGGCTGGTCGGCGGCGATGCCCGCGCGCGCGCAGGCATCGACATGCCGGCCGATCCTCGGCTGCGCCCCGCGTGCGCTGTCGTCGTGGCCAAGCCGGTACCAGTCGGCCGTCGCGCACTGCTGCGGCGTCAGGCTCACGCAACCGCCGAGTCCCCATGCCAATGCCAGGCAGGCAAGCATCCGTCGAATCATGCGCATGTCTCCTCCTTCCTCGGATCCGTGGTGGTCGCCCCTCCGGCCGGCCGGTGCGGCACGAGCGGCGGGAACGATGGCATCAACGGGCGAGGGGCCGACCCGGGTGCAGTGGCGGAAGGTGCGGGGGGCGGGGCGTTCAGCTTCGGCGCGGGCGCGCCGCGGCCATGGAAATGCGGGCTGGCGCCCCCAACTCGGAGGGACCCTTTCCGAGCGGCCGCAGATGATTCCCTATTCCGTCCTCGATCTCGCCCCGGTCACCGAGGGCAGCACGCCGGCGCAGTCTTTCGCCAATTCGCTGGACCTGGCACGGCATGCCGAGGCGCTGGGCTATACGCGCTACTGGCTGGCCGAGCACCACAACATGCCCGGCATCGCCAGCGCGGCGACGGCGGTGCTGATCGGCCACATCGCCGGCGGCACCGCCAAGATCCGGGTCGGCGCGGGCGGGGTGATGCTGCCCAACCATGCGCCGCTGCAGGTGGCCGAGCAGTTCGGCACGCTGGCCGCGCTGTATCCGGGCCGCATCGACCTCGGCCTCGGCCGCGCGCCCGGCACCGACGGCGCCACCGCGCGTGCGCTGCGCCGGTACTTCGACAGTGCCGATGCCTTCCCCCACGACGTGCAGGAACTGCTGCGCTATTTCGAACCGGTGCGGCCCGGCCAGGCCGTCCAGGCCGTGCCCGGCGCCGGGCTCGAGGTGCCAGTGTGGCTGCTCGGCTCGAGCCTGTTCAGTGCGCAACTGGCCGCGTCGATGGGCCTGCCGTTCGCGTTCGCCTCGCATTTCGCGCCGGCGATGATGGAGGAGGCGCTGGCGCGCTATCGGCTCGATTTCCGGCCGTCGAAGCACCTCGCGCAGCCGTACGCGATGCTGGCGCTGAACGTGGTCGCCGCCGATACCGGCGCCGAGGCGCGGCGGTTGTTCACCACCCAGCAGCAGAGCTTCGTGCGCCTGCGCCGCGGCCAGCCCGGGTTGATCCCGCCGCCGCTGGACGACATCGAGGCGTTCTGGACGCCGCAGGAGAAGGCGATGGTCGAGCAGGCGCTGGCCTGTTCGGTAGTCGGCGACGCGGCCGGCGTGCGCGCGGGCATCGCCGGCTTCATCGCCCGGCACCGGCCCGACGAGCTGATCCTGACCGCCAACATCTTCGACCATGCCGCGCGCAAGCATTCGTTCGCGCTGGCCGCCGGGGCGATGCGCCCCTAGGAACCGGAGTCGGCGCCGGCCTTCCGGCATGACCGGCGAATCCGTCGGACACGACGGGGCGGAAGCGGCGCTGCCCCGGGTTCCCGGACCCCGGTTTTCGATCCCGGCATGCGATCATGCGCGGATGACCGAAGACCGCATCATCGCCCCGGCGGCGAGCCGCGAGGACGCCGCCATCGACGCCAGCATCCGGCCGCAGCGGCTGGCCGACTATCTCGGGCAGCAGCCGGTCCGCGAGCAGATGTCGATCTACATCGAGGCCGCGAAGCACCGCGCCGAATCGCTGGACCACGTGCTGATCTTCGGCCCGCCGGGGCTGGGCAAGACCACGCTCAGCCACGTCATCGCCAACGAGCTCGGCGTCGCGCTGCGGGTCACGTCCGGGCCGGTGATCGAGAAGGCCGGCGACCTGGCCGCGCTGCTGACCAACCTGCAGCCGCACGACGTGCTGTTCATCGACGAGATCCACCGCCTGTCGCCGGTGGTCGAGGAAGTGCTGTACCCGGCGATGGAGGATTTCCAGCTCGACATCATGATCGGCGAGGGCCCGGCCGCGCGCTCGATCAAGATCGACCTGCCGCCGTTCACGCTGATCGGCGCGACCACCCGCGCCGGCCTGCTGACCGCGCCGCTGCGCGACCGCTTCGGCATCGTCCAGCGGCTGGAGTTCTACAGCGTCGGGGAACTGACCCGGATCGTCGCCCGGTCCGCGCAGATCCTCGGCATCGCCTGCGCACCGGAGGGCGCGGCCGAGATCGCCCGGCGCGCGCGCGGCACGCCGCGCATCGCCAACCGGCTGCTGCGTCGGGTCCGCGACTACGCCCAGGTCCGCGCCGGCGGCCACATCACCGACGAGGTCGCGCATGCCGCGATGCAGATGCTCAAGGTCGACCCGGAAGGATTCGACGAGCTCGACCGGCGCCTGCTCGGCCTGATCATCGACAATTTCGACGGCGGCCCGGTCGGCGTGGAGTCGATGGCGGCGGCGTTGAGCGAGGAGCGCGGCACGCTGGAGGACGTCATCGAGCCCTACCTGATCCAGCAGGGTTTCCTGGTGCGCACCGCGCGCGGGCGCATGGCCACGCGCAAGGCTTATCTGCACCTCGGGCTGACGCCCAAGGCGCGGGCGCCGGAATTCGGGGATGGGGATTCGGGCGCGTTGTTTTGACGCCGCCGAAGGCCCGGGCCGTTCCATCGACCTTGAAACAGACGACATGACCTCCGAATCCCAGATCCCCGACCCCGAATCCCCGGTATTCAGTTGGCCGACACGCGTCTACTGGGAAGATACCGACGCCGGCGGGGTGGTCTACCACGCGCAGTACCTGGCCTTCATGGAGCGCGCCCGCAGCGAGTGGCTGCGGGCGCACGGATACGGCCAGGCCATGTTGCAGGACGACCACGGCACGGTGTTCGCGGTGCGGGCGATGCGGATCGATTTCCGCAAGCCCGCGCGGCTCGACGACGCGCTGCAGGTGTCGGTCGCGCTGCGCGAATGCCGGCGGGCCAGCGCGGTGTTCGTGCAGGAGATCCGCCGCGACGGCGTGCTGCTGCTCGATGCCGAGGTGCGGGTGGCGGCGCTGTCGGCGGGCGATTTCCGTCCGCGCGCCATCCCCGACGCCCTGTTCGCACAACTCAAATCACTTGAAACATCAGCGGAGTAAGCCTGGATGAGTTTTTTGCCGATGCTGTTGCAGTCCGCCGCGCGGGTGCAGTCGCTGCCCGATGAGTCCCCGGCCGCCGCCACCGAACTGGCGAACACCGCCGCCGCTGCCGCCGCGCCGGTCGCCAACGACCTGAGCATCCTCGAACTGATCCTGCACGCCTCGATCCCGGTACAGCTGGTGATGCTGCTGCTGCTGTTCGCGTCGATCTCGTCCTGGGTCATCATCTTCCGCAAGAAGCGTGTGCTCGACCGCGCCGAGAAGGAAGCCGACCGCTTCGAGGAGCGCTTCTGGTCGGGCGCGGAGATCGGCAAGCTCTACGCCTCGGCGACCGAGCGCAACCGCGAGATCGAGGGCCTGGAGGCGATCTTCGAGGCCGGCTACCGCGAGTACTCGCGCCAGCGCCAGCGCCGCGGCGTCGATCCGCGCGCGCAGCTCGAAGGCGCGCAGCGCGGCATGCGCGTGGCCGGCGCGCGCGAGCTCGACGGGCTGGAGCGCAACCTCGAGTTCCTCGCCAACGTCGGCTCGATCGCGCCCTACGTCGGCCTGCTCGGCACCGTGTGGGGCATCATGATCTCGTTCCACGGCCTGGCCAGCATGAAGGAGGCGACCATCGCCACCGTCGCGCCGGGCATTTCCGAGGCGTTGATCGCGACCGCCATGGGCCTGTTCGCGGCGATCCCGGCGGTGTGGGCCTACAACCGCTTCGCGACCAAGGTCGAGCGCGTGGCCACGCGCTTCGAGGCCTTCTCCGACGAGTTCTCCTCGATCCTGGAACGGCAGACCAGCGCCGACTGACCCGGCTTCGCGCGCGTTGGCGCGCCCGGTTCTCGACCGTCCCCCTCACCGGATCCCGTCATGTCCTCGATGTCCCTCCGCCGCGCCAAGCGGCGCAAGCTGAAGAACGAAATCAACGTCGTGCCGTACATCGACGTGATGCTGGTGCTGCTGATCATCTTCATGGTCACCACGCCGCTGATGAACCTCGGCACCGACATCAACCTGCCCGACTCGCGCGCGTTGTCGCTGGGCGCGCCGAAGGACCCGATCGTCGTCAGCGTCTACGCCGACGGCGCGCTGGCGCTGATGATCGAGCGCGACAACCAGTCGGTGGGCGCGCAGGACCTGGTCGCCCGCCTGCGCGCGATCCACAACCAGAACCCCGAGGCCGCGGTGCTGGTGCGCGGCGACGCCGACGCCAGCTACCAGCGCATCATGAACGCGATCAGCCTGATCAACGATGCCGGCGTGACCCGGGTCAGCCTGATCAGCCGTCCCGAGGAAGGCGCGAACTGAATGCGTGAGTCGCGCGCCGATACCGCGCTGGCAGTGGGACTGGCCGTCCTGCTGCACGTGCTGCTGTTCGGGTTGATCTTCATCGGCATGTGGTGGAGCCGCTCGTCGACGCCGCAGTCGGCGCAGGGCTCGCCGGTCAGCGCCGATGTCATCGACCCGAACGCACTGAGTGCCGCCGACCGGCGCGCGCTCGACACGCGCCCGCAGCCGGTGGTCGAGCCGGAACCCGAACCGCTGCCCGAACCCTTGCCCGAACCGGTCGAGGAGCCGGCTGCCGCACCGCCGCAGCCGCTGCCCGAGCCGCGTCCCGAGGACGCGCCCGAGACGCCGCAGCCACAGTTGCAGGAAGTCATTCCCGATCCCGCGCCGGTGGCCCAGCCCGAGGTGCGCCGCGATTCGCAGGCCGAGCAGGCGCGCGAGCGCGAGCAGGAGGAAAAGCGGCGCCAGGCGCAGGTCGAGCTGGCCGAACGCCAGAAGCAGGAAGAGGCCGAGCAGAAGCGCCGCCTCGCGCAGCAGGAACTGGAGAAGATCCGCGCCGAGCGCGAGCGCACCGAGCGCCAGGCGCGGCTGGCCGAGGAGCGGCTCAAGCAGATCGCCGACCGCGAGGCCCGGCAGGCCGCCGAACGTGCGTCGGCATCGGCTGCAAGTCCGCCGCCCGGCCGCCCGGAGGGCGACAGCGGGCTCGCGGCCAAGTACGCCGCGGCGATCCAGGAGGTGGTGCGCCGCAACTGGCGCAGGCCGGACAATGTTCCGCTGGGGCAGGCCTGCCGGATGTACATCACCCAGTTGCCGGGCGGCGAGGTGATGAATGTCGAGTTCGATGCTTCGTGTCCCTACGATGCGCAGGGCCGGCGTTCGGTCGAGGCGGCGGTTCGCGCCGCCGAGCCGTTGCCCTACGCCGGTTTCGAGCCGGTCTTCAATCGTCGCCTGAACTTCACGTTCAGGGCCCAGGACTGATCCGCATGCGCGCCATGCCGCGATGCCGGGCCGCGGCCCTGTGCGCGGCGCTGCTGGCTGCCGGCGGGTCTGGCGCCCCGGCGGCATGGGCCTCGGACGATCTGCGGGCCGGCTACGCCGCCGCGCTGCGGGCCGCGGTCCAGCGCACCTGGTTGCGGCCGGACACGCTGGCCGAGGGGCAGCATTGCCGGGTCCTGGTCCGGCAGTTGCCGGGCGGCGAGGTGGTGGCGGTCGAGCCGCTGCCCGATTGCGATTTCGATGCGCAGGCGCGCCAGTCGCTGGTGCGTGCGGTCCACCGGGCCTCGCCGCTGCCGTACGCGGGCTTCGAGCGGGTGTTCGAGCGCAGTCTCGATCTGGGCTTCACGGCCCCGGACCGATGATTGCGGCGCTATTCATCCTCCGACCCCTGCCAGCGTCCAAGCTGCCGGGGTCCTGCCGGCGCTGCTGCACGCGGTTCCGGCCCGCCTCCAATCCAACCCGGTAGTCCGATGAAGCCCATCCTGATCCGCTGTCTGCTTGCCCTGTTCGCGCTGACCCTGCCGATGCTGGCGGTTGCGCAGCAGCAGGGGCTCGAAATCGACATCACAGGCGGCAGCGCGCAGGCCATGCCGATCGCCGTCGTGCCGATGCCCTACCAGGGCAGCGGGACCACGCCGGACACCGACATCGCCGCGGTGATCCGCGCCGACCTCGACCGCTCCGGCCAGTTCCGCACGCTGCCCGAGCGCGACATCGTCGAGCGCCCGACCCGCGGCAGCGAGGTCCAGTACCCGACCTGGCGCGCGCTGCGGCAGGACTTCCTGGTGGTCGGCCGCATCGTCGACGCCGGCGGCGGCAGCTACCGCGTCGAGTACGAGCTGTTCGACGTCGCCAAGCAGGAGCGGGTGCTGGGGCTGGCAATGACCGCGCGGGCGAATGCGATGCGCGATGTCGCCCACCAGATGGCCGACGCGATCTACGAGAAGATCACCGGTGTCCGCGGCGCGTTCTGGACCCGTATCGCCTACATCACCCAGACCGGGCTCGGTCGCGACGCGCGCTATGCGCTGATCGTCGCCGATTCCGATGGCCACAACCCGCAGACCGTGGTCCGCTCCAACGAGCCGCTGCTGTCGCCGTCGTGGAGCCCGGACGGGCGCCGGCTGGCCTACGTCAGCTTCGAAAGCGGCAATTCGGCGATCTACATCCAGGACATCAACAGCGGCAGCCGCGAGCTGGTGTCGAGCTTCCGCGGCATCAACGGCGCGCCGGCGTTCTCGCCCGATGGTTCGCGCCTGGCGCTGTCGCTGTCGCGCAGCGGCAACCCGGAGATCTACGTGATGGACCTGGGCAGCAAGGCGCTGACCCAGCTGACCAACCACTTCGCCATCGACACCTCGCCGGCCTGGGCGCCCGACGGCGGCAGCCTGTACTTCATCTCCGACCGCGGCGGCCGGCCGCAGGTCTACCAGGTGCCGGCAAGCGGCGGCAACGCCACCCGGGTGACCCACGAGGGCAGTTACAACGCCGACCCCAGCGTTTCCTACGACGGCAAGAAGATCGCCGTGGCGCAGGGCGCCGGCAACGTGTACCGTATCGCCGTGCTGGACCGCAGCCTGGGGTCGCCGCGCTGGTCCACGCTGTCGCCGGGGTCGCTCGATGAATCGCCGAGCTTCGCCCCGAACGCCGGCATGGTGCTGTACGCGGCACGCGAGGGGCGTCGGGGTGTGCTGTATTCGGCGTCGTCGGACGGCCGGGTGCGTCAGCGCCTCGCCCTTGCGGAAGGTGATGTGCGCGAACCGGCATGGGGGCCGTTCCGGGAGCAGCGTTGACCACGCGGCCTGCACGTCCCGTTGTTTGATACTGCTTGCCCTGTTGAGTCAAAAAAAACCAAGGATCGACGAGATGAAAACGACCACCCGTGTGTTGCTCGCCGCGCTGCTCTGCACCGCTGCCGTTGCATGTTCCAAGAAGGTGAAGGAAGAGCCGCCGGCAGACACCGGCCCGTCTACCGGCACCGTGGCCCCGACCGGTCCTGCCACCGCAGGCGCCTACACCCCGGCCGACCTCGACAGCGATGCCTGCCTGCGTCAGCGCGTCGTCTACTTCGATCTGGACCAAGACACCCTGCGTCCCGAGTTCCAGGCCATCATCGCCTGCCACGCCAAGTACCTGCGTGACCGCAACTCGTCGCGCATCTCGCTGGAAGGCCACGCCGACGAGCGCGGCAGCCGCGAGTACAACCAGGGTCTGGGCGAGCGCCGCGGCAATGGCGTGTCCTCGGCGCTGCAGGCCAACGGCGGTTCCGCCGCCCAGCTGGCCGTGGTCAGCTACGGTGAGGAGCGTCCGGTCTGCACCGAGTCGAACGAGGATTGCTGGGCCCGCAATCGTCGCGTCGAGATCATCTACACCGCGCGCTGATGCCTGCGGCAATGCGTCATTGGCTGGTGTTTCCAGTCGCGTTCGCGGCGGCCCTCGTGGCCGCCGCGCCCGCGTCCGCGCAGCGCGTCAGCCTGGCCGACCGGGTGGCCGCGCTCGAGGCACGTTCCAGCGACAATAGCGCCAACCTGGACATGCTCAACCAGGTCAACCAGCTGCGCCAGGAAATCCAGACGCTGCGGTCCCAGGTCGAGGACCTCCAACAGCAGAACGAACAGCTCAAGTCCAGCGGCCGCAGCCAGTACCTGGACATCGACGGGCGCCTGAACCGCCTCGAGAGCGGGGCCCAGCCTGCCGGTGAACTGCCCGATCTCGTCGGGGGCACGAGTGCCCCCGCGCCGGCATCGGCGGCAGCCGCGTCCGAGCGCCCACCCGCGATCCATGGCGACCGCAGCGCGATCGCCGGCATGGCCGACGAGCGCGGTGCCTACGAACACGCCTTCGACGCGCTGAAGAATGCCCGCTACGCGGAGTCGGCCGATCTGTTCCAGCAGTTCCTGCAGCAGTATCCGCAGGGCAGCTACGCGCCCAATGCCATCTACTGGCTCGGCGAAAGCTATTACGTCACCCAGAACTATCCGCTGGCGGAGGAGCAGTTCCGTGCGCTCATCCAGCGTTATCCGACCCACGACAAGACGCCCGGCGCGCTGCTGAAGGTGGGGCTGTCGCAGTACGGCATGAAGGACCTCGATGCCGCCGAGGCCACGCTCGAGTCGGTGGGCAAGCAGTATCCCGGCACCGATGCCGCCCGGACCGCATCCGACCGGCTGCGCGCGATCCAGCTCTCGCGCCTGCGCTAGTCCAATGACCGCCGTCGCGCCCGATGCGGTCGCCGCATCCCAGGCCGACCGACTCAAGCTCACCGAGATCTTCCTGTCCCTGCAGGGCGAGGCGCGGGATGCCGGCTGGCCGACGGTGTTCGTCCGCCTGACCGGCTGCCCGCTGCGTTGTACCTACTGCGATACCGCGTACGCGTTCCACGGCGGCGATTGGTGGCCGATCGACGCGATCCTCGACGAGGTCGCGCGCCATGGCGTGCGGCATGTCTGCGTCACCGGCGGCGAGCCGCTGGCGCAGAAGCGTTGCATCGGCCTGTTGCGGCGGCTGTGCGACGCCGGCTACCAGGTGTCGCTGGAGACTTCCGGCGCACTGGACATCGCCGCGGTCGACCCGCGCGTGAGCCGGGTGCTCGACATCAAGACGCCGGATTCGGGCGAAGCGCATCGCAACCTGTGGGCCAACCTGCCGCTGCTGACGCCGCACGACCAGGTCAAGTTCGTCATCTGCTCGCGCGGCGACTACGAATGGGCACGCGACGTCGTGCTGACGCGCGGACTGGCGCAACGTTGCGACGTGCTGTTCTCGCCGAGCAAGGGCGAGCTGTCCGCACGCGATCTCGCCGACTGGATCGTCGCCGACCGCCTGCCGGTGCGGTTCCAGATGCAGTTGCACAAGCTGCTGTGGAACGACGAGCCGGGGCGGTAAGCTTTTCCCGAATCCCCGATTCTCAATTCCGATCCCGAATCCCCGATGAAAAAAGCCGTCGTCCTGTTGTCCGGAGGCATGGACTCCGCCGCCGTCGTCGCCATTGCCCGCGAGCGGGGCTTCGCCGTGCATGCGCTGAGCGTGCGCTACGGCCAGCGGCACACGTCCGAACTCGTGGCCGCCACGCGTGTCGCCGCGATGCTGGATGTCGCCGCGCACAAGACCGTCGACGTCGACCTGCGCGCGTTCGGCGGCTCCGCGCTGACCGACGACATCGAGGTGCCGGAAGCGGGGGGCGCCGGCATCCCGTCGACCTACGTGCCCGCGCGCAACACCATCATGCTGTCGCTGGCGCTCGGCTGGGCCGAGGTGCTGGGCGCGGCCGACATCTTCTGCGGCGTCAATGCGGTGGACTATTCCGGCTATCCGGACTGTCGCCCCGAGTTCATCGATGCCTTCGAGCGGCTGGCCAACCTTGCCACCCGCGCGGGCGTGGAAGGCGCGGGCCTACGCATCCACGCGCCGCTGCAGCGGATGAGCAAGGCCGACATCGTCCGCGAAGGCGTGCGGCTGGGCGTCGACTTCGGGCAGACCGTGTCGTGCTACCGCGCGGATGCCGACGGGCGCGCCTGCGGCCGCTGCGATGCCTGCCGCCTGCGTGCCGACGGATTCGCCGCAGCCGGCGTCGCCGATCCCACGCATTACGTCGACGCGGGTTGATGCGTTAGACTTGCCGCCGCCATAGTCCGGCAGCGGCTCACCTGCCATGCTGCCGCTACTCCGGGTCGTTAGCTCAGTTGGTAGAGCATCGGACTTTTAATCCGCTGGTCGATGGTTCGAATCCATCACGACCCACCATTCCTCCGATTTTCCATGCCTCGCAGCGCATCGGGCGCCGGCACGTCGCCTGCCCGCGGGATGACGTTGACTTCGGATGTGCATCTATTTGCTATGGTCCGCCGGCAAGGGCAATCAATCGTGGGATCTACGTGCTGGAAGCATCTATGGCCGGGCAGGGGCAGCAGCAGTTGCAGCATCGTATTGCAGTCGTCGAGGACGACGAAGAACTTCGCGAAGGGATCCTGGTCCCTTTGCTGCGTGATGCCGGATTCCACGTGGTCGGCCTGCCGAGCGCGCTGGCCCTGTATCGGACCATGATCGGCGATCGTTTCGATGCGGTGATGCTGGATGTCGGGCTGCCTGACGAACGCGGGACGGCCATCGCCCGCCACCTGCGGGAACTGCTGCCCGAACTCGCCATCGTCATGCTCAGCGGTTACGGAAGCGCCATGGACCGGCAACGTGGTCTGGAGGCCGGGGCCGATGCCTATCTGGTCAAGCCGGTCGAGCCGACGATGCTCGTCAATACGATCCATGCCGTGTTGCGTTCGAGGCTGGCGGTGCCGACGCCCACCGCCGGCAGCAGCGGTTGGTCTCTCGATGAAAGCGGTTGGCGGATCCATGCACCCGATGGCGTCCCCGTGCAGCTGACGCTTGCCGAACAGCAGATCATGAAACTGCTCGCCGCGACACCGGGCGTGGCGGTATCGCGCGAAGCATTGATCGCACGGCTGGTTGGTAACGTGCACGATTTCGATCCACACCGGCTGGAGATGCTGGTGTTCCGCCTGCGGCGCAAATGCCTGCGCGAAACCGGGACGGCGCTGCCACTGCAGACCGTGCGTGGCGTGGGCTACGTTCTTGCCTGGTAATCCGATCCGGTTCACGTCGTCACTGCGGTGCATGTGGGGATGAAGCGCATGCGCCGGTTTGGCGCGTGTCCGTCACGCCGGCACCGGTGTGAGAACGACCCGGTCGCCTGACGGGACCGTGGAGATTTCCACAGCGCCGCGTCGCGGCGTCTGCATCCTCCGTCGATACCGACGTCTGGTGCCATCGGTCCGGTCGGCGTTCCCTTATTGACGACGTGTCGATGACATGTCCGTCACGACGCCAACGGGCGGCTTTCGATTCCCTGCTTCCGCAGTGAAATCTCACTCTTGGTGAGAAGTTGCAAGCATCCGTGCGTGTTCCGGATGTGACAAGCATCCACAATTCACAGTGAAGTCAGTTCGTCCGCAACGTGCAGTGGGCATGCCATCAGATTGCATGCCGACGGGGAGGCGGGACGTGACTGGGGATGTCACTTATCAACGAATCGAGCCGGCGCGGTTGGCGGCTTTTCGTACCGGGTTTGCCGTCCGGGCCTGATTTGTGACGATTGGAATGATTTTTGTGTGACGTACTTCGAAATAATCCGTGCCTGCACGCATGCGGGCGCCAACAGGGGGCGGTACGGTGTTCGTGAAAAGACCGGGTTTCTTCAAGGCCGCAGGGTTCGGCCTTGCGATGTCTGTCGTGCTGGGCTGGGCCGGGTTGGGTTCGACGCCAGTCCAGGCGCAGGCGTCGACACTGACGAATACCGCCACCGTGACCGCGCCTTCCGGGGTGGTGGATCCGAATCCGGACAACGACACCGATACCGCGACGGTCTCCGTTCAGGCGGTGCCGGCCTACGACTTCTGCCCGGCCGGTGAGAGTCCGATCTTCAGCGTGCCGAATGTCGCCAGCGGCGCCCAGCGTGTCTTCAGCTACGTCCCGGGAGCAGCCAGCGACGTGCTGGTGCCGGAACTGGCGCTGCCGGTTGGTGGCGACGCCAATGGCGTCATGGTGGATCCGATCAAGAACCGGCTGCTGTTCGTCACCCGCAGCGGTGGCAACACGACCCTCTGGGCCTACGACGCAGCCAACGGCGGCTGGTATGAGGCGCTTCCGCCCTTCGCGTCGCCGGACTTCCCGCGCGCGGGCATGGCGCCGGACGGCACCGGCTACCTGGTCGCAGGCAACTCGGCCACACCCCAGGTGTGGCGGGTCGAGGCCGATCCGGCCCCGGGCAGCTTCGGCTATTCGGTGAGCAACATCGGCACGCTGAGCTACAACGTCACGCCTGGAGGACCCAGCCCCTACAGTTCGGGTGATATCGCGTTCGATGGCAACGGAGTGGGTTGGCTGGCGGCAGGCCTGGATCTGTACACCGTCGATATGGCTACGTTGCAGGCGACACGCCAGACACGGCCGCTGCTGGATGGCAATCCGGCAGGAATCAGCTGGGCAGGCGTTGCCTTCGCCAACGACGGCACTCTGTACGTCGCCAACAACAGCAGTCCCAGCCGGTATTACGCATACGATCCGGCCACCGGCAACCTGACCCAGGGGCCGCAGACCACGGCCAACTCCTCGCGCGACCTTGCGTCGTGCGCTTTCCCGATCCCGGCCGAGCCCGAGCTGTCGGTAACCAAGACCCTGGCCCTGGTCAACGGCATCGCTTATGTCGCCGGCAGCCCTGTCGGTCCGGGCGACACGCTGACCTATCAGATCGAGATCGAGAACACCGGCGGTGCCGTTGCCACCCTGTTCCCGGGAGACGTCGTCGAGACGCTGCCGGCCAGTACCTCGGTCGTTACGACTGGCAACGACTTCATCTGCAGCGGCAGCAACTGCCCGAACGCCAATGCCGTCAACGTGGCGGCCAATGACAGCGTCGTCCTGAATTTCGTCGTCCTGGTTGACGATCCGTTGCCTGCATCGGTCACCAGCATCGACAACGCGGTGACGGTGGAAGGCATCGATTGCGCGGAAGCCGGAAACGACTGCGACGAGTCGACGCCACTCAGGCCGGCGGTGACGGTGGCCAAGAGCGCCGACCCGGCGTCGGGCACGGCCGTGGCTGTCGGCCAGACGATCACCTACACGCTGACGGTGGATGTGGCCAATGCCGCGCTGCTGAGCGACGTGGTCGTGACCGATACGCTGGGCACCGGCTTGGAGCTGGGCACGGTGACTGCGCCGGACTTCAGCTGCAACACGAGCAATCCGCTCGCTTGCACGCTGCTGGAAGGCACGGGTGTGGGCACCTACACGGTGGTCTATACCGCGACGGTGACCGCTGATGCGACCACGTCGGTCGCCAATAGTGTCGAGGCGACCGGCGGCAACAGCCCCGATGATCCGAACGCGCCGGATCCGGACTGCACCAGCTGCTCGACCGAGCATCCGGTGAACAAGCCGGCGGTGACGGTGGCCAAGGTGGCCAACCCGGCCTCCGGTACGGCCGTGACTGTCGGCCAGGCGATCACCTACACGCTGACGGTGGATGTGGCCAATGCCGCGCTGCTGAGCGACGTGGTGGTGACCGATACGCTGGGCACCGGCCTGGAGCTGGGCACGGTGACTGCGCCGGACTTCAGCTGCAACACGAGCAATCCGCTCGCTTGCACGCTGCTGGAAGGCACGGGCGTGGGCACCTATACGGTGGTCTATACCACGACGGTGACCGCTGATGCGACTACGTCGGTCGCCAACAGCGCCGAGGCGACCGGCGGCAACAGCCCCGATGACCCGAACGCACCGGATCCGGACTGCACCAGCTGCTCGACCGAGCATCCGGTGAACAAGCCGGAAGTGACGGTGGCCAAGTCGGCCAACCCAACCAGTGGCCAGTCTGTGACCGTCGGCCAGGTGATCACCTACACGCTGACGGTGGACGTGGCCAATGCCGCGCTGCTGAGCGACGTGGTGGTGACCGACACGTTGGGCACCGGCCTGGAACTGGGCACGGTGACCGCACCGGACTTCAGCTGCAACACGAGCAATCCGCTCGCGTGCACGCTGCTGGAAGGCACGGGCGTGGGCACCTACACGGTGGTCTATACCGCGACGGTGACCGCTGATGCGACCACGTCGGTCGCCAACAGCGTCGAGGCGACCGGCGGCAACAGCCCCGATGACCCGAACGCACCGGATCCCGACTGCACCAGCTGCTCGACCGAGCATCCGGTGAACAAGCCGACGGTGACGGTGGCCAAGAGCGCAGATCCGGCGTCGGGCACGGCGGTGACTGTCGGCCAGACGATCACCTACACGCTGACGGTGGACGTGACCAACGCCCCGACGCTGAGCGACGTGCTGGTGACCGATACCCTCGGCACGGGCCTGAGCCTGGGCACCGTGACCGCGCCTGGTTTCAGCTGCGGGACGACCAATCCGCTGGCCTGCGCGCTGCCGTCTGGCACCGCGCCGGGCAGCTACCTGGTGACCTATGAAGCGACGGTGACAGCCGACGCGACCACCAGTGTCGCCAACAGCGTGACCGCGAGCGGTGGCAACAGCCCCGATGATCCGAACGCACCGGATCCCGACTGCACCAGCTGCTCGACCGAGCATCCGGTGAACAAGCCGGAAGTGACGGTGGCCAAGGCGGCCGATCCGGCGTCGGGCACGGCGGTGACCGTGGGGCAGACGATCACCTACACGCTGACGGTGGACGTGGCCAATGCTCCGACGCTGAGCGATGTGGTGCTGACCGATACGCTGGGCACCGGCCTGAGCCTGGGCACCGTGACCGCGCCTGGTTTCAGCTGCGGGACGACCAATCCGCTGGCCTGCACGCTGCCGTCTGGCACCGCGCCGGGCAGCTACCTGGTGACCTATGAAGCGACGGTGACTGCCGACGCGACCACCAGTGTCGCCAACAGCGTGACCGCGAGCGGCGGCAACAGCCCGGACGACCCGAACGCACCGGACCCGGACTGCACCAGCTGCTCGACCGAGCATCCGGTGAACAAGCCGGAAGTGACGGTGGCCAAGAGCGCCGACCCGGCGTCGGGCACGGCGGTGACCGTGGGGCAGACGATCACCTACACGCTGACGGTGGACGTGGCCAATGCCGCGACGCTGAGCGACGTGGTGCTGACCGATACGCTGGGCACGGGCCTGTCGCTGGATACGGCCTCGCTGCCGGCCGGCTGTTCGGCAGCTGGCCAGACGGTGACCTGCACGCTGGTCGCTGGCGCGGCGATCGACACGTACACGTTCGCGTACACCGCGACGGTGACCGCCGACGCGACCACGGCGGTGGCCAACAGCGTCGAGGCGACCGGTGGCAACAGCCCCGATGATCCGAATGCACCGGACCCGGACTGCACCAGCTGCTCGACCGAGCATCCGGTGAACAAGCCGGCGGTGACGGTGGCCAAGAGCGCCGACCCGGCGTCGGGCACGGCCGTGACCGTGGGCCAGACGATCACCTACACGTTGACGGTGGACGTGGCCAACGCCCCGACGCTGAGCGACGTGGTGGTGACCGATACGCTGGGTACGGGCCTGAGCCTGGGCACGGTGACTGCGCCGGACTTCAGCTGCAATACCAGCAATCCGCTTGCATGCACGTTGCCGCTCGGCACGGCGCCGGGCAGCTACGTGGTGACCTATACCGCAACGGTGACTGCCGACGCGACCACGAGCGTGGCCAACAGCGTGACCGCGAGCGGCGGCAACAGCCCGGACGACCCGAACGCACCGGACCCGGACTGCACCAGCTGCTCGACCGAGCATCCGGTGAACAAGCCGACGGTGACGGTGGCCAAGAGCGCCGATCCGGCGTCGGGCACGGCGGTGACCGTGGGCCAGGTGATCACCTACACGCTGACGGTGGACGTGGCCAACGCCGCGCTGCTGAGCGATGTGGTGGTGACCGATACGCTGGGCACCGGCCTGGCACTGGGCACGGTGACCGCGCCGGACTTCGACTGCAACGCGACCAATCCGCTCGTGTGCACGTTGCCGGTCGGCACGGCGCCGGGCAGCTACGTGGTGACCTACGAAGCGACGGTGACCGCCGACGCGACCACCAGTGTCGCCAACAGCGTCGAGGCGACTGGCGGCAACAGCCCCGACGACCCGAACGCACCGGATCCCGACTGCACCAGCTGCTCGACCGAGCATCCGGTGAACAAGCCGGCGGTGACGGTGGCCAAGAGCGCCGATCCGGCGTCGGGCACGGCGGTGACTGTCGGCCAGGCGATCAACTACACGCTGACGGTGGACGTGGCCAATGCCGCGCTGCTGAGCGATGTGGTGGTGACCGATACGCTGGGCACCGGCCTGGAACTGGGCACGGTGACCGCGCCGGGCTTCAGCTGCAACGCGACCAATCCGCTCGCATGCACGCTGCCGTCCGGCACCGCGCCGGGCAGCTACGTGGTGACCTATGAAGCGACGGTGACCGCCGACGCGACCACCAGTGTCGCCAACAGCGTGACCGCGACCGGCGGCAACAGCCCGGACGACCCGAACGCGCCGGCGCCCGACTGCACCAGCTGCACGACCGAGCATCCGGTCGACAAGCCCGTCGTACGGGTCAGCAAGTCCGCCAACCCGGTCGATGGCACCGAAGTCCAGGTCAACGATGTCATCGAGTACACGCTGACGGTGACGGTCGAGAACGCCGCGACACTGAGTCCGGTGCGCCTGGTGGATACGCCGGATGCCGGCCTGACCATCGGCGCGCTGCCGGCAGGCTGCGCGACCTCGGGTGGCGACATCGTCTGCGTGCTCGAAGCGGGCGCCCTCCCGGGCATCCACACCTTCGTCTATCCGGCGACGGTCAATGCCGATGCCGCGGGCGACCTGGGCAACGTGGTGGTCGCCAGCTATGACGGCGGCGTGCCCAACGTGCCGGAGCCGGAGTGCACCACCTGCGAGACCTCGCACAAGGTCGTCGACACGACTGCGCTGCGTATCGTCAAGACCGCGGGCAGCCGCTACGTCAAGACCGGCGACCTGGTCCGCTACACGCTGACGGTCGAGAACGTGGGCGACAGCAACGTCGTCGATGGCACGGTCGTCGATACGCCGGCGCCCGGCTTCAGCTACGTCGATGGTTCGATGACGGTGGCCGATACCGATGGTGCGTTCACGCTGGCGTCGAGCCAGTCGCCGCTGCGCATCGGCGGGCTCGACATTCCGGTCGGCCGCAGCGCGACGATCGTCTACCTGATGCGCGTCGGCGCCGGTGTCAAGCCGGGCGTGCACATCAACCAGGCGGTCGCGGTCAACGACGCGGGCACGCCGGTGTCGAACGTCGCCACCGCGCAGGTCACGCTCGATACCGATCCGCTGCTGGACGACAGTCTGATCTTCGGTACGGTCTTCGACGACCGCGACGGCGACGGCTGGCAGGACAGCGCTGCGCTCAGCGGCGTCAGGGTCCAGGGCGGTTTCGCACCCGCGGCGTATGTCGCCAACTCGACGACCGTCGACCGCGGCCAGGGCCACCAGTCCGAGCCAGACGCCAGCTCGCCGCTGCTGCACGGCATCGCCGTCGGCGGCATCGCAGGCCGGCAGTCGGTGGCCGATCCGGTCGACGCGCACCAGGTGGTGATCCGCCAGGTCCTGAGCGCGCCCGAGTTCACCGGTGATTTCGTGCTGACCAGCGACCAGGGCGTGACGGTGCGGATGGATGCCGATGGCAACACCCGCGTCGAACAGGATGGCGAGGCCGCACGCGGCCTGACCGCGGCCGAGCCGACCGTCGAGCGTCGTGTCGCCAGGACCGAGGCGGGTTACGTGGTCGACTACGTCATCACCAATGCCGGCATCGACGAACGCGGTATCCCCGGCGTGCGCATCGCATCGGTGGAAGGCCTGCTGATCGAGACCGACCAGTACGGCCGCTATCACCTGGTGGACGTGTGGGGCGGCGACTGGGGCCATGGTCGCAACTTCATCCTCAAGGTCGATCCGGCCACGCTGCCGCCGGGCACAGGCTTCACCACGCCCAATCCGCTGGTGCGTCGCGTGACTCCGGGTCTTCCGGTCCGCTTCGACTTCGGCGTGCAGTTGCCGGTGCAGCAGATCGAGGGCGGCACCGAGCGTGTCGAGCTCGAACTGGGCGAGGTGATCTTCGAGCCGGGAAGCGCAGTGGTGCGTCCGCGGTATCTGCCGGCGATCGAGGCGATGGCCGCGCAGGTCAACCGCTACGGCGGCGGCGAGGTCGTGATCGTGGCCGATGGCGGTTCCGAGGCACTGGCCTTCGCCAGGGCCGCGGCGGTCCGCGACGCGCTGCAGGTGCAGGTGGACGAATCCGCGCGCGGCGCGCTGACGGTGGCGCTCAGGACCAATGTCGCCGACCCGCATTCGCTGGTCGCCGGCGTCGATGCCGACGGCGCCCTGCTCGGCACGGTGCTGTTCGACACCGACCGTTCGGCGATCCGTCCGGAGTTCAACGCCCTGCTCGACCAGGTGGCGCAGCGGCTCGAGGCATTGGGCGGGGGCGTGATCGGCATCGTCGGCCACACCGATGTGCGCGGTTCGCACCAGTACAACGTCGGCCTGGGCCTGCGTCGCGCGACCGCGGTCTACGAGGCCATTCGCAACCGACTCAGCCCGGAGGTGCGCAACAACGTGCGCGTGGAATCCAGCAGCGATCCGACAGCCCCTGTCGGCGTGGAACGTGAGTAAGGGGAGACGGATCATGAAGATGAAACTGCTCGATACTGCGCTGATCAGCATCCTCGCGGGCATGGCGCCGGCCGCGTTCGCCCAGCAGGCGGCGCCGGCCGATGCCGCCGCGGCCAGCCCTGCGGCAACCGACGCGCCGCTCGAATGCGAAGGCGAAAGCTGCAGCTCCGACGAGGGCCTGCTGTTCCAGCTGCGCACCCGCAGCTACGACCAGCCGGTCACGACCGGCCTGTCGGAACATTCGGGTTCGGCCGCGCTGCAGCCCGACCGCCGGGTCAGCGTCGCGCTCGAATCGCCGGGCAAGGCCGTCGCTACCGGCCAGTTCCAGATCCAGCTGCCGGGCGGCGGTGTGATCTGGGCGACTGAGGATCCCAATCTCGGCCAGCCCGAGTTGTCGATCTCCTCGCCGACGATGGTCGCCTTCGACGGCACGCGTATTGCCAAGCCGGTGCGGTTCTACGTGCGCGGCAACTACGCGGATTTCGTCGACCACTACGAGCTGACCCTCTACCGCGCCAGCGACGCCGACCTGATCACGCCGCTGACCCGGGTCGAGATTCCGTCCGCGGCCGTCGCCACGTTCGAATGGGACGGCGCCCTGCCGGCCGACCTGCGCCTGCGTACCGGCGACGAGCTCGCCTACGTGCTGCGCGCCTACGACGCCGACGGCAATTTCGACGAGACCCATACCAAGCGCATCCAGTTGGTGACGCCGGCCGAGGCCGAGCGCGGCACCCAGCTGCTGCGCGATGGCGTCGAGAAATCGCTCGGCACCGCCCTGAGCGGCGACGAGGCCACGACCCAGTCGCTGGTCAACGAGGCCTTCGCCGGCAATGGCCTGCGCCAGCAGAACATCCCGATCTACGGCTCGCGCGTGCGCATCACCGGCCGCAACATCCCGGCCGGCTACGGTCTGGCGATCAACGGCGAGAACTACCCGGTCGACCTGGAACGCAAGTTCGTCGCCGAATACCTGATGCCGGTCGGCGAGCACCGCTTCGACATCGCACTCAACGGCGAGGGCGGCCAGATCAGCCACCATGCGCTGGACGTCGACGTCAGCGGCGGCTACTTCTTCGGCGTCGGCCTTGCCGACCTGACCGTCTACCAGAACAAGGCCAGCGGCCCCGGCACCCAGATCGCGCTCGCCGGCCGCGACGACGACATCCTCAGCGATGGCCGGTTGGCGTTCTACGTCAAGGGCAAGGCCAAGGGCAAATACCTGATCACCGCCCAGGCCGACACCCAGAACCGTCCGCTCGAAGACCTGTTCGACGGCTTCACTTCGGCCGATCCGCAGGACATCTTCCGCCGCCTGGACCCGGACCTGTACTATCCGACCTACGGCGACGACTCCACCACCTGGCGCGACATCGACACGATGGGGCGGTTCTACGTGCGGGTCGACTGGGACAAGAACCAGGCGCTGTGGGGCAACTTCTACACCGGCATCACCGGTACCGAGTACGGCCAGTACGCGCGTTCGCTGTACGGCGGTGCGCTGCGCTGGCGCTCGCGCATGGCCAACGCCTGGGGCGACCCGGTGACCGAGCTGCGTGCGTTCGGCTCCGAGGCGCAGACCGCCCCCGGCCACAGCGAATTCATCGGTACCGGCGGCAGCCTCTACTACCTGCGCCATACCGATGTGCTGCCGGGTTCGGACCACGTCGTGCTGGAAGTGCGCGACCGCACCACCGGCCGTACCGAGCAGCGCATCGAACTGCTGCGCGGCGCCGACTACGAGATCGACGAACTGCAGGGCCGCATCCTGCTGACCCGGCCGCTGGCCCAGGTCACCCGCGAGAACGTGCCGACCATCACCCGCGACGCGCCGCTCGACGGCTTCGAGCAGCGCCTGATCGTCGACTACGAATGGGTGCCGGCGGACTTCGATCCCGACGAGATCGCCGCCGGCGTGCGCGGCAAGCACTGGTTCGGCGACCATATCGGCGTCGGCGCCACCTACGTCGACGAGAACCGCGCCGGCGAGGACTACTCGCTGATGTCGGCCGACGTCACCCTGCAGGCCGGCAAGGGCACCTACCTGAAGCTCGAGCACAGCCGCACCGAGGCCACCAGCGCGCCGGTGTTCTTCTCCGACAACGGCGGCCTGAGCTTCCTGCAGCTCAATCCGACGGGCCCGCGCAAGGGCGAGGCGTCGGCGGTCGAGGCGCGGATCAACTTCCGCGAGCTGGGCGTCACCGAGCAGGAGTGGAGTGCGGGTGCATGGTGGCGGCAGGTCGACGCCGGCTTCTCGGTGTCGCGCTTCGATCTGGGCGCGGACATCCGCGAACATGGCGCCGAGGTCCTGGGCCGCGTCAACGAGTCGTTCAGCACCTACGCCCGCTACAGCGAAGCCGAGCGCGGCACCGAGTCGCTGACCCAGGCCCAGTTGAGCGGCGAGTGGCGCTTCAGCGATGCCAATGCCCTGTCGGCCGAGTTCCGCCGGGTCGAGGAGCAGCGGACCTCCGGCGATGCCGCAGGCCTGCTGGGCGCACTGCGCTACACCCACCGTTTCGGCACCGCGCTGGACCTGTACGGCATCGCCCAGTTCACGCTGGACGACGATGACGGCGCCTACGCCGACAACGACGCCTTCACCCTCGGCGGCCGCTACAACTTCGCCAACCTGTCGACGGTCGGCGCGGAAGTGACCACCGGCGACCGCGGTGACGCCGCGCAGGTCAGCGCCGAATACCGGCTGACCCCGCAGCACAGCTTCTACGGCGCCTATACCCAGTCGACCGACCGCACCGACTACGACCCGCTGTTCAACCGCACCGCCCAGAACGGCTGGACGCTGGGCCAGCGCTGGCGCCTGTCGAACCAGGTCAACCTGTTCAACGAGAGCCAGTTCCTCAAGACCCGCAACGAGTCGGGGCTGGCGCACACCTACGGCATGGATTTCTATCCGGCGGTGGGCTGGAACCTCGGCTTCACGCTGTCCGATGGCGACCTGACCAACAGCGCAGGCGGGCAGATCGACCGGCGCGCGATCAGCGTCAGCGGCGGCCGCACCTCGCCCGACACCGACTGGCAGAGCAAGCTGGAGTGGCGCGAGGACAGCGGTTTCGAGCAGCGTACCCAGTGGATCAGCACCAACCGGGTGATGCACAAGCTCAACGAGAGCTGGCGCATCGCTGCGCGCTTCAACTACGCCGACACCGACGACACGCTCAACCCGGCCGCCGGTGCGAAGTTCATCGAGGGCAACTTCGGCTTCGCCTACCGGCCGTGGAACAGCACGCGCTGGGGCCTGTTCGGCCGCTACACCTACCTCTACGACCTGGCGACGCTGGGCCAGCTGGGCGGTGCGCAGTACGACCAGAAGTCGCAGATCCTGTCGTTCGAAGGCGTCTACCACCTCGACCACAACTGGGAACTGGCCGGCAAGCTGGCGCGTCGCGAGGGCGAGGTCCGCTACGGCCGCGGCACCGGCGACTGGTTCGATTCGGCGACCACCTTCGCCGCGGCCCAGGTCCGCTACGAGCTGCTGTTCAAGTGGCACGCGATGGCCGAGTACCGCTGGCTCGACGTCGACGACGGCGGCACCCGGCAGGGCTGGATGGCCGGCGTCGACCGCGATATCGGCCGCAACTTCCGCATCGGCGTCGGCTACAACTTCACCGATTTCAGCGACGACCTGACCGACTTCGACTACGACCACAAGGGCTGGTTCATCAACTTCGTCGGCAGCTACTGAGCCGGTGCCGGCCCCGGTCGGCATCGTCGACGAGGCAGACGTACCAGAACGTGCTGCGGCCTTCGAGGGCTGCGCCACCTGCAAGGGATACATCACAATGAAGACCCATCATTCCCGTCTGGCATCCGGCCTGCTCGTGCTGGCCACCGGGCTTGCCGCCGTCCTCGGCAACCAGGCGCACGCGGCCGCCTATGCAACGGGCGGCGAAGGCCAGTACCGCAGCGAGATCCTGTGGCTGACCTGGGGCGGCGGCGTCAACGGAACCAATGGCGTGGCGTTGGCCAACGGGGCGAGCACGTCCGCGACCATCCCGGTGACGGCGACCCAGAGCCTCGCGCTGACCTGTTCGCTTGCGGATGTCAGCGGAACCATCACCAGCTATCGGCCCGGCAACTACAGCGGCGATGCGCTCGACAACATGTACAACATCGGCGGCACCGGCAGCGCCAACCAGCTGATCGCCGGCATCATGGGCAGCGGGACGAAAAGCTTCACCGTGAACTGCTCGGCGACGATCGGCGGACAACCGTACCGGATTCCCGGCCTGGTGATGGCCGATGCCGAATCGATGGATACCGGGCAGGAGTATCTGCAGGGCACCGCGCGTGGCGGCTGGAACGTGGTCGAGATGTACAGCGGCAACGGCGGCAACTACATGGCCACGAAAACCGACGAAACGGATGGCCGGCAGACCATCAAGTTCGGTCCGGGCGGGCAGGGTTCGGGCACCAGCCCGGCCGCGGTCACGTTCCTGACGTTCGCCGACGACGCCTATGGCGCAGACGCGTCGATCTCGATGGATTTCGAGATATACGGTTCCGGCAACACCGCCATCGCGATCGGCCTGCTGGCGCCAGTCGCCGACTTCGGCGATGCCCCGGCCACTTATGGCGACGCATCCCACGTCATCCAGGCGCTGGTGCCGGCGCCCGATGGCCTGTCCGTCGGTCCCCCGACCAACATCAACGCACCCGGTTTCCAGTTGGGCGGCCTGCAGCCGCCGGCCAGCGAGTACATCGGCAGCCGTGGCCCCGACGGGGAAGCCGGCTCGCAGTACAGCGCCGACGCGCGGGGCGACGACAACAACGGCAGTGCCGGTTCGACCGAAGAGGATGCGTGGCCGTCCGACTACACCCTGACCATCAACCAGGTCGCGCAACCGCTGACCCAGACCATCCAATGCATGGGCACGGGCACCGTGGCCGGATGGATCGACTTCGACCGCAACGGCACTTTCGATGCAGGCGAGCGCGCGGAGGCGATCTGCAGTGGCGGCTCGGCAGCGCTGGCGTGGACCGTGCCCGCGACCGCGCAGGCCGGCACCAGCTATGTGCGCCTGCGCTTTGCCAGCGACCCGGCGCAGGTCCAGTTGCCGACCGGCGAGGCCGCCGACGGCGAGGTCGAGGACCATGCGATCAGCATCGAGTTCGAGGCCGACCTGGCGATCGAAAAAACGGTGAATCCGGCTTCTGCGTCAGTCGGCGACTCGGTGACCTACACGCTGGTCGCGCGCAACGAGGGTCCGATGGCGGCCGATGGTGCGCTGATCCAGGATCCGGCAGTGCCGGGGCTGGACTGCAGCGCCGCCACGCCGCAATGCGCCGTCACCGGTGGCGCTGCCGTTTGCCCCGCAGGTGGTGTCGCCATCGGCGACCTGCAAGGCACCGGCGTGGTGATCGACACGTTCCCGGTCGGGGGCGAAGTCACCATCACCCTGACCTGCGAAGTGACCGCCAGCGGCGGTCCCTGACCCCACGGGGTCACGCGGGGCGTCGGGCGCGATGTCCGGCGCCCGGCCATGTCACCGGGACCACACGGTTGGCGGAAGCAGTCGATGCTGTTCGATGGAAGCGGCGCTGCCGCCGCTTTCGTTGGCGCGTCCGGCGTCCAGAATTGTGAGATCAATCACATTTGGCATGTGATTTGCTTTGCATTGGAGGTTTCTCGCAGAAGTGCAAAGAGTTCCGCATGAAGACGTCTCCGACGAGGTCCTGCCTCCACCTGTTGTCGCTGCTGACCCTCCCGCTGCTGCTGATGGCGCAGCCCGCAGGCGCACAGGAGGTCAAGCGCACCTTCACCAACATGAGCTTCGAGGACCCGAAACTGCAGACGCCGGGGTGTCGCGTCTACATCCCCAGCCAGCTCGTGGAGGGCTGGGAGACCGACCACCCGGATTACCGGTCCGAGAACGTCGGCAACTGTGTCGTGCCGGCCGAGTTCGTCAACGAAGTGGTGCAGGGTGGCATCCTGGAGCTGTGGCACGGTCCGCGCAGCAACAACAGCGGTGGGTCGGTTGAGGGCCGACAGGGGCCGCAGTTCGCCGAACTCAATGCCGAGGTGGCGTCGCGCATCTACCAGGACGTCTGCCTGATCCAGAACGAGCGCGTCGACTACTTCTTCAGTCACCGGGGACGGCAGAGCGCCACCACCCGGGACATCATGACCATGCACGTCGGGACCGGCGTGGGTGCGAGCATCGTGACCGTCGGCACGACCAACAACGGTGCATTCAATACCCCGGTCGTCCACCAGGGCACGATCCAGGCACCCGCTCCGGCGGGCGGCGGTTGGGTCGACTACCGCGGCCAGTACACCTACCAGGGCGCCTCCGGCAACGGCAACATCGGCTTCGAGGCGGTCAGCGCGGCGGGCGGCTCCAACCAGGGCAACTTCCTCGACGACATCCAGGTCGAACTCGCCCCGTTCGTCGATTTCGCGCAGGTATCCAGTTCGACCCCGGAAAGCAACGCGATCAACGTACCGGCGGTGCGGATCAACGGCACGCTGCCCAGCGACATCGTCGTGCAGGTGCAGGTCACCGGCGGCAGCGCGGTGCTGGGGACGGATTTCGTGTTCCTGCCCGGCGCCGATCTGGTCAATGCCACGACGGTACGCCTGCACATCCCTGCCGGAACCTACGACTGGAGCGCGAACGGCCAGTTTCCGCTGCCGATCCAGACCGTCGACAACACCATCGTCGACGGCAACCGCAACGTGCAGTTCAGCATCCTGCCCGCGACCGACGGCAGCTACCTGCTGGCGTCGAACAGCAGCTGCGGCGGGCCGGCCAATACGCGCTGGGACTACACCATCGTCGACGACGATGCGACCGTGGTGGTGACCAAGGAGTTCGCCTCCATGACCCAGGTCGCGGGCGACCCGACGCGCTACGACCTCGTCTACGAGATCGTCGTGAACAACCCCAGCACCGCCAACACCGCGACCTACAACCTGGTCGACCGGCCCGGCATGGATCCCGATGTCGGCATCGAAAGCGCCAGCTACGAACTCAACGATGGCAGTGCCGTGACCCTGACGCCGCCGGCGACCGGCAGCGCGACCGAGTGGCCGCTCGCGACCGACCGCGCGCTTGCGCCGACGCTGACCGACACCTACCGGCTCAGCATGCGGGTGGTGATCGCGCGTGGCGGCAACCCGGGCAACGACGCCTGTACCGGTGCGCCCGGGAACGGCCTGTTCAATCTGGCGGCGGCGACGGTGGAGGCCGAGGAAGGCGAACTGACGTCGGCTGCCTGCCAGAACACGCCGACGCCGGTCTGGGTCACGCTGGACAAGGTGCTGCATGGTCGCGCTGCCGCGGGCGACCAGATCGCCGTGCACATCTATGCGGGCGGCATCAGCAGGGCCGAGGTGCGGACCACCGGAACCGCCGCGCCGCAGACGGTCAGCACCGGCACGCACGTGTTCGCCGCCGGCAACCTGCTGGGCTTCTCGGACGTCGTCGGCCCCAACAACGTCTTCTCACCGGGTACGGCGCCAACTGCCTACGACGTGGAGATCGTCTGCAGCAATGCCTATGCTGGCTCGAACACCGTATTGCCCAGCGGCAGCGGCGTGACGGAAAGCAACCGGCAATTCTGGGGGCAGTTCTCCACCACCGCGGGCGACGACATCAGCTGCACCATCCACAACCGCCTGCCGAACGCGGACCTGTCGCTGGTCAAGACCGTCGCCCCGGAAACGGCGGTCATCGGCGAATCGGTGACCTATACCCTGACCGTCCGCAACGGCGGTCCGGGCGCGGCCAACAACGCCGTGGTCACCGACCCGGCGGTCCCCGGCATCGACTGCGGCGCCGCGACGTTGCAGTGCGCCGCGCAGGACAACGCGGCCTGCCCGGTGCCGGCGCCGACCGTCAGCGATCTGCAGGGCAGCGGCGTGGTGATCCCGACCTTCCCGGCCGGCGGCAGCGTCGTGCTGACGATGGCCTGTACGCTCACCGCGCCGTAGGCCGAGGCGGTCGCAGTCGGCGGGCGAATCGCCCTCAGCCTCTCAGTCCGCTTCGAGCACGGTGTCGATGACCTGCGCGCCGTAGCGTTCGAGCTTGCCGGCGCCGACGCCGCCGATGCCGGCCAGCTGCGTGGTCGTCGTCGGGCGCAGCCGGGCGATCTCGCGCAGCGTGGCGTCGTGGAAGATCACGTAGGCGGGCACGTTCTGTTCGCGCGCCAGGCGCCCGCGCAACGCACGCAGGGCGTCGAACAGCGGCCGGTCCTCGGGCGGCAGCTCGGCATCCGGCGCGGCGGTGCGGGTCGTGCGCGTGCGTTCGCGCGACGGCGCGATCTTGCGCAGCATCACCGGCCGCTCGCCCTTGAGCACCTCGCGGCTGGCCGCGGTCAGGCGCAGGCCGCCGTAGCCCTCGGCGTCGACGTCGAGCAGGCCGTGCGCGACCAGTTGCCGGAACACGCCCTTCCAGCTACGGGCATCGAGGTCGGTGCCGACGCCGTAGGTGCTGAGCCGGTCGTGGCCGAACTGGCGGATGCGCTCGCTGTCGCTCCCACGCAGGATGTCGATGACATGCGCGGCGCCGAAGCGCTGGCCGCTGCGGTAGACGCAGCTCAGCGCCTTCTGCGCGGCGACGGTCGCATCCCAGGCCTCCGGCGGCTGCAGGCAGTTGTCGCAGTTGTTGCAGGCTGTTCCAGGGCCGGTCTGGTCGATCCCGTTGCCGGCATAGTCCTCGCCGAAGTTCGCCAGCAGCACCTGGCGGCGGCAGCGCATCGTCTCGCAGTAGCCGACCAGCGCGTCGAGCTTGCGGTGCTCGAGCCGCTTGCGCTCCTCGCCCGAGTCCGACTGCTCGATCATCTGCCGCAGCAGCACCAGGTCGCCGAGGCCGTAGCACATCCAGGCCTCGGCGGGCTCGCCGTCGCGGCCGGCGCGGCCGGTCTCCTGGTAGTAGCCCTCGATGGATTTCGGCAGGTCGGTATGCGCGACGAAGCGCACGTCCGGCTTGTCGATGCCCATGCCGAAGGCGATCGTCGCGACCACGACGACGCCTTCGCTGCGCAGGAAGCGCCGCTGGTTGGCCGCGCGCAGTTCCGCGTCCATGCCGGCGTGGTAGGGGATCGCGTCGATGCCGTGGCCGGCGAGGTACTCGGCGGTTTCCTCGACCTTGCGCCGCGACAGGCAGTAGACGATGCCGGCCTCGCCGCGATGCGCCTGCAGGAAATCCAGCAGCTGGCGCCGTGCGTTGTCCTTCTGCACCACGGTGTAGCGGATGTTGGGCCGGTCGAAGGAACTGACGAAGCGGCGCGCGTCCTCGAGCTGCAGGCGCTCGGCGATCTCGCGCTGGGTCGGCGGGTCGGCGGTCGCGGTCAGCGCGATCCGTGGTACCTCCGGCCAGCGCTCGTGCAGGATCGTCAGTTCGCGGTACTCGCGGCGGAAGTCGTGGCCCCACTGCGAGACGCAATGGGCCTCGTCGATCGCGAACAGGGCCAGCGGCGCGCGGTCGAGCAGCGACAGGAACCGCGGCGTCAGCAGGCGCTCGGGCGCGACGTACAGCAGGTCGAGGTCGCCGGCCAGCAGTTCGCGCTCGACCCGTTGCGCGGTCTCGGCGTCGAGCGTGGAATTCAGATAGGCCGCGCGCACGCCCAGCTGCAGCAGCGCGTCGACCTGGTCCTGCATCAGCGCGATCAGCGGCGAGACCACGATCGCCACGCCGTCACGCAGTAGCGCCGGCACCTGGTAGCACAGCGACTTGCCGCCGCCGGTGGGCATCAGCACCAGCGCATCGTGGCCGCTGCCGACGTGCTCGACGATGGCGGCCTGTTCGCCGCGGAACGCGGCATGGCCGAAGACGCGCTGCAGTATGTCGCGCGCGGGAGAAGCGGGGGAGACATCCATTGCGACAAGGATACCGGCTGCGGGGCGGGTGCACCTGGCGCCCCGAGCCGGTCCCGACGCGCGACGCCCGGCGCAGGGCCGGGCGTCGTGGGCGGTGGCGGGTGCGCTACTGCAGCAGCGAGCGCAGCATCCAGGCGTTCTTCTCGTGGGTCTGCAGGCGCTGGGTCAGCAGGTCCTCGGTCGGGTCGTCGTCGGCGTCGTCGGCCACGTCCAGCGCCTTGCGGGCGGTACGGCAGACGGCCTCGTTGCCGAGCACCAGCTGGCGCACCATCTCGCGCCAGTCCGGCGACTGCTCCAGGCCCGGCTCTTCCTTGATCGACGACAGCGCGATGAACTCCGCGTACGATCCCGGCGCGTTGTAGCCCAGCGCACGGATGCGCTCGGCGATGTCGTCGAGCGCGTTCCACTGCTCGGTGTACTGGGTCTCGAACATCACGTGCAGCGCGTTGAACATCGGGCCGGTGACGTTCCAGTGGAAGTTGTGGGTCTTCAGGTACAGCGTATAGGCATCGGCCAGGAACGCCGACAGATGCTGGGCGACGAGCTTGCGATCGGTGTCGCTGATCCCGATATCGATGGCTGGTGCGCTGGATCCGGCGCCGGGCGAGGCCACCGCGGCGACGGGGGCTACCGGCTTCTTTCCGGCGGATTTCGCGGAGCTGGACGATTTCTTGTTCTTCGGTGTGGCCTTTGCCATGTGCGGGGACTCCGTTGGGCGGGAAAATTCAATGGAAACCAGCGGCCACGATACGGCCGCGATCGTATGGGATATGTGACTTGAAGGCAGGTTTGCAAGCGTGACCGGGGATGCCACCCGGCGACAGGCGGATGCCACCGTGGCCCGGGCGCGCGCGGCGATCGACGGTGCCCGCAGCCGCGATCGCGGGCGCCTGCTGGGGCTGTGGTCGCGCTGGCGCCGTGCACCGCTGGACGGCGACGCGCGCGCCGCGTTCGAGGCGCGCCTGGCGGCGTCGGTCGAAGCCCGCGAGGCCCAGGCACGGCGGCTGCCGCGGGCCGACGTGGACCCGGCACTGCCGATCGCCGGCAGGGCCGAGGAGATCGTCCGGCTGATCCGCACCCACCAGGTCGTCGTCGTCGCCGGCGAGACCGGCTCGGGCAAGACCACCCAGCTGCCCAAGCTGTGCCTGGCGGCGGGGCGCGGCGCGGCCGGCATGATCGGCTGCACCCAGCCGCGCCGGATCGCCGCGCGCACCGTGGCCCGGCGCGTGGCCGAGGAACTGCAGGTGCCGCTGGGCGGCGCGGTCGGCTACCAGGTGCGTTTCAACGACAACGTCAGCGATGCCACCGCGATCAAGTTCATGACCGACGGCATCCTGCTGGCGGAGATCGCCGCCGATCGCTGGCTGTCGGCCTACGACACCATCATCATCGACGAGGCGCACGAGCGCAGCCTCAACATCGACTTCCTGCTGGGCTACCTGAAGCAGCTGCTGCCGCGCCGACCCGACCTGAAGCTGATCGTGACCTCGGCGACGATCGACACCGCGCGCTTTTCCTCGCATTTCGGCGACGCGCCGGTGGTCGATGTCGAGGGGCGCGGCCATCCGGTCGAGGTGCGCTACCGGCCGCTGGAGTCGGCGTCGCTTTCCCGGGATGGGGTCTCGAACCGCAATGGATCAGGGCGGGACGGTGACGCCGACCCCGGCGCCATGTCGGTCCTCGACGGCATCGTCGCGGTCTGCGACGAGATCTACCTGGGCGCCGGTTCGCGGGCATTGGGCGATACCCTGATTTTCCTGCCCGGCGAGCGCGAGATCCGCGACGCGCACCAGGCGCTCGAACGCCGCAAGTACCGCCACACCGAAGTGCTGCCGCTGTATGCGCGGCTGTCGGCGCGCGACCAGGACCAGGTGTTCAATCCCGGGCCGCAGCGGCGCATCGTGCTGGCGACCAACGTCGCCGAGACCTCGCTGACGGTGCCGCGGATCCACTACGTGGTCGATCCGGGGCTGGCCCGGGTCAAGCGCTACAGCCCGCGGCAGAAACTCGACCGGCTGCACGTCGAGCCGGTCAGCCAGGCCAGTGCCGACCAGCGCAAGGGCCGCTGCGGCCGCATCGCGCCGGGCATCTGCTACCGGGTGTACGCCGAGGCCGATTTCCTGTCGCGGCCGCAGTACACCGACCCCGAGATCCGCCGCGCCTCGCTGGCCGGCGTGATCCTGCGCATGCTCGCGCTGGGGCTCGGCGATCTGGATGGACGCGGCTCCGGCAAGGGCAGGCGCGGCGGCGCGGCAGGCGGCGACGGCAACGCGGATATCATCGCGGATTTTCCGTTCGTCGAGCCGCCCGATCCGCGCGCGATCGCCGACGGCTGGCAGCAGTTGGCCGAGCTCGGCGCGATCGATGCCGACCGGCGGCTCACCGCGACCGGGCGCAGCATGGCCCGCCTGCCGGTCGACCCCAAGCTGGCGCGCATGCTGGTCGCCGCGCAGGCGCACGGCTGCCTGCACGACATGCTGGCGATCGTGTCGTTCCTGGGCATCCAGGATCCGCGCGAGCGCCCGGCCGACCAGCGCGCCGCGGCCGATGGCGCGCACGCGCAGTTCGCCGACCCCAAGTCCGAGTTCGTCGGCATCGTGACGCTGTGGAACGCCTACCGGCAGGCGCACGAGGACATGACCCAGTCGCAGCTGCGCAAGTGGTGCGAGCGCAACTTCCTCGGTTTCCTGCGCATGCGCGAGTGGCGCGAGCTGCACCGGCAGCTGAAGCTGCAGTGCGAGGATCAGGGCTGGCGCGACCGTGGCGCGGGTCTCGACCCGCCATCGGCGACGGAGGGAGGCAAGCCCGGAAACCAGGCGGGTCGGGACCCGCGCTACGTGGCGCTGCACCGCGCGCTGCTGGCCGGACTGCCGACCCAGATCGGTCACCGCGCCGATCCGTCCGGCGGTGGCCGCGCGTCCGGCCAGTTCGAGGGACCGCGCGGGCGCCGGTTCCAGCTGTTTCCCGGCTCCCCACTGGCGAAGAAGCCGCCGCCGTGGGTGCTGTCGGCCACGCTGCTCGACACCGAGAAGGTCTGGTCGCTGACCAACGCGGCGATCGAGCCGGACTGGGCGATCACCGAACTCGGCCATCTGCTCGCGCGCCGGCATCACGACCCGCGCTGGTCGCGGTCGCAGGGACGGGTGATCGGCAGCGAGCAGATCAGCCTGTTCGGCCTGGTGCTGGCGCCGAAGAAGCCGGTCGACTACGGCCGCCTGTATCCGGACGAGGCCCGTGCGCTGTTCCTGCGCGATGGCCTGGTGACCGGCGAGATCAACACCCGCGCCGGGTTCGTCGAGCGCAACCTGCGCATGCTGGCGCGCGCGAGAGAGGAAGAGGCCAAGCAGCGTCGTGCCGGCCTCGTCGTCGACGAGGACTGGATGGCGCAGTGGTACGCCCAGCGCCTGCCGGCGGACGTGCTGTCGGCGCAGGCGCTCGACGCGTGGTACCGCAAGGCGCCCGACGCCGCGAAGCGCGCGCTCGAGTGGAGCCGCGACGACCTGCTGGTCGCCGATGGCGTCGATGCCGAGCTGTTCCCGGCGTTCATCGCGCTGGGCGATGCGCGGCTTGCGGTGTCGTACCGCTTCGAGCCGGGCGAGCCCGACGACGGCATGACCGTGTCGGTGCCGCTGCACCTGCTGGGCGCGATCGACCCGGTGCGGCTGTCGTGGCTGGCGCCGGGCTTCGTCGAGGACAAGGCCGCGGCCCTGATCCGCGGGCTGCCGAAGGCGCTGCGGCGCAACTTCGTGCCGGCGCCGGATTTCGCGCGCGCGTTCGCGCAAGCCTGGCGCGACGGCGATGCCGACGCCTTCACCGGCACGCTGGCGCGGTTCCTGAAGAAGCTGACCGGCGTCGACATCGCCGCCTCCGATTTCGACGAGGCCGCGCTGGAGCCGCACCTGCGCGCGAACCTGCGGCTGGTCGACACCGGTCGCGACCGGAAGGGCGCTGCGGTGCTGGCCGAATCGCGCGATCTCGACGACCTGCGCGTCCGCTTCGGCGCGCGCGCCGCGCAGGCGTTCGCCCTGCATGCCGCCGATGGCATGCAGCGCCGCGGCCTGACCACGTTCCCGGAGACGCCGGTGCCGGTGTCGGTGCCGGGTGCCGGCGGCCTGCCGGCCTGGCCGGCGCTGCAGGACGACGGCGACAGCGCCGCGCTGGCGGTGCACGCCGACGCCGCCAAGGCGCGGCGCCTGCATCCGCAGGGCGTGCGCCGGCTGCTGCGCATCGCGCTGGCCGACCGCGCGCGCCAGGCGCGCCGGCAGTTGCCAGTGCAGCCGAAGACCGCGCTGCTGTATGCGGCGATCGAGTCCGCGGCGCCGCGTCCCGGCAAGGACGGCGACCGCCTGCGCGAGGACCTGGTCGAAGGCGCGCTGTCGGCGCTGCTGCAGGACGGGCTGGACACCATCCGCGACGCCGGCGCGTTCGCCGCGCACGCCGAACAGGTCGGCAAGGTGCTGTTTGGCGAGGCGATGGCGCGGCTGCAGCGCGCCGAGGCGATCCTGGCGCTGGTCGCCGAGGTGCGCGCGAAGCTCGATTCAAAGCTGGTCGGCTGGGCGCGCGCCAACCTCGACGACATGCAGGGCCAACTGGCCGCGCTGGTGCCGCCGGGTTTCCTGCGCGACGTGCCGGCCGAAGCGCTGGCGGCGTATCCGCGCTATCTCAAGGCGCTGGCACTGCGCGCCGAGCGTGCGCTGCGCGACCCGCTGCGCGACCAGCAGCGGATGCTCGACATCCAGCCTTTCACCGACGCGCTGCTCGAACGCGCCGCGGCCGGCGCCGCCGACGATCCCGACTGGCAGGCCCTGCGCTGGGACATCGAAGAGCTGCGGGTGTCGCTGTTCGCGCAGGAACTGGGCGCGAAAAGCGGCGTGTCGGTCAAGAAACTGGCGACGCGGCTGGCGGCGCTGTGCGGTTGACGCACCGCCGGCCGTGTCGGTCCGGGCATCAACGCACGCGTTCGACCTTGGCCTGGGTGTTGTAGCCGTCGACCTTGAGCCACCACACGCCCATCATGCCCGGACGGATGCGTACGCCGATGTCGTTGCCACGCGCCCCCGCCAGCGTTGCGCCATCGGTCTGCCGCCACACCTGGCCGTTGGCCAGCGTGTACTGGCGGCCCTGGGCGAAACCGTTGAAGGGGCCGGGGAGGGTGCTCTCGACCGGCTCGCGCGAAGCGGTTGCCGGTGCCAGTCCCTGCTGGTCGCCCGCGGCTTCGCGTCGGCCTTCCTCGCGGGCCTGGGCGAGTCGCGCCTCCAGGTCCGCATCGGCGCCCGCGGTCACCGCAGGTGCAGCCGGCGCAGGCACGGTCGCTGCGGCGCCATGTCGCGAGAGCCAGTCGTTGAGCCGTGCCAGTTCCTCCGCACTGAGCTTGTTCAGGCCGGTGGCCGTGAAATCCTCGGCCGTCATCTGCTGCTCGATGCGCGGCTGCTGGGCGAACGCGGGCAGCGAAACGGCGAGCATGGACGCAAGCAGGACGGTGTGGATTCGACGCATGGTCTGTATCTCCGGGCAGGTGCCCGCTAGTGTAGACCGTCCCCCGCCCGAGTCATGACGCGCATGTCCGACCGCCCGCAACGGCTCCTCGACAGCCTGCTGGCGCTGCCCGCCGCGGCCGCGCTGGGCGAGCCGCTGCGCGCGGCCCTGCGCGCGGCCGACGCCGATGCGGAGGCCACGGAGGACGGTGCCGGCGATGCCGCGGCGGTGCTGCACGACACGCTCGACGCGCTGCACCGGCTCGGCGCCGACGGCGATGTCGTCGCGGCGGCGATCCTCGATGCGGTGCCGGCCTGGCGCGAGGCCGTGATCGCGCGCGTTCCCGCGCTGGCGCCGCTGGTCGACGGGCTGCGCGCGGCGGAACAGGTCTGGTCGCTGCATGCCGAGCGTGGCGGTCACGGCAATCCGGAAGGCCTGCGCCGCCTGCTGCTGGCGTTGATCCGCGACCTGCGGGTGGTGCTGATCCTGCTGGCGCGACAACTGGCGCAGATGCGCGCGGCCACCCGGGCCGACGAGCCCCAGCGGCGCGCGCTGGCCGCGCTGACCCGCGACATCCACGCGCCGCTGGCCAACCGCCTCGGCATCTGGCAGCTGAAGTGGGAGCTGGAGGACCTGGCGTTCCGCTACCTGCAGCCCGACACCTACCGGCAGATCGCGTCGCTGCTCGACGACAACCGCGCCGGGCGCGAGCGCTACATCGCCGAGGTGCGCCGGCAGCTCGGCGAGGCGCTGGCCGCGCAGGGCATCGAGGCCGACGTCGCCGGGCGCCCGAAGCACATCTTCAGCATCTGGAAGAAGATGCAGAAGAAACACGTGCCGATCAGCGAGCTCTACGACCTGCGCGCGGTGCGCGTGCTGGTCGACGACGTGCCCGCCTGCTACGCGGCGCTGGGCGTGGTGCATGCGCTGTGGACGCCGATCCCGAGCGAATTCGACGACTACATCGCCCGGCCCAAGCAGAACGACTACCGCTCGCTGCACACCGCGGTCGTCGGGCCCGAGGGCAAGACCCTGGAGGTGCAGATCCGCACGCACGAGATGCACGAGGCCTCGGAACTCGGCGTCGCCGCGCACTGGCGCTACAAGGAGACCGGCGGCTCGCAGCGTTCCTCGGCCGGCGACGCCGCGCTTGAGCGCAAGATCGAATGGATGCGGCGGCTGCTCGACGCGACGACCGACGGCGGCCGCGATGCCGATGCGCTGGCCGGCGCGCTGGACACCGAGCTGGTCGAGGACCGGGTGTTCGTGCTCACCCCCAAGGGCGAGGTCATCGACCTGCCGCAGGGCGCGACGCCGCTGGATTTCGCCTACCACGTGCATACGATGGTCGGCCATCGCTGCCGCGGCGCCAAGGTCGACGGCCGCATCGTGCCGCTGGACACCGTGCTGCACAGCGGCGAGCGGGTCGAGATCCTCACAGGCAAGACGCCGTCGCCGCGTCGCGACTGGCTGCTGGCCTCGAACGGATTCCTCGCCAGCCCGCGTTCGCGCGAGAAGGTGCGCGTCTGGTTCCACAAGCTCGACCGCGAGCGCAACGTCGCGGCCGGCCGCGAGCTGCTGGAGAAGGACCTGCGCCGCCTCGGGCTGCTGCAGGCGGACCTCGCGCCGGTGCTGCCGCGCTTCAACGTCGCGACCGCCGACGAGCTTTACGTATTGGTGGCGCTGGGCGACGTCGGGCCGAACCAGGTCGGCCGCGCGCTGCTGGAGCTTGATCGTAGCGAGCCGGAGGAGGAAGCCCCGCCGACGTTGCCGCTGCGGCGACCGCGGCGTGCGCCGAAGGTCGCCGATTCCGCGTTCAAGGTGGTCGGCGTCGACAACCTGCTGGTGCAGATCGCGCGCTGCTGCAAGCCGGTGCCGGGCGAGCCGATCGCCGGCTACCTGACCCGGACGCGCGGGGTGACCGTGCACCGGCGCGACTGCCCGTCGTTCCTGCGCCTGTCGGCCGACCAGCCGCAGCGCGTGCTGCCGGTCGACTGGGGGCAGTCCGGCGGCGGCCACGAGTCGGAGATCCTGATCGAGGCGGTCGACCGCAAGCACCTGCTCAAGGACCTGAGCAACCTGATCGCGCAGGAGGACGTGCACGTGCTGTCGATCGAGGGCGGGCAGCAGCGGCGGGCGCGCGTGCAACTGCGGTTGCGGCTGCGCATCGCCGACTACGGCCAGCTGGCGCGGCTGCTCGGCAAGCTCGACAGCCTGCCGGGCGTGGAGCGTGCGCGGCGGGCATAGAACCTGTCCACGATCCCCGAACCGGCCCGCGTGGCCGCTGCGCGGCCACCCTTCGGGCCGCGCGACCCATTGGAGATCGTGAGCAGGTTCTTAGCCCCGTCCGGCATCGCGGACTGCCGTTGCCGGCCGTGCGGTGACGCTTCCATTCAGGCATTTCTTCCATACTTCGCGTCGTGAACCGCGACCCGGCCCCGATGACTGCGCAACCCGACGGCGATGGCCGCGGAGACGACCTCGGCCGCCTGCGCGCGCAGGCGCCGCTGGCACGCCGCGGTCGTGGTGACCATGGCGGCGGCACGCCGCCCGCGTCGCGGCGCTGGCGCTGGATCGCCGTGGCTGCGGCGGCGACGCTGCTGTTGCTGATCGTGCTGGTGCGCACGTTCGTCGTCGACTGCGTGTGGCCGGAAACCCGTGTGCAGGCATTGCTCGGGCAGGGCGCGGAGGCACTGGTCGCCGGCAGGCTCAGCGCCGAGGACGGCAGCGGCGCACGCCAGTTCTACGAGGCGGCCCTGGCGCTCGATCCCGACGACACCCGCCCGCGGACCGGGCTGGCGGACGTGGCCGATGCCGCGGTCGCCCAGGCCCGCCAGGCCGTCGACGAAGGCCGCCATGCGGATGCGCACGCGGCGCTGCGGCTGGCACGCGAGCTGTCGGCGCCGCGCCAGGATACCGACGCGATCGCCGAATGGTTGCGCACGCGCGAAGCCGCCGATGCCGGTCTGCCGTCGCTGCTGGCGGATGCGCAGGCGGCGCAGGAAGCGGGGCATCTGGATGGCGACGAGGCCGCGGCGCTGCCGCTGTACCGGCGCATCCTTGCCCTGCAGCCGGACGACGCCGACGCCTTGCGCGGCCGCGAGGATGCGCTCGGCACGCTGCTGGACCGGGCGCGCGACCAGCTCCGCAGCGGTGGCCTGCGCGAGGCTGCCGACCTGATCGCGACCGTGCGGCGCTACGACGCCGGCCATGTCGACCTGCCCGATACCGAGGCGCGCCTGACCGAGGAACTCGACGCGCTGCGGCGCCGCGCGGACGCCCACCTCGCGGGTGGGCGGGTCGAGCAGGCCGTCGCCGACTGGCGCGCGCTGCTGGCCTTCGATCCCGACGATGCCGCGGCGGTCCGCGGCCTGCACGAGGCGGCGGCCTTCCACGCGCGCAGCGCCCGGCGGCTGGCGCGGGATTTCGATTTCGCCGGCGCCGATGCCGCGTTGCGGCAGGCCGATGCGCTTGCCGCCGACGACGACGCGGTGCGCGCCGCGCATGCCGCCGTCGCCCAGTCGCGCAGCCGCTTCGGGGCGATGACCCCGGCATTGCCCGCCGCGGAACGCCGCCAGCGCGTGGCCACCCTGCTGCGGCAGGCGGCCGCCGCGGAGGCCCGCGGCGACCTGCTGACGCCGCCGGGCGACAGCGCCTACGACAAGATCCGCGCCGCGCGCGCGCTGGCGCCCGATGACGCATCCGTGGTCACGGCGGCGGCACGGCTGCTGCCGACGGCGCGGCAATGCTTCGATGCCGGCCTGCGCGCCAACAACCTCGCGCGGGCGCGCAGCTGCCTGGAGGCCCGCGACCTGCTCGGCGATGACGAGCCCGCGCTGGCCCAGGCGCGGCGACGCCTGGCGCAACGCTGGCTGGCGATCGGCGACGAGCGCCTCGGCGCCGACAACTTCGACGGCGCCCGCGCCGCGCTCGCATCCGCGCGCGAACTCGACAGCGGCGTGCCCGGACATGCGGAGCTGGAACGGCGGCTGCGCGCGGCGGCGGGAGATCCCTGAGGCGGCATGGGGAATGGGCGTTGCCGCGGTGCCGTGCCAGTCCGCTTTCCTGTCATCCGGTCCGGCCGGACGCGCGGATGCGCCATTGCGACGCGCGGCGCATGCGAGGGGGACCGTAGCCTCAGTGCCGCGTCGCCGCGGGTTCCCTGACCGCATCCGCGTGGATTTCTCCAGGCGCCAGCGCCTGCAGGTAGGTGTCGAGGCGGGCGGCGATCGATCGCCAGCTCCTGTCGAGGATCGGTGCCGGCGACAGGTCCAGTCCATCGTCGAGCCGCGATGCCTGTTTCGCCTGCGCCAGGCGCGTCAGCAATGCACCGATCGCATCGGGCGTATTGGCGCAGTTGTAGCCTCGCCGCAGCGACGCGATCATCGTGGAAGTGGGATCGCCACCTGCGCCCAGATTGAGGATCGGGCGGCGTGCGCCCAGGTACTCGTTGACCTTGCCCGGGATCTGCGTGGCGTCGTCGTTGGCGATGTTGACCAAGACATCGGCGGCGCGCTGCAGGTCGAGAATGGCGGTGTGGGGCAGGAAGCCCAGCAAGCGGATGCTGTCGGGACGGCGGCTGGCCGCCGCGAGTACGGACTCCGGTACCGCGATGGACGCGATGTTCAGGCGCAGCGCCGGGTTGGCCTGCAGCGCTTCGAGGAGGGCGTCCGGTCGCCTGAACCGATAGAAGCTGCCGGTGTACAGCAGTTCCAGACGATCCGCATCGAACAGCGCCACGCCCTCCGTCGGCTCGCCGCGGCGGTCATCGAATCCCTGCGGCAGCACGAGCATCGGCCGCTCGCGCCCGTGGCGATGCTGCATCAGTGCGGCCGTGGCGTCGGTGGTCACCGTCAGCAGGTCGGCATGACGGCACATCGCGCGTTCGATCCGCGCGGAGCGGGCCCGCCAGCGGCGAGGTGTATAGCTGGCCAGAACCGGATCGCCGATGTCGGAGACCCAGTGGAATCCGCGGCGCTTGGCGATCAGCGCGAGTTCGATCGTGGTCGCCGGCTCGTGGGAACTGACGACGACGTCCGGCTGGACGGCGTCGAGCGTGCGCCGCAGGCCACGACGCGCCCAGAACCGCCACTCGCCGCGGATGTCGGGGAAATGCACGAATTGCGCCACTGTCTGGATGGCTTCGGAGATCCGCTGCTTCCAGTTGCGCGGCGGCCGGATCGCCTGCGGCTGTCCGGCCGCAGGCGCGGCATCGCCGGGGGCATCGGGCAGCAGGCCGGCGTCGCGTTTGCGCTGCTGGCGCTTGCGCAGCAGCGACAGCATGCCGCGGACCGGCCCCGGGAACGTACGGTGGACGCGGATCGTGTCGGGTAGTTCCGGCAGGCCGGGCGTCTCGCCACCGAGATCGGCAGTCAGTACGTGGATTTCGTGTCCCAGGCTGTCGAGCTCGCGGCTCAGATACGTCCAGCGCAGCGACTGCGGCGAGGGACTCGGCGGGAATTCGTAGGCGATCAGCAGGATGCGCATTAAGGGCCGGAGGCAGGCAGGTCGAACGAGGCCGCGATGGTCGCGTGCGCTGCCTCGAAAGAAAAGTGGCGTCGCACGTTTTCGAGTCCGGCCCCGGACAGCGCGTGCCACAGGGCCTCGTCCTGGTACAGCCGGACCACGGCGTCGCAGAACGCGTCCGCGCTCCCGGCGATCAACGCATCGCGACCGTCGACCAGATGCATGCCCTCGGCGGCGCAAGGGGTCAGCACGACGGGAAGACCCGCCGCCATGCACAGGTTCACCTTGCCTTTCACGCCCGCGCCGAACCGCAGCGGCGCGAGCCCGATCCTGCAGCGATCAAGCAGAGGCGCCAGCTCCGGCACGTAGCCGTGCGCCACGACACCGGCGGGCGGTTGCGGGACCAGGGCATCGAGTCCGTCGCCGACCAGGTGCAGTTCGCAGGCCGGCAGCCGGGCCCGGATCGCGGGAAACAACGAGGAGACGAGCCAGTCGACGGCGTCGACGTTCGGCGGATGACCGGCGCCGCCGACGAACAGAAGCCCATGCCGCGCTGCGGGCAGGACGGGGCCGGTTGCGATGGCGTGCAGGTTGGGCAGCACGTGCACCGCGGGCGCGACCTGCTGCGAACGCAGCATCTGCGCTTCCGCCTCGCTGACGACCCACGTCAGATCGGCCTCGGCCATCGCGCGCAGTTCCCGCCTGCGCGTGCCGCGGGCCAACCGGCGCAGCGTGGCGTGGTCGCGGTGGTCGGCTTCCCGCTGCTCCCGCACGTGATGGAGGTCGACCGTATCCAGGACCAGCCGGGCCTGCGGCGCCAGTCGCCGCAGCAACGGGAACAGGAACTCGGCGAGGTGATAGCGGCTGACGACGACCCCCGCGTAGCGGTGGCCGTGCTGCGCCAGCCAGGCCGGATAGTCCGGGACATCGTCGCCGGCATGCACGGTGACGCCGAGCGCTTGCAGGTCGCGGGTGTAGTGCCCCTGCACACCCCGGTCGTCGGGCAGGAAATCGACGGCGAAGCCCGTGTCCAGCAGCACCCGCATCAGATTGACGGCACGCATGGACCCGGAGTCGCGGTCGGGCCGGGGCGTGCCGACATCGATGAGCAGGATGCGCGTTGCCTGCGCATTGCGCGGCGCCGGCGCGGGAGCCGGTGCCGGCGAGGAGGGTGCCTCCGGCGCCTTGCCGTGCGGCGAGCGGTTGGCAACGCGCGTCAGTGCGCTGCGCCAGCCGCGCGTCGCCACGGCGATGCGCAGCCGATGCAGACGCGCGGACAGCCGGCGCAACTGGTAACGCAAATGGAACGGCAAGATCGGTCTCGCTAGGCTGAATGGAGATGGACCCGGCCGGAGGCGGTCCAGCGTTGCTGCGCTAGACTCGCGCCGCTGCCCATTGTCGCATCCCGCGACAGGCGACTGCCGACAGGTTTCATGGCCCGCATCGACTACGAAGACGACGACACCGACGCCGACGACGCGTCGCCGGGCTGGCGCCGCCGCCTCGTCACCTGGACGCTGGCGCTGGTCGCGCTGGGGCTGGGCTTCCTGATCCCCTACACGCTGTACCTGAACAACCAGGTCAGCGAGCGCTTCGGCGCGCTGCAGTGGCAGGTGCCCACGCGCGTGTACGCACGGCCGCTGCTGCTGACGCCGGGCCTGGCGATGAACGCCCGTACCCTGAAGACCGAACTCGACGCCGCCGGCTATCGCGAGGGCGACGGCGTGCGGGCCGGCACGTACGTCGACGATGGCGGACGCTGGACGATCGCCAGCCGCGGCTTCCGCGACGTCGACGGCGTCGTCGCGCCCAGCCGGGTGCAGCTGACCCTGTCCGGTGGACGGGTGACCGACCTGCGCGATGCCGACGGCGGCAGGCGCGAGGCCGCGCGCATGGATCCGGCGCGCATCGCCACCCTGTACGGGCAGCGGCAGGAGGAGCGCCGGCTGGTCAGGGTGCAGGAGGTGCCCGCGCTGCTGACCGACACGCTGCAGGCGGTCGAGGACCGCGACTTCGCTCACCATCACGGCATCGACCTCAGCGGCATGGCGCGCGCGGCGCTGGTCAACCTGCGCGCCGGCGAGGCGAGGCAGGGCGCGAGCACGCTGACCCAGCAGCTCGCGCGCAGCGGCCTGCTCGGCATCGGCCGCGAACAGACCTGGACCCGCAAGCTCAACGAGATCCTCTACGCGCTGATCATCGAGGCGCGCTACGGCAAGGAAGCGATCCTCGAGGCCTATCTCAACCAGGTCTACCTGGGCCAGCGCGGCGCGCAGGCGATCCACGGCGTCGCCGCGGGCGCGGAGTTCTGGTTCGGCCGCCGGATCGACGACCTGGAAACCGAGCAGGTCGCGCTGCTGGTCGGCATCATCCGCGGGCCGTCGTACTACGATCCGCGCCGGCAGCCGGAACGTGCCAAGGCGCGGCGCGATTTCGTGCTGGCCAACATGCTGCGCACGGGGCTGATCGACCAGGCCGAGCACGACCGTGCGCTCGCCCAGCCGCTGGGCATCACCGACACGCCGGGCAACATCGCCGCGAACCGCTTCCCCGCCTACGTCGACCTGATCCGCCACCAGCTGGCGCACGACTATCCCACCGGCGCGCTGCAGGGCGCCGGGCTCACGGTGATGAGCGCGATGTCGCCGTCGGCGCAGGCCTATGCCGAAGGCGCAGTGACCCGTACGCTCGACGAGCTGTCCACCGGCAAGCGTCCGCCGCTGCAGGCCGGGCTGGTGCTGACCGACGTGCACGACGGCGAGGTCATTGCCGCGGTGGGCAGCCGCAATCCGGTCGAGCACGGCTTCAACCGCGCCATCGAGGCGCATCGCCCGGTCGGTTCGCTGCTCAAGCCGTTCGTCTACCTGATCGCACTCGGCGATCCCAGCCGCTATTCGCTGGCCAGCTGGGTCGACGACTCGCCGGTCGACATCACCCTGGCCAACGGCAAGCGCTGGAGCCCGGGCAATGCCGACGGCCGCAGCCACGGCACGGTGCGCCTGATCGATGCGCTGGCGCGCTCCTACAACCAGGCGACGGTGCGGATCGGCATGGACGTCGGCCCGGGCGCGCTGGCCGACCTGGTGCACATGCTGATCAGCGTGCGCGTGGACGCCAACCCTTCGCTGATCCTCGGCTCGATGGACCAGTCCCCGTACGCCATGGCGCAGCTCTACCAGTTCCTCGCCTCCGGCGGCGAAGTGCAGATCCTGCACACGGTGCGTGGCGTGCTGGATGCGCAGGGCAGGGTGGTCAACCGCTACGACCACACACCCAAGGCCGCCACCCGCAGCGACGCACTGGCCGCGCGCATCGTCACCATCGGCCTGCAGCACGCGGTGTCGTCGGGCACTGGACGCCAGCTGATCAACGACGGCCTGGGCCGGCTCAATGCCGCCGGCAAGACCGGCACCAGCAACGATGGCCGCGACAGCTGGTTCGCCGGCTGGACCGGCGATCATCTGGCCGTGGTCTGGGTCGGCAACGACCAGAACGAATCGACCGGGCTGCAGGGCGCGACCGGCGCGATGCGGGTGTGGTCGGGGCTGTTCGCGCGGCTGCCCAGCGCACCGCTGGACGTCGGCAGTGAAGGGCTGGAATGGCAGTGGGTGGTACAGTCGAGCAGCAGCGATGCGGACTGTCCCGATGCGCGCCGCTTCGCCTTCGCGCAGGGGTATGCGCCACCCTACCGGTCGTGCCGCTACCAGCCGGGCCAGGACACCTTCGTCGACGCCGACGGCAATCTCGTCGATGCCACGGGCGCGCCGGTGCAGCAGGCCCGGCGCGGCTGGCGCGAGTGGTTCGGCTTCGGTCGTCGCGACGAGGACGCTGCCGCGTCGGAACCGGAACCGCCGCCACCGCCGCCCCCACCCGCCGAGGAACCCCGATGAAGTCGATGACCGCCGTCCGCACAGGCCTGTGCCTGCCGTTGCTGCTGCTCGCCGCATGCGCGAGCCAGGCGCCGGTCGCGGACGAGACGGCGCCGCCGGCGACGTCGGCCACGGCGCAGGAAATGGTCGCCCTGATCCGCGCCTCGGGCGGCGACGGCGAAGGCGAACTCGCCGTGCAGCCGCTGCGCGACCCGATGGTCGACGACCTGCGCGAGCAGGCGCTCGCGCTCGAGGCCCGGGGCGATGTGCCGGCCGCGGTCGTCGCGCTCGACCAGGCACTGGAGATCGTCGCCGACGACCCGGCGCTGTTGCAGGAGCGCGCCGAACTGGCGGTGCTGCAGCAGGACTACGCGGCCGCGGCGACGCTGGCCGAACGCGCCTATGCGATCGGGTCGCAGCTCGGCCCGCTGTGCCGCCGCCACTGGACGACCCTGGAGCAGGTTCGGCTGGCCGGGGGCGACGTCGCCGGGGCGGCGCAGGCGCGGGCGCAGGTCGACGGTTGCCGCGTGTCCGGTCCCGAACGCTACTGAGGAGTTGAGCGTCATTCGTCCACCTGTCGCGACCGCTGCCGCACGCCCGTGGCCGCAGCGCGGTGGGCGAAGACCGCGGTCATCCGGTTCGCAGGCCGCCCTTGTTTGCGCCCGCCGCGCCTTGCCGCGGGCGCCCGGCAACGGTCCCGCCAGGGTGTTCGATCCACTCCCGACCGTCGACCCCGCGGCCGCTGCGCGCCATGACATCCCGTGACGGCAGCCTCGCGGCACGCAGCCGCGAGGCGCTGGCCGACGGTGGCCTGCTGGCCGCGTGCATCCCCGCGTTCCGGCCGCGTGCGGCGCAGCAGACCCTGTCGATGGCGGTCGCCGATGCGTTCGAGCAGCGCGCGACACTGCTTGCCGAGGCCGGCACCGGCACCGGCAAGACCTTCGCCTACCTGGTGCCGGCGCTGCTGTCGGGGCTGAAGACTATCGTCTCGACGGGGACGCGCGCGCTGCAGGACCAGCTCTACCACCGCGACCTGCCGCGCGTGCGCGACGCCCTGGGCACGGGGCTGCGGACCGCGCTGCTGAAGGGCCGCGCCAACTACCTGTGCCTGCACCGCCTGGAACAGGCCCGCGGCGAACCGCAGCTGGCCGTGCGCGGGCACGGCGCGCAGTTCCAGCGCATCGTCGCCTGGGCCGGGCGCACGCGCATGGGCGACATGGCCGAACTCGACGGCCTCGGCGACGACTCGCCGCTGCTGCCGCTGGTCACCTCGACCGTCGACAACTGCCTGGGCAACGACTGCCCGTTCTGGAGCGAGTGCTTCCTGGTGCGTGCGCGGCAGCGTGCGCAGGAGGCCGACATCGTCGTCGTCAACCATCACCTGCTGCTCGCCGACCTGGCGCTGAAGCAGGAGGGCTTCGGCGAGATCCTGCCCGGCGCCCAGGCCTTCGTCGTCGACGAGGCGCACCAGCTGCCGGAACTCGCCGCGCAGTTCTTCGGCGAAGGCCTGAGCGCCCGGCCGCTGGTCGAGCTGGCGCGCGACGCGGTCGCCGAAGGCCGTAGCGTGCCCGGCGCGCTGCCGGTGCTGCAGTCGCCGGCCGAGGCGCTGGACCTGGCGGCGCGCGCACTGCGCGCGGCGATGGAAGGACTGCCGGTGCGCGGCACCCGCTACCGCGCCTTGTACGAGCCGGCGGTCGAGGACGCGCTGCATGCGCTCGACGATGCACTGGTGTACCTGCGCGACGCCCTGGCGCCGCTGCGCGAGGCGGCGCCGGGCCTGGACAGCTGTCATGCGCGCGCCGGCCTGTTCATCGCGCGCCTGCGCAACTGGAACGACGGCGACTCGTGCGCCGAGGCCGGCGCGGCGTTCGACGATGGCGCGCCTGCGGGCTTCGGCGACGCGGAGGTTCCTGGCGATCCGGTCACCGACGGCGATCCACACCAGGCGCCCGCGCGCGGCGGCGACAGCGTGCTGTGGTACGAGCTGACCCCGCGCGGCTTCCGCCTGCAGCGCACCCCGCTGGACGTATCCGGGCCGCTGCGCACGCATCGCGAGCTCTCGCGCGCGGCCTGGGTGTTCACCTCGGCCACGCTGGCCGTCGACGGCCATTTCGACCATGTCGCCGCGCGGCTGGGCCTGGACGCGCCGCAGACCCTGCTCTCGCCCAGTCCGTTCGACTGGCCGCGACAGGCGCTGTGCTATCTGCCGCCGGCGCTGCCGCATCCGCAGGCGCCGGGCTACACCGCGGCGATCATCGATGCGGTGCGGCCGGTGCTGGCGGCCTCCGGCGGCCGCGCGTTCCTGCTGTTCGCCTCGCACCGTGCGCTGCGTGAGGCCGCTGCGCTGCTGCGCGCCGCCGGCGATGCCTGCCCGTGGCCGCTGTTCGTGCAGGGCGAGGCGCCGCGCCACGTGCTGCTGCAGCAGTTCCGCGATTCCGGCAATGGCGTGCTGCTCGGCGCGGCGAGTTTCCGCGAGGGGGTCGACGTGGCCGGCGACGCGCTCAGTGTCGTGGTCATCGACAAGCTGCCGTTCGCCGCGCCCGACGATCCGGTGTTCGAGGCCCGGCTCGATGCGATCCGCCGCGCCGGCGGCCAGCCGTTCCGCGACGAACAGCTGCCGCAGGCGGTGATCGCGCTCAAGCAGGGCGTCGGCCGGCTGATCCGCACCGAGCGCGACCGTGGCGTACTGGTGCTGTGCGATCCGCGGCTGGTCGGCAAGAGCTATGGCCGGCGTTTTCTCGATTCCCTGCCGCCGTTGCCGCGCACGCGCGACGTTGCCGATGTCGCGGCGTTCTTCGCCGCGCACGGCCATGGCACCGCGGAGACCGACGCTGCGACAATCGCGGCGTCGGCGGCGTTGGCCGGCGAAGACGCCCCGATTCCGATCCACGAAGCCCGCCCATGAAACTGCTCGCCTTCGAAACCGCCACCGAAGCCTGTTCCGTCGCCGTCTGGGACGACGGTCGCGTGCTGGAGCGCTTCGGGATCGTCCCGCGCCGGCACGCGGAGCTGGCATTGCCCTGGGCCGAGGATCTGCTGGCCGAGGCCGGCGTGGCGCGCAGCCAGCTCGATGCGATCGCGGTCGGCCGCGGACCCGGTGCCTTCACCGGCGTGCGGCTGGCGATCGCGCTCGCGCAGGGCATCGCGCTGGCGCTGGACCGGCCGGTCGTCGCGCTGTCGACGCTCGCGGTTCTGGCGATGCGCGGCGCCGACGCCGCCGGCCCCGGCGGCCACGTGCTGGCCGCGATCGACGCGCGCATGGGCGAGGTCTACAGCGCCGCGTTCGCACTGGATGCCGAGGGTCCGCGGCTGCTCGACGACGAGCGCGTCGGTCCGCCGGCATCGGTGGCGCTGCCGGAGCCGCTTGCGCAATCCGCTGGCGGTGCGTGGCACGGCGTCGGCACCGGCTTCGCCGCCGGCGATGGCGCGCTGGCGGCGCGGCTGGGCGCGCGCATGGCCGGCGTCGACGCGACCGCCTTGCCGCGGGCCGGCGATCTGGCCCGGCTCGGCGCGGCCGCGTTCGCGCGTGGCGAGGCGGTCGCCGCCGATCGCATCGAGCCGGCCTACCTGCGCGACAATGTCGCACTGACCATCGCCGAGCAGCAGGCGCTGCGCGCGGCACGCTGACGCACCCGGGGCGGGGAACCACCGGCGCAGGTCGGCGGTCCCATCCCCATCGACCAGAGGGAACCCGCCGATGACCGCAACGCCACCCGATGCCACGTCCGACCGGCTCGCGTTTCCGGCGCGCCTGCGCCGCTGGCTGCGCAGCGAGGGCCTGCCGCTGCTGGTGATGCTGACCCTGCTGCTGGTTGCGCGCTCGTCGCTGGCCAACCACTACAACGTGCCCAGTGGCTCGATGGAGCCGACGCTGATGCCCGGCGACCGCGTCGTCGTCGACATGCGCGCCTACGGCCTGCGGGTACCGTTCACCCAGGTCGCGCTGATCCCGGTGGACACCCCGCAGCGTGGCGACGTCGTGGTGTTCAAGTCGCCGGCCGACGGCACCCGGCTGATCAAGCGCGTGGTCGCGGTGGCCGGTGACCGGGTCGACCTGGTCGACGGCCGCCTGTCGATCAACGGCACGCCGCTGGCGGCGGATGCCGACGGCGCGCAAGAGGATTTCGGCGCGCGCGTGGCGACGCTCGACCTCGACGCCGGCGGCGGTCCCGACCTGCACGACGTGCTGGTGCCGCAGGGGCAGGTGCTGGTGCTCGGCGACCATCGCGGCGAGAGCTTCGACGGTCGCTACTTCGGCTTCGTGCCCGCGGCGTCGATCTACGGCCAGGCGCGTGGCGTGTTCTGGCGCAGGGGCGACGGGTTCGGCTGGCGCCGGCTGTAGTCCGCATCCACCGCTGCGGCCGGGCGGGGCTCAGCCGCCGCCGAGCGCATGCACGATCTCGACGCGGTCGCCGTCGTGCAGCCGCGTGTCCGCATGCCGGCCGCGCGGCACGATCTCGCCGTTGACCTCGACCGCGACCCGGCGTTCGGCCAGTCCCTGCTGCTGCAGCAGGGCGAGCACGGTGGTGGTGGTGTCTTCGAGCGACAGCGCGTCGCCATTGAGCAGGATGTCCATTGCGGTATTGTCGCCGCCCCGCGCGGCGCGCGCACCCGCCCGGTACGCCCTGTCACAAATTTGTCGCACTGCGGCGTGAGTCGCCTGTGGCGCTGTGGAACGATCCGCATCCGTGCGCCGACGTATGTCGCCGGCGCAGCCACCGGCGGATGTCCGCCGTCCGTGTTTTCCCGAGGAGAATCCCCACGATGTCGTCCTGGCCCGTCCGTGCCGCCCTCGCGAGCGCGCTTGCGCTTGCCGCCGCCCCCGCGCTTGCCGCGGAACCGTTCTCCAAGACCGTGTTCTTCGGCGACAGCCTGACCGATTCCGGTCATTTCCGTCCGGTCCTGGTCCAGATGATCGGCCCGCAGGGCGCGATCCTGGGCCGCTTCACCACCAATCCCGGCCTGGTCTGGTCCGAGCACCTCGCCGACCGCTACGGCACCGACGCCAGCGCCAACGGCAACGGCCAGGGCGGCGACAACTATGCGGTCGGCGGCGCCCGGGTGGGCGTCGATTCGGTGGGCGGCCTCGGCTTCACGCCGTCGCTGGTCACCCAGACGACCAGCTACCTCGCCGCGAACGGCGGCCGCGCCGATGCCGATGCGCTGTACAGCGTCTGGGGTGGCGCCAACGACCTGTTCTCGATTGCCGCCGACCCGACCCAGGCGCCGCAGATCATCGGCGCGGCGGTCGCTGCGCAGGTCGGCATCGTCGGCACGCTGCAGGGGGCGGGTGCGCGCTACGTCATGGTGCCGTCGATTCCCGACATCGGCCTGACCCCGGCCTCGCGCGCCGGCGGCGCCGCGGCGATGGCGCAGGGCACCGCGCTGGCCACCGCCTACAACGACGCGCTGTATGGCGGACTGGCGGCGCAGGGCCTGCGGGTGATCCCGGTCGATACCTTCCACTTCCTGCAGGAGGTCGTCGCCGATCCGGGCCTGTACGGCTTCGCCAACGTCACTTCGCCGGGATGCGGCGCGCAGCCGCCGCCGGCCGGCGACTCGTCGCTGTTCTGTAATCCCAATTCGCTGCTCGACCCCAGTGCCGCCGACACCTACCTGTTCGCCGACGGCATCCATCCGGCCAGCCGCGCGCATGCGCTGATCGCGGACCTGGCGATCTCGATGATCGACGGGCCGCAGCAGATCGCGGTGCTGCCGCAGTCGGCGGCGATGACCGGCCGCGCCCGCGCCGACCGCATCGCGCACCGGCTGTCGTTCCAGCCGGGCGAGGCCGACGGCAGGCGCTGGTGGGTCGACGTGCGCGGCGACTTCCAGCGCTACGACCACGGCAAGGCTTACGACGGCGCCGGCCCGGCGGTCACCGCCGGCATCGACTGGAACCGCGGCAACGCCACGTTCGGCGGCTTCCTCGGCTACGGCCGCCAGGGCAACGACTGGGGCCTGCGCCGCGGCAGCTGGGACCAGGGCGAGGCCAGCGTCGGCGGCTTCGTCGGCTGGCACGCCGATGGCGGCGCCTGGGTCAACGCCCAGCTGAGCTACAGCTGGCTGGACTTCGACATCGACCGCACCGTGCAGATCGGTCCGGCGACGCGCGTGCATCACGGCGACGCCGACGGCAGCAACCTCACTGCGGCGGTCAACGCCGGCTGGAACTTCGGCGACGGCCGGTTGCAGCATGGCCCGGTGCTGTCGCTGGTCGCCCAGCGGATCGAGGTCGACGGCTTCGCCGAGAGCGATCCGACCCTGTCCAGCTCGCTGGCCTATCCCTCGCAGGACTTCGACTCGCTGATCGGCAGCGCCGGCTGGCAGTTCGCCTACGCGGCCGGCGACAGCCTGCGCCCGTATGCCAGGCTGACCGTCGACCGCGAGTTCGAGGATGTCCCGGCCGAGGCCTGGGCATGGTCGCAGTCGTTGCCGTCGACGCTGCCCTACGCGGTGCCCGCGCGCGGCTACGACCGCAGCTATGGCAGCCTGACCTTCGGCGCCCAGACCCGCGTGTCCGGCCTGGAAGCGAACCTGGGCGCCACGCTGACCGTCGGCCAGAAGGGCGGCAGCCACGCGACCGTGTTCGCGACGGTCGGCGGCGGGTTCTGAGCATCGCGCGTGAGCCGGCGACGCCGTCCGCGGCGTTGCCAACGCGCGCGATCGCGGCATAGACTGCGTGGCCTGCGCGGGTGTAGCTCAATGGCAGAGCTGTTGCTTCCCAAGCAACTGACGAGGGTTCGATTCCCTTCACCCGCTCCAATCTTGAACGGCGGCATCATCTCGCGGTGATGCCGCCGTTCTCTTTGCCGGCGTGTCGTGGTCCGGCCCCGGCGGGGTCTTCCGGTGATGCGATGAAGCTTGCGATCCTGTCCCGCAATACGAAGCTCTATTCCACGCGTCGCCTGCTGGAAGCGGCGCGGGTGCGCGGGCATACCGCGCGGGTGCTCGATCCGCTGCGCTGCTACATGCGCATCAGCAACGACGGCTTCTCGATGCGCTACAAGGGCAAGCCGATCGACGGCTTCGATGCGGTGATCCCGCGCTTCTCCGCGTCGATCACCCGCTACGGCAACGCGGTGCTGCACCAGTTCGAGCTGATGGGCACGCATGCGCCCAACCCGTCGGCGGCGTTCGCGCGCGCGCGCGACAAGCTGCGCTGCCAGCAACTGCTGGCGGCCGAGGGCATCGGCCTGCCGGCCACGGTGTTCGGCGACAATCCCGACGATACCGACGACCTGCTGGCGATGCTCGGGCCGCCGCCGCACGTCATCAAGCTCAACGAGGGCACCCAGGGCGCCGGGGTGATGCTGGCCGAGAAGCCGTCGGCCTCGCGCGGCGTGGTCGAAGCGCTGCGCGGACTGTATGCGAACTTCCTCGTGCAGGAGTTCATCGCCGAGGCGCAGGGGGCGGACCTGCGCTGCTTCGTCGTCGGCGACCGCGTCATCGGCGCGATGCAGCGGCAGGCGCCGGCCGGCGATTTCCGTTCCAACCTGCATCGCGGCGGGACCGCGTCGGCGGTATGCGCCACGCCCGAGGAGCAGGCGGTCGCGGTACGGGCCGCGCAGGTCGTCGGGCTGGGCATAGCCGGCGTCGACCTGATCCGGGCCAAACGCGGCCCGCTGGTGCTCGAGGTCAACGCCTCGCCCGGCCTGGAGGGGATCGAGGCGGTCACCGGACTGGATATTGCCGGCGGCATCATCGAGCACATCGCCAGCCACGCCGCCCCGGGGCGGCCGCCTGCGCGGAAATCCCGCAGGACGCCTGCCGCTAATGGAAATTGAACGTTTTTTTTCCGGTTTTCGACGCGCCCGGGACTATCGTGCACATCCGGAATGCGCTCGCGCTCTCTCTGCCCTGGTCTCGCCGGGGTCGCGACGGATGACGGCAATCGGGGCAACACTCCTTTGACCCGGGCGGGCCTACCGCCTGGGTCTTTTTGTGGTTCTTCTTGTGGTTCTTCGCCGATTGCCGGGTACCTCGATCGCAGGTCGGGCGCTCGACACTGGTATTTCCGGTCAGGCCGCACCGGCGGGTCCGCCGACAGCTCACGAATCGCGGCGCGGGACCGACCTCCGCAAGGCCGGGGCAGTCGTCTTCCTCGCGTCCGGCCCCGGTGACGGTTGTGTCGTCGAACTTCGTGCCGCAAGCGCTGTCGTATGCGTTGCCGCGACAGCCCGGGCCGCACCATGCCGCCCTGTGCCATCATTCGCTCATGGCGACATCGCATGCCGGAACCGGCCCGCGCCCCGCCCCCAAGGACATCCCATGCATATTCTCGTCATCGAAGACAACCAGGACATCGCCGCCAACCTTGGCGACTACCTCGAGGATCGCGGCCACACCGTGGATTTCGCCGCGGATGGCGTGACCGGCCTGCACCTGGCGGTGGTGCACGATTTCGATGCGATCGTGCTCGACCTCAACCTGCCGGGCATGGACGGCCTGGAGGTCTGCCGCAAGCTGCGCAACGACGCGCGCAAGCAGACCCCGGTGCTGATGCTGACCGCGCGCGACAGCCTCGACAACAAGCTCGCCGGCTTCGATTCCGGGGCCGACGACTACCTGGTCAAGCCGTTCGCGCTGCAGGAGGTCGAGGTCCGCCTCAACGCGCTGTCGCGCCGCGGCAAGGGCACCCATACCCGGGTGCTGGATGTCGGCGACCTCGAATACAACCTCGATACGCTGGAAGTGCGCCGCGGCGGCAAGCTGCTGCAGCTCAACCCGACCGCGCTGAAGATCCTGCAGTCGCTGATGGAGGCCTCGCCGGCGGTGGTCACGCGGCAGGAGCTCGAGACCCGGGTCTGGGGCGAGGAACTGCCGGATTCCGATTCGCTGCGCGTGCACATCCACGGCCTGCGCGCGGTCGTCGACAAGCCGTTCGACACGCCGTACATCCAGACCCGCCACGGCATCGGCTACCGCATCGCGGTCCCCGATGGCGGCAACTGACGGCGGGGGCCCGGCGCCGGGACGCGTGCGCCGGCGCCGTTACCGGCGGCGTCTGCGCAGCCGCATCATCCTGTCGTTCGCGCTGTTCGGGCTGGGCCTGACGGCACTGTTCGCGGTGCTGACCCAGGAAGCGCGCAACCGGGTCGAGAACGCCCTGGTCGAAGATGCGATGAACCGCAACATCGACGAGTTCGCCGGGCGCTGGTTCAGCGATCCGGACAGCCCGCCGGAGGTGCCGTTCGAGCAGGTGAAGGCCTGGTTCTATACCCCGGACCGCTTCGACGTGGTCCGCGCCAACCGGCCGGAATGGGCCTCGCTGTCCGACGGCATCCACGGCTTCAGCGGCACCGACGAGTTCGGCCATCCGATGGCCTACAAGCTGGCGGTGCGCAAGACGCCCGAGGCCTGGTTCTTCCTCGCCTACGACATGACCCAGACCCAGCGCGGCGAGGCGCAGTTCCAGCGTGCGATCACCAGTGCGTTGATCGTGGTGTCGCTGCTGTCGCTGCTGATCGGCTGGTGGGCGGCGTCGCGGGTGATGAGCCCGGTGACCGAACTGGCCAACCGGCTCAGCCGTTCCGGCGACAGCTCCACGCCGCAGGCGCTGGCGCCGCACTTCGCCGACGACGAGGTCGGCCAGCTGGCCAGCGCACTCGACGACTACGCCTTCCGCCTGACCGAGGTCGTGCAGCGCGACCGCGAGTTCAATGCCGACGTCAGCCACGAGCTGCGCACGCCGCTGGCGGTGATCCGCGGTGCGGTGGAGCTGCTGCTGTCGCGGCCGGACCTGGACGAGAAGACCCGGACCCGCCTGCTGCGCATCCAGCGCGCCGAGCAGCAGTGCACCGATCTGATCAGCGCGCTGCTGCTGCTGTCGCGCAACGAGCGCGGCCATGGCGCGACCGACGTCGGCAAGGTCGTCGAGCAGCTGTTCGACGCGCATCGCCCGCAGCTCGCCGGCAAGCCGCTGGCGTTGGTGCTCGAGGGCGATCAGCCGCTGGTCGTCGATGCGCCGGAGGCCGCGATCACCGTCGCGCTGGGCAACCTGGTCGGCAATGCGATCAAGTACACGCACGAGGGCGAGGTCGTCGTGCGGTTGCGCGGGGACGCGGTCGAGGTCGCCGATTCTGGTCCCGGGCTCAGCGCCGAGGACGCCGCGCGGCTGTTCGAACGCGGCTATCGCGGTACCCATGCCGAGCATTCGCAGGGCGGCGGGATCGGCCTGTCGATCGTGCGCCGGCTATGCGCGCTGTACGGCTGGCACGTGCGGGTGGTGCCCGGGCCGGTGCGCGGCGTGGTGGCGACGCTGTCGTTCCGCCCCGACGTGGACTGACGTCGCGCGCCCGGGCCTGGAAGTACATCGAGCGCCGCAGCGAGACCGGGTGGTCGCGGCAGACGGGAGAGCTACGCCCTGCCTCTCACCCCTGCAGCGGCTCCAGCCAGCCATGGGTATCCGGCGTGCTGCCGTCGAACAGGCCGAAGAACAGCGACTGGATCCGGCGCGTCAGCGGGCCGGCCTTGCCGCTGCCGACCTGGCGGCCGTCGACCGAACGGATCGGGGTGATCTCGGCCGCGGTGCCGCACATGAACAGCTCGTCGCACAGGTACAGGTACTCGCGCGGCAGGTCGCGCTCGACGACCTCGATGCCGTTCGCCCGCGCCAGGGTGATGATCGAATGCCGGGTCAGGCCGTTGAGCAGCGCCGCGCTGACCGGCGTGGTGTGCAGCATGCCATCGAACACCAGGAACAGGTTCTCGCCCGCGCCTTCGCTGAGCAGTCCGGTCGAGGCCAGCGCGATGCCCTCGCCGAAGCCCAGGCGCCGCGCCTCGCGTGCGACCAGTTGGCCCGACAGGTAGTTGCCGCCGGCCTTGGCGCCGGCCGGGATCGTGTTCGGCGCGAAGCGCTGCCAGCTCGACACGCAGGCGTCGATGCCGTTCTCCAACACGTCGTCACCGAGATACGCGCCCATCTGCCAGGTGGCGACCGCGACATCGACCGGCGTATCCGCCGACAGGCCGAACCCGCCGAGGCCGCGGTAGGCCACCGGGCGCAGGTAGGCGGCCTTGAAGCCGTTGCGCACGATCACCGCATGGCAGGCGGCGTTGATGTCCTCGAGCGAGTAGGGGATCTCGATCTCGTGGATCTTCGCCGACTGGAACAGCCGCCGGTTGTGGTCGGTCAGGCGGAAGATCGCCGGGCCGTGCGGCGTGTCGTAGCTGCGGATGCCCTCGAACACCGACGAACCGTAGTGCAGCGCATGCGACATCACATGGGTCGTGGCCTCGGCCCAGGGCTTGATGCTGCCGTTCTGCCAGATCCATTCGGGGTAATGCATGGCGCGCGCTCGCGGTCGGGAAACCGCCATTTTGCCTGAATCGGCGGCCCCGACGTCAGAGGCTGACCCACCAGCAGCCGAGATGCCGGTGCAGCGAGAACACCGTCTGCGAGGCGCCGGCGCCATTGGCGCCGGTCTGGTCGAGCCGCAGCGACGTCGGCGGCAGCTGGCGCGGCGCGGTGGGGATGTCGCGCGCGCTGGTCCAGCCGCTGAAGCCGCGCTGCTGCGCCGCAACCACCGATTGCGCCGGGCGCTGGGCGGTGATGTTGACCAGCGGCCGCTGGGCGACCGTGTCCAGCCGCTGCAGCACCTGGTAGCCGCCGGCGTGGCTCATGCCCGGCCAGTGGTACAGGCCGGCAAGGCGATTGGTGTCGCGCGCATCGATCGCGTGCTGCATTTCCTGCATCAGCGCACGCACGCTGCGCGCGCAGCCGCTGCGGACGGCCGTGGCCCGGTTGCGGTCGGCGCTGCGCGCCGGTTGCGGGCTGCCGCCGACCTCGCTGCACTTGCGGTCGGTGAAGATGGTGCCGCCATCGGCCGCCACGCAGCGCCGGACCTGGGCGTCCGCCGGGCGCGGGGACCACCACGATGCCAGTGCCGCCGAGGCGAGCAGCAGAGCGGCGATGGGCTTGGCGGCGGACATCGGGCCAGCGTACCGGCTGGCGGGCCCGCGGAGAAGCGACGTCCGGCCGGTGCGGGGCGCGGGAGGGATGGACCCGGCAGCGGAGCCGGCGCCCGGCGTTCCGGGCCACCGCCACGGGCGTCCGGCCGCAGCCGCGGCCGATGGCGGTTTTTTTCGGTTCTTCGCCGATTCCCGGGGGCCTCGCCGTAGGTCGGGGCAACGCCCCCGACGCCGGGACTTCCCACTGTCATCGGACAAGCCGCATGTTCTCCGGCCCTGTCAGCCCAGCCGGTCGAGCACCGCCTGCGTCGGCCTGGCCAGGTTCAGGGTATAGAAGTGCAGCGCCGGCGCGCCGCCGGCGACCAGTCGCTCGCACAGGCGCGCGACGATGTCCGCGCCCAGTTCGCGGATGCCTGCCGCATCGTCGCCGAGCGACTGCATGCTGCGCAGCATCCAGCGCGGGATCTCCGCGCCGCAGGCCTCCGAGAAGCGCCGCAGCTGGCTGAAGTTCGACACCGGCATGATGCCCGGGATGATCGGGATCTCCACCCCGTCGCGGCGCACGCTGTCGACGAAATGGAAGTAGGCGTCGGCGTTGTAGAAATACTGGGTGATCGCCGCGTCCGCGCCGGCTTCCACCTTGGTCCGGAAATGGCGCAGGTCGGCGCGCGCGTCGCCGGCCTGCGGATGCACTTCCGGATAGCAGCCGACCTCGATGCGGAAACGGTCGCCGAATTCGCTGCGGATGAACGCCACCAGTTCCGAGGCATAGCGCAGGTCGCCCGGATGGCCCATGCCCGACGGCAGGTCGCCGCGCAGCGCGACGATGCGGGTGCAGCCGATCGCCCGGTAGAGCTTGAGCAGCTCGCGGATCTCCTCGCGGCTGCCGCCGACGCACGACAGGTGCGGCGCCGCGTCCAGCCCGTGCTGCTGCTTCAGCCGCCGCACCGTCTCCGGGGTGTGGCTCAGCGTCGAGCCGCCCGCGCCGAACGTGCACGACACGTATTCGGGTGCATGCACGGCGAGCTTCTTCGCGGTGCGGTCGAGCTGCGCGCGCTGCTCGTCGTTCTTGGGCGGGTAGAACTCGAAACTGATCGGGGTCATCGCGTCGGACGGGGCGAGGGTGGTGGGGATTATATCTCTTTATCGCGATGGATCAATTTTGTTTGCCCGCCGCCACTACCCGTGTGCGGTCTGTCCCGGCGTCCATGCCACCGATACCGGAAGAGGGCCCCACGGAACCGCCCCGGGACTTGGCCGTTGCGCGCGGCATCGATATATTCGGACGAATATATTGAACGGGTCCGCCCCATGTTGAAGCGTCCGGCGCATCGCGCCCTGCTGGTTGCGTTGCTTGCCGTCGGCCCGGCATCGGCTGGCGAGCCCGTCGTGTCGCCGCCTCCGGCGGGCTGCGACACGTTCTCGTGGGATGTGGCGCGGGAGCTGGCTGCGCTCGCCGCTGTGCCCGTGGCGATCACGGCGGGCGGCGGCGGTCCGGACGGCGTCGTTCGCATCGAGACGGAGACGTTGTACGGCGCCCGCCTGTTGCCGCAGCGCGATGTGGCCCTGGCCGCCCGCCCCGGCAAGCCGATGCTCGACGACGACGCCCATGCCGGGCTGTTGACCTTCCGGGTGCCCGCCGACGGCCGCTACCGGGTCTCGATCACCACCGGGCACTGGATCGACGTCGTCGACGCCGGCCGGATCGTGCCGTCGCTGGACTTCCAGGGGCGGCGGGGCTGCCCGCTGGTGCACAAGATCGTCGAGTTCGAACTGCCGGCCGGCCGCGATCTGGTACTGCAGTTCGCAGGCGGCGCGGCGGAAGAGGCGGGTGTGGTGATCACCGCGGTCGCCAACGCACCGAAGTGAGGTCCGCGTCCGGCCGGCCCGCCGGTCTCGTCGTCGTGGCGGCCCTGCTTGCCGCGACCGCCGCTGCGGTGGTCGACGAGCAGCCGGATGGACGCACGCCGGGCGCCTGGCGCGCGCTGGATGCCGACGAGGCCGCGCGTTTCGATCTCGGGCATGCCGTCTTCAACACGTCCTGGGTGCCTGCGGGCCAGCCGGCCGGGCGCCGCGACGGTCTCGGTCCACTGTTCAATTCGGTTTCCTGCGATGCCTGCCACAACAGCCGCCGGCGCGGGCGCGGGCCGCTGGACGACGGCCCGGCGCCGAGCGATTTCGTGCTCCAGGTCGGGCAGCGGCAGGCCGACGGCGGCATCGCGCGCGGGCATCCGCGTTTCGGCCATGTCGTCAATACCGATGCGGTCGCCGGGTTCGTGCCCGAGGCCGCGGTTTCGATCCGCTACCGCGCACGGCCGCATGCGCGTCCCGACGGCAGCCGCATCACCCTGTGGTCGCCGGCATACCAGGTCGAGACGCCGGATGGCGCGCCACTGCCGGACGACCTGGTGCTGATGCCGCGGATGGCTCCGTCGGCACAGGGAGTCGGCCTGCTGGAGGCGATTCCCGACAGTGCCATCCTGGCCGGCGCGCAGCCACGCCCCGGCGGCCCCCGGGGAGAACCCGCCTGGATCGACGCTGGCAACGGCCGCGTGCTCGGCCGCTTCGGCTGGCAGGGGACGGAGGCTACCGTCGCCAGCCAGGTCGCGGTCGCGTTCGCACGCGAGATGGGCCTCACCAGCGCGATGATCGAGGCCATCGACTGCGCGTCGCACGATGATGCCTGCCGCAATGCCGCGCATGGCGGCACGCCCGAAGTGGAAGCGGAGCTGTTCGAGGCGGTGCTGGCGTTCCAGCGCCTGGAAACGGTGCGGCGCACGCCGGACGCGGCCCGTCGCCTGCGCGAATCCCGCGACGGCGCCCGGCTGTTCGCCAACACCGGCTGCGGCGACTGCCACCGCAGTGGCTGGACCACGCACGACGGGCTGCGCATCGATCCGTATACCGACCTGCTGCTGCACGACCTCGGCGATGCGCTTGCCGACCGCGACATCCATGGCACTCCGCTGCGCAGCCGCTGGCGGACCGCTCCACTGTGGGGCATCAGCACCGCGCTCGAAGGCGGGCGCCCGATCCGCCTGCTGCACGACGGGCGCGCACGCAGCATCGAGGAAGCCATCGCCTGGCATGGCGGCGCGGCCGCTCCGGCCCGGGCGCGCTTCGACGCGCTCCATGCCGAAGAGCGCCAGTGCCTGATCGACTGGGTGTCCTCGCTCTAGGGCCTGTCATCCATTGCCGGATGGCAGGCGCGGCCCTGCGGGCAAGACCCGACGCCGGCTACAGGAAATGGATGGCAGGCCCCGGCAATGTGGACGGCGGAAACGTTCGGAACTTCGTCGCCTGGACGGTTTCCGCCGCCCGCTTCCGGGGCGCATCCCGGTTGAGCTGCGGTGACGGTATCGTTATATTCTCGTGAATATAACGACAGGCCGCCCCGGGGGCGGCCTCCCCGGATGCCGGCAGCAGCGACGGACCGCCCCCACAGGCCGTCCGCGGTGCCGCGCATCACCACACCAGAGAACCGTCCCATGCGCCCATCCGCCCGTCGCCTGTCCCTTGCCATCGCCTGTGCGCTGGCTCTGCCCGTCGCCGCGCATGCCGCGGAAGGTGCCGCCACGCCTGACGACGTCTTCACCCTCGGCCAGATCACCGTGACCGCCGAGCGTCCGGACGCCGTCGCCACCGGCGACGACGTGATCACCCGCGAGGAGATGTGGACCTTCAACACGCTGACCCTCGACGACGCGGTCAAGCTGACGCCCGGCGTGATGACCACCCAGGACAGCAACGGCCGCCGCAACGAGCACGACATCTTCGTGCGCGGCTTCGGGCGCTGGCAGGTGCCGCTGTCGATCGACGGCGTGCGCATCTACCTGCCGGCCGACAACCGCCTGGACTTCCGCCGCTTCCTCACCGCCGACCTGGCCGAGGTGCAGGTCAGGAAGGGCTACGTGTCGGTGATCGACGGGCCCGGTGCCATGGGCGGTGCGATCAACCTGGTCACGCGCAAGCCGACCGAGCCGTTCGAGGCCCGGTTCCAGGCCGGCCTCGATCTCGGCCGCGACGGCAGCCACGACGCCTGGAACGGCTATGCTTCGGTCGGCACCCGCCAGGACATGTTCTATGCCCAGGCGAGCGTCAGCTACCAGGACCGCAAGCACTGGCGGCTGCCCGGCGATTTCGAGGGCACCTCGATCCAGGCCCCGGGCGCGCGCGACCGCTCGGCCAGCCGCGACTCGCGCGTCAACCTGAAGTTCGGGTTCGTGCCCAATGCCAGCGACGAGTACACCCTCAGCTACACCCGCCAGGACGGCAGCAAGGGCGCGCCGCTGAACGTCTACAACGACCCGCCGAATCCGCCCAACAGCTACTGGGACTGGCCGATGTGGGACATCGAGAACCTCTACTTCCTGTCGAACACCCGCTTCAGCGACGCCACCCACCTGAAGACCAAGGTCTACTACAACACCTTCGACAACGCGCTCTACGCGTACGACGATGCCAGCTACACCACGCAGTCGAACAACGGCCGCTTCCAGAGCATCTATGGCGACAAGGGCTACGGCGCCAGCGTCGAGTTCGGTTTCCGCCTGCTGCCCGACAGCGACAGCCGCGTCGCCGCGCACTGGCGCAGCGACCGCCATTCCGAATACAACCTCAACCGCCCGACCCACCCGACCCTGAGTTCGCGCGAACCGACCCAGCACAACCGCGAGGACACCTGGTCGCTGGCGCTGGAGAACACCTGGCACGCCAGCGACACCGTCGACGTGCTGGTCGGCGTCAGCCACGACCGCAACGACGCCAAGCAGGCGCAGGAATACAACGAGACGCAGGGGCTGTTCGAGTATCCGACCGGCGGCAGCGATGCCTGGAACGGACAGGCCGCGGTGTACTGGCAGCAGAGCGCGGATTCCCGCTTCGGCGCCAGCCTGTCCTCGCGCACGCGGTTCGCGACCACCTTCGAGCGTTTCAGCACCCGCTTCGGCACCGCGGTGCCCAACCCCGACCTGTCCAGCGAGCGCGGCACCAACCTCGAACTGTCGTGGGAGCGCCGCATGTCCGACGATGTCCATTTCAACACCGCGGTCTTCTACTCCGACGTCCGCGACATGATCCAGACGGTGATCGTCGACGCCGGTCCGCCGCAGATGACCCAGACCCGCAACGTCGGCGATGGCGAGTACTACGGCGCCGAATTCGGCGGCCAGGCCCGGCTGTCCGACACGTGGGTGCTGGGCGGCAATGCGACGTGGCTGCACCGCACGATCAAGGATCCGTTGCAGCCGGAGTACCGTCCCACCGGCGTGCCGCAGTACCAAGCGCTGCTGTACGCCACCTGGTCGCCGCTGGCGCGCTGGTCGTTCACGCCGAGCATCGAGTTCGCCGACGACCGCTGGAACGAGGGACCCGGCGGCGCCTACATCCGCACCGGCCAGTACACCCTGGCCAACCTGCAGGTGCAGTGGGACGTGCGCAGCGACGTCCGCGTCGCCTTCGGCGGCCGCAATCTGCTGGACGAGGCATACGAACTGGCCTGGGGCTTCCCGGAACAGGGGCGCTCGTTCTACGCCAAGCTGCAAGTCGGCTTCTGACCGCTGTCGCCGGCCCGGCGGTCACCCGCGCCGGGCCGGTGCCGTCATTCGTCCTGCGGCGGCCGCAGCCGCGCATGCAACCAGGCGAGTTCATCGGCGACGGCCTCGGCGCTGCGGGCCTCGATCCGGCGATAGGCCGCCAGCACCTGCTCGCCGAACGGCGTCAGGGTGGCGCCGCCGCCACCGCTGCCGCCCTTGCTGGTGTGCACGACCGGTTCCCTGAAAAAGCGGTTCATCGCGTCCACCAGGTCCCAGGCGCGCTTGTAGCTCATCTTCATGCGCCGGCCGGCGGCGGAGATGGAGCCGGTGTCGCGGATGCCGTCCAGCAGATCGGCCTTGCCGGGCCCCAGCACTACATCCGGGTCGAAGATCACCCGCAGCCGCAGCCTTCCCGGTCCCCGCTTCGTCGCCATGGCGTCCCGTATCCAACCGCAGTCGATGCATTACGGACATCATAGTCGCGCCCGGTCCGGGGGCCGGGGCTGGTGTTGTACCGTGTCGGCCACCTCCAGGCGCATCCGACCATGTCCATCGTCCTGACCCCGTTCGCCCGTACCCGCCTGTTCCCGCGCCCGCCGCGCGGCAACACCATCCAGGACTGTACGCCGGAGGCCTTCGAGCAGCGGCTCAACGACGAGGCGCCGACGCGCGTGCTCGACGGCTACGCGCCGTTCTGCAGACTGCATGTGCATCGCAACTGGACCTCGACGCGCTGCCTGACCGTGCCGATCACCGACAGCAACCGGCACCTGCTGCGCTCGGGCTACGAGGCGCGGTCTTCCGCGGAGTTGCCGGTGCTGGTGCGCTGGTTCGAAGGCGTCGAGGTGCCGGTCGCGCGCTACCTGCTGCCGATCCTCTACAGCCGCGCGCAGCTGGCGAAGGAGGGCGCGCCGATCGATGCCGACTGGGGCGTCGTCGGCTGCCTGTACACGATGGCGCCCGAGGAGATTCCGATGGCGCCGATCACGATGCTGCGCAATGCGCTGGGCGTCGAGGAGGGCGGCTCGGGCGTGGCGCTGGACCGCGAGGCCTACCGGCGCAGCGTCGACTTCTGGCAGCACAACGCCAACTGGCGGCCGTAGGCGCGACCGCGCTCAATCCGCGGCCTGCGCCGGCGCCGCATCGATCTCCTCGCGGAACAGCCCGGTCATCGCCTGGCGATAGACCTCGCCGATGCTCGCCGCATGCGTGCCCTCCGGCAGGACCAGGTGCCGGATCGTCCACGGCGCGTCGGGTCGCGCGGTCCAGAACGCGTTCCATTCGATCGCATTGCGCATGCGGAACCCTGCATCGCGCGCACCGCTGGCGAGGACCAGGTCCAGATCGTCGCGGCCGTGCGCGGCAGGCGCGCCGAACAGCGCCTGCCGCGCGGGCGTGAAGGCCGGATTGCTGGCGATGCGGGCCCGGAACAGATCGGGGTCCTGCAGCGCCGACCACAGCACGAAATAGCCCGAGCGCGATTGCCCGAGCAGCACACGCTGCAACGGATCGATCCGGTAGCGGTTTTCGGCCTGCGGCAGCAGTTCGTTCCGCAGGAAATCGAGAAACGCCGGCGCGCCCGCTTCACCCGGTCGGGCATCGTCGCCGGGTGCCGAGAAATCGACGTTGCGCTTGTTGATCGACGGATCGAAACCGCCGTAGGCGATACCGACCAGGATGGCTTCGGGCAACCGCTCGTCGTAGTGCAGGAACAGGTGGGTCGGCGCCAGCAGGGGGAACAGGCTGTCGCCGTCGAGCACATAGACGACGGGATAGCGCGCGTGCGGATTCTCCGCGTAGCCTTCGGGCAGGCGGACGTAGATGTGATGGCGCCGGCCTGTGTGTTGCGAGTCCAGCGCGAAGTAGTCGCCTCGGAGCGCCGGCAGGTGGTCGAGCGGGACCGGGGCGGCGGCAGCGCGCGCGGCATGCGGACCCGCGAGCGGCGGCGATGCGCAGGCGGCAAGCAGCAGCGTCGCGGTACAGGCGAGGGCGAGGCGAATGCGTTGTGCACGGTCGCGGCAGACGCGCAGCTTGCGCAATGCGGACTTCGGGTGTCGCATGTCGTGCAGCAGCGCGCCCACGAAGCGGATGCCTTCGACCGGCGCCTTGATGCGTACGCGCCCGGCCGCCGTATCCAGCGGCATCGCATCGTGCAGTCCGGCGATCGTGCAGGCGACCGGCCGTGGCCGTGCAGCGCCGTCGCTCACCGAATCCTGCGGCAGCGCGGCAGCGGCGCCGTCGCCGGGTCGTGCGGGAAGATGCATCGCGAATGGCCGGAAGCGCATCAGCGCCTGCGTCCGATATCGGCCCACTGCGCCCGACACAGCGCCGCGAGGTCCCGTGGCGCCAGCGCGACTTCCAGCCCGCGCCGGCCCGCACTGACGTGCATCGTCGCCAGCGTCTTCGCGGAGGCATCGATGAACGTGCGGTGCGTCTTCTTCTGCGCCAGCGGACTGATGCCGCCGACCAGGTAGCCGGTCGCGCGCTGCGCGGCATCGGTCGCGGCCATCTCGCACTTCCGGCAGCCGGCGGCATGGGCCAGCGCCTTCAGGTCCAGCGTACCGCTGACCGGCACGACCGCCACCAGCAGTTCGTGCGCGTCGGTGCTGGCAAGCAGGGTCTTGAACACCAGCGACGGGTCCAGCCCCAGCTGCTCGGCCGCTTCGCCACCGTAGGAATCGGCACCGGCGTCGTGGGAGTAGGACTGCACCGCATGGGCGATGCCGCGCTTCTTCAGCAGGTTGATGGCAGGGGTCATGGTGGAGTCGGTTGCCGCGTGCCCGGCCATCGTAGCGCGCCGGCCTGCGCCGCCCTGGCCGCGGTGTCCGCATCTGGCGGCTGTGCGTGGCCAGCAACCCGTGCCGGCCCGGGATGCGCATGGCCTGTCTCCGATGCCATTCCATGCCGCGCGTCGGGCCGCGATCCTGTCACCCACGGGCAACACTGCATTGCAGTCCGGGCATACCTTTTGTCGGGATAGACTGGCCATGAGTCCATGACAGAGGATGCCGAGATGTTTTCACGCCGGAAATTCCTGACGACCTCGCTTTCGGCGGCTTCCACAGCCCTGGTGCTGGCCGCCTGCGGCAATGACGCCGCACCGGCCGCGGCGGCACCGGCCAGCGCGGCAGGCCCCGATCCCGCGACCGGCGGTGGCGCGGACACGCGCCCGGGCAAGCGTCGTCTCGGCCGCTCCACGGTGGAGATCTCCCCGCTGGTGCTGGGCACCAATACCTTCGGCTGGACCGCCGACAGGGAACGCTCGTTCGAGATCCTCGACCGTTTCTCCGATGCCGGTCTCGAAACCCTGGACACCGCCAACATGTATTCGACCTGGGCGCCGGGCAACAGCGGCGGCGAGTCGGAAACCATCATCGGCGACTGGTTCGAAAGTCGAGGCAAGCGCGACGCGATCGTGCTGATCACCAAGGTCGGCATGGAGCTGGATGGCCAGAAGGGCCTGTCGGCGGCCTATATCGAACGTGCCGCCGAGGATTCGCTGCGTCGGCTGAAGACCGACTACATCGACGTCTATTTCTCGCACGAGCCCGATCCCGGCACGCCGCACGAGGAAACACTGCGGGCCTACCAGCGGCTGATCGAGGCCGGCAAGGTGCGCACCATCGGCGCCTCCAACTACGACGCCGGGCAGGTCCGCGCCGCGCTGGAGGTGTCTGCCGCGGAAGGCCTGCCGCGCTACGAGGTCCTGCAGCCCCGCTACAACCTCTACGATCGCGGCGACTTCGACGGCCCCCTGCACGACCTGGCCATTGCCGAGGATCTCGGCGTGATCACCTATTCCAGCCTTGCCAGCGGCTTTCTGACCGGCAAGTACCGCAGCGAGGCCGATCTGGGCCAGAGTCCGCGTGGCGGTGGCGTCGGCCGCTATCTGGACGAGCGGGGCCTGCGCATCCTGGCCGCGCTGGACGACGTGGCGGCGCGCCACGAGGCCGAACTGGCGGAGGTGTCGCTGGCCTGGATCATCGCCAGGGAAGGCGTCACCGCACCGATCGCCAGCGCCACCAGCATCGAACAGCTCGACAGCCTGGTGGCTGCGCTCGACCTGCAGTTGACGGCCGAAGACCTGCAGCAACTGGACCAGGCCAGCGCGATCTGACGCGGACACGAACGCCCGCCACGCCACGTGGATCATGTGGCGGGCATCCTCCAGCGTGCGCGGACCCGGATGTCGCCCGACACGATTGCATGCATTGGCGGGCGCTATCGCGGGCGCCGCACGTGGCGCGGCCCGCACGCGGGGACGCCGCGAGACGGTACAACGAACACGGGCGCCTCGCGGCGCCCGTGTTCCGTTCCGCGAAGCGGACCGCTCAGTAGCGGTAGTGCTCCGGCTTGTACGGCCCGTTGACCGGTACGCCCAGATAGTCGGCCTGCGCCTTGGTCAGCGTGGTCAGCTTCACGCCGATCTTCTCCAGGTGCAGACGCGCGACTTCCTCGTCGAGCTTCTTGGGCAGGATGTAGACCTTGGGGTCGTAGAAGTCCTTGTTGGCCCACAGGTCGATCTGCGCCAGGGTCTGGTTGGAGAACGAGTTGGACATCACGAAGCTGGGGTGGCCGGTGGCGCAGCCCAGATTCACCAGGCGGCCTTCGGCCAGCAGGAAGATCGCGTTGCCGTTGGGCAGCACGAACTTGTCGACCTGCGGCTTGATGTTGATCTTCTCGACGCCTTCCAGGGCGTACAGCGCATCGACCTGGATCTCGTTGTCGAAGTGGCCGATGTTGCAGACGATCGCCTGGTCCTTCATCGCCGTCATGTGCTCGATGCGGATGATGTCCTTGTTGCCGGTGGTGGTGACGTAGATGTCGGCGGTGCCGAGGGTGTCCTCGACGGTGCTGACTTCATAGCCTTCCATCGCCGCCTGCAGGGCGCAGATCGGGTCGATCTCGGTGACGATCACCCGGGCGCCGTAGGCGCGCAGCGAGGCGGCGCAGCCCTTGCCGACGTCGCCGTAGCCGCAGACCACGGCCACCTTGCCGGCCAGCATCACGTCCAGCGCGCGCTTGAGGCCGTCGGCCAGCGATTCGCGGCAGCCGTAGAGGTTGTCGAACTTGGACTTGGTGACCGAGTCGTTGACGTTGATCGCCGGCACCAGCAGCTTGCCCTGTTCGGCCAGCTGGTAGAGGCGGTGCACGCCGGTGGTGGTCTCCTCGGAGACGCCCTTCCAGTCGGCGACGACGCGGGTCCAGTAGCCGGGGCGCTCGCTGGCCACGCGCTTGAGCAGGTTCTTGATGACCTGCTCCTCGTGGCTGCCGGAGGCGGAGTTCACCCAGCTCTCGTCGCCCTGCTCCAGCTCGTAGCCCTTGTGGATCAGCAGGGTGACGTCGCCGCCGTCGTCGACCACCAGCTCGGGGCCGGTCAGGGTGCCGTCGGCCAGGGTGAAGGTCAGCGCATCGAGGGTGCAGTCCCAGTATTCCTCCAGCGTCTCGCCCTTCCAGGCGAACACCGGGGTACCGCTGGCGGCGATCGCGGCGGCGGCGTGGTCCTGGGTGCTGAAGATGTTGCACGAGGCCCAGCGCACGTCGGCGCCGATGTCCTTGAGCGTCTCGATCAGCACCGCGGTCTGGATGGTCATGTGCAGCGAGCCGGTCACGCGCACGCCCTTGAGCGGCGCCGCGGCGGCGTGCTTGCGGCGGATCGACATCAGCCCCGGCATCTCGTGCTCGGCGATGTCGATCTCCTTGCGGCCCCAGTCGGCCAGGCCGATGTCGGCGATCTTGTAGTCGCCATCCTTCGGTGCGGTCTTCAGTTGTGCGTTCATGCGTGCTCCGTAGTGGGAATGCCGCGGCGGGCATTCGCGTTACGGGCGCCGTTGTCGCAGGAACACCACGCCGAGCCTGGCCGCGGCTGCCGGGTGGAATCCACCGGCGCGACGGTCGCAGCGCCCCTCGGCGGGGCAGGCGGTCATTCTATCGCGAACGCGCTCGCGCAGCGCCGCGGCGGCTGTCGTGGAGCGCGTTGCGGCGGCGCTGGCGGGCGTCGGAATGAATGACGATTCAGGCTGGAGCCGTTGCCTCGGGTTTTCCCCAGGTGCCCCCTTTCCGGCCACTGCGACAGCATGTGCCCCGTCCAGGCACCGCGGCTGCGGCGTGCCTCCCCCACAGAACGAACGGGTGACCGATGAACATGAATGTGTGCATGCACGATGGCGGCGGCGCGATCCGCCAGCCTGCGCAACCCGAACCGACCCTGCAGCCGACCCAGCATCGCGCTGTCGTGGGCGACACCGTCGCTTCGCTGGCCGAGCGCTACATGGTCAGTCCCGAAGCGATCCACGCGGCCAATCCGCGGCTGGCCGGCACTCCGGCGCAGGGGGGCGGCAATCCGGTCCAGCCCGGTGACGTGATCCAGATCCCGGCCTCGCCGATGAGCGCCAGCGGCGATGTCGACGGCGGTTCCGCCAACCACTCGACTACCGACGTCAAGGTCACGCTCAAGGACGACAACGGCAGCATCACCTGGCAGCCGGACAGTCTCGCGGTCAAGCTGACCGACAAGCAGAAGGTCGAGCTGGGCAACTCCCGCGCGGACGACGCGCCGGGCAACAGCCGCGGCGCATCGATCTCGGTGAGCAGCGAATCGTCGGTGCAGCTGCAGGAAACCCAGGGCGACGGCACCACCTCGTTCACCGTCACCGCCGACACCCGGGTCGGCTTCTCGGCCGAGGCCAATGCCGGCGGCCGCGGTGGCGCCGAGATCGAGGTCGGCGCCGCGACCGGCTTCGAGAGCCGCTACAAGGTCACCCTGCCGGGCGAGGGGCGGCCGGTGGAGGCGGCCTCGGGCATCAATCCCTTCGATCCGACCACGATCCCGGTCGGTGGCAGCGTCACCCTCGACAGCAGCGCCTACACCAACACGTCGCTGGCCGGGTCGTTCCGGATGATCGGCACCGAAACCCACATCAAGGCGTCGGAAGGCGTCAGCTATACCGTCGAGCGTGTCGACGAGGACACGGTCCGCGTGACCACCGGCCCGACCGAGACCATCAATGCATTCAACGGCGTCGGCCTGCGCGCGGGCGACATCTCGGTGATGGCCGGACGCGAGGACCAGCTGCATGGCGCGACGCTGCAGACGGCCGAGTTCGACATCTCCACCGCCGAGGGCCAGGCCGCCTACGCGCACTTCAACAGCACCGGCCAGATCGCGCACGAGACGCCCGGTGTCGACAACGTCGCGACGGTCTCGCGGATCGACTACTCGTCGCAGACCCAGTTGCGCGCCGGCACCGACGAACTTGCCGTGGTGCTGGGCGGGCAGGCCAACCTCGGCAGCGCGGTGCAGGTGACCTATCCCGACGGTTCGTATTCGCTGACCACCGACCTGACCTACGGTGCCAACGTGCCGTTGACCATCAGCCAGCGGTTCGACGCGGACGGCAACGAGCTGCCGGGCGAGCGCAGCTACCAGTTCGAGGTCGACACCGACCGGCCCGGCTACAACTGGTTCGAGCGCAACATCCTCGGCAAGAACGAGGCCAGCGAGGAGCAGGCCAATGCCGACCTGCTGAACTGGGCGCTGACCGGCGGCCAGGGCAGCGGTCCGGTGCAGGCCGGCGACAAGGTGACGCTGACCTTCAGCGAGGCGCAGCTGCAATCGCTGATGGAGCAGACGCGCGCGACCGTCGACGGCAACGAGTTCGGTGGTGCGCACAGCGACCTGCGGGTGATGGTCGAGGACTACAACGGCAATCCGCTCGACGGCACGATGGACTTCGCGGTGTCGCTGGCGCGCAACCTCAACAACGATCCCTATGGTTTCGCGTCGAAGCTGCACACGATCTCCTCGGGTGCAGATGGCGACATCGCCAACCAGAGCTACGCGCGGATCGATGCGGACGTGCAGACGCACTGATCCAGATCACGGGTTTGGCATCGGCTGGATGCCAGGTTTCGGGCCGCCTTCGGGCGGCCCGTTTTTTCTGGATTTTTCGCCGACTCCCGGGGCCCGATCGCAGGTCGGGGCAACGCCCCCCGACGCCGGTATTTTCGCCGGGCCGGGTCGGCGGGTCCCTGGACACCTCGCGAATCCGGGCGCTGCTCATGTCGGCCGCGTGGGGCCGACCTACGAAGCCTCCCGCTCGTAGGTCGGGGCAACGCCCCAGACGCTGGTATTTCCGTCGGGCCGGGTCGGCGGGTCCCTGGACACCTCGCGAATCCAGACGCTGCTCATGTCGGCCGCGTGGGGCCGACCTACGAAGCCTCCCGCTCGTAGGTCGGGGCAACGCCCCAGACGCTGGTATTTCCGTCGGGCCGGGTCGGCGGGTCCCTGGACACCTCGCGAATCCGGGCGCGGCGCACGTCGGCCGCGTGGGGCCGACCTACGAAGCCTCCTTGCTCGTAGGTCGGGGCAACGCCCCCGACGCCGGGAGCGTCCTTCGCGACAGCGCGGCGCGACGGGAAAACACGTTCCCCGGTAAGCTGGCGGATCGATGGCGCGGTTCCATCGGCGACCCTGCAGGCCGCCGACAGGAGGCGCCGATGCGGAGCACGCGCGCAACCGGCCTGCACGACGCGGAGACGACATGGGGCAACAGCAGATCCGGGATGCGCTGGAAGGCCGTCAGATCGCCGTGTATTTCTGCGCCGTCGCGTCGGCCGCGGCCGTCGCGTTGCTGGTGCCCGGCACCGCGACACTGGAGCGGGCGGTCAATCCGGCCCTCGCGCTGATGCTGTACGTGACCTTCCTGCAGGTGCCGGTGGCCGAGCTGCGGCGCGCGTTCGGCCGGTTCCGTTTCCTTGCGGCGCTGCTGGTCGCCAATTTCGTGGTGATTCCGCTGCTGGTGGCCGTCCTGGTCCAGCTGCTGCCCGCCGATCCGATGATCCGCCTGGGCGTGCTGCTGGTCCTGCTGGCGCCGTGCATCGATTACGTGGTCACGTTCTCCCATCTCGGCCGTGCCGACGCCCGCCTGCTGCTGGCCGCGACCCCGGTCCTGCTGATCGTCCAGATGGCGCTGCTGCCCGGTTATCTCGCCGTGTTTCTCGGCGAGGATGCGGCGCGGCTCGTGCACATGGGGCCGTTCGTGCATGCGTTCACGTGGCTGATCCTGGTCCCGCTGCTGCTGGCCGCGCTGACCCAGGTCTGGGCCGCGAGAAGTCGCGCGGGTCGGCGCGTCGCCACGCTGCTCGGCGTGCTGCCGGTGCCGGCCACGGCGCTGGTGCTGTTCGTCGTGATCGCGGCCGTGGTGCCGCAGCTCGGTCCGGCCATCGGTCCGGCGCTGCGCGTCGTGCCGGTCTATCTCGCCTTCGCGATCGCCGCGCCGCTGCTGGGGTGGCTGGTCGCGCGCCGGTTCGGCCTGGAGGCGGCCGCGGGCCGGTCGGTCGCGTTCAGCGCGGGCACCCGCAATTCGCTGGTGGTGCTGCCGCTGGCGCTCGCGGTACCTGGCGCCATTCCCGTCCTGCCCGCGGTCATCGTGACCCAGACGCTGGTGGAACTGCTGGGCGAACTGGTCTACGTGCGCGTGATCGCCAGGTGGGGGCGGGACGCGCCGGCGCCAGTGGCCTCCGGCTGACAGGGCCGCGGCGAGACTCCCGACGCGGACATGTGTCCGCGCGGGGTCACTGCGGGTCGGGCTGTCCGCGGTGCTGGCGGAAGATCCATTCGCGGATCGGCGCGATGCTGTAGGCGATACGCCAGGTGTTGCGGTGCCCGCTGGCGCCCGCGGCCGACTGTCCCGGCGGGATGACGGTCCCCGGGGCGAAGGTCACGTAGTTGATCGGGCTGCCCTCGGCGTCGATCGCGTCGAAGGCCTCGCGGAACTGCGCCGCGCTCCAGGTGCCGTCCCAGGTGGCGCGGCTGATCTTCGCGCCTTCCTGCGCCAGCACGTCGACGATGGCGTTCTGGCCGGGAAACGCCTTGGCGTCGTCCTGCGATACCAGGATCCACAGCTTCTGCCGGGCCAGCGGCTTCACCAGCGCCGGGTCCCACTGGCCGGCCACCAGGAACGACGCGGCGAAGAAGTCCGGGTACTTGATGTCCATCGCGATCGACAGCATGCAGCCGCCCGACTGGCCGGTCGTGTAGAGGCGATCGCGGTCGATGCCGTACTCGTCGGCCAGCGCCCGGATCAGGTCGATGGTGGTGTCGAGCGCGTCCGAGGTACGCGAGTCGTCGTCGGCGATGATCTCGGTGAACTGCGGCGCCAGCACGAAGCACGGGCGGCTGGCCTGGTCGGCGGGACTGGCCCAGGCCACGGCGCCCAGCCCCTGGAACAGGGTGGTGCGGGTCACGTCGCTGGTCGCGCCGGCATCGTGCATGAACAGCACCAGCGGATAGGACTTCTCCGGGTCGTAGTCCTTCGGCACGAACAGGTTGTACCGGAGTGTCCTGCCGGTCGCGGGGTCGTGGAATTCCAGTTGCCGGAAATCGTCGACGATCAGGTTCTCGACCCGGCTGGTCTCCAGCGCGTGCCCGCTTGCGGGGATGACGCCGCCGTCGGCCGCGGCCAGCACGCCCGATTGCACGACGCTGGCCCGGGGTTCTCGGTAGACGGTGTCGTAGGCCGGGATGTCGCCGGCCTTTCCGGGACCGCCGGCGCCGCCGGGCGACGCCTGGCCGGCGCGCTGCAGTTGCAGCTTCTCGGCGAGCAGGGCGTTGTCGTCCCCGGGCGACAGGCCGACGATGACGAAGCGGCCGGCGTCCGCGCGGTCGGCCGGGTTGGCCGACGTGCTCGTGTAGACGTCGGTGACGGTGCGGCCCTCGACCTGGAAATCCGATGCGGTCAGGCCGTCGCCACGGACCGGCGCATCGTATTCGACGGCCACCGCCGTCAGCCGGATGCCGTCGCCGAACACCTCCGTGACCGCCGTGGCGGCCGTGGCGCGCGCCGCGCCGCGGGCGAGTGTGCGCGCCAGTGCGGGGACGCCGATCGCCACCAGCAGTCCGGCGGCGCCGCCCGTGACCAGAAACTTCCGACGCGTGTGGCTCTTCATTTCGTCATCTCCGATGCCGGGCGTCCGCGCCGGCGGGTCAGGCCCGCTCCGGATGCCGCGCCGCGGCAGGGCATCGGCGGGCTGCGCGCTTCGCGGGCGGATCTGGATGATAGTCCCGCGTTTCCCGTCGCGGAGAAACCCGCCGCGGAGGACGCGTCGCCGTGAACCACCGGCTGTGGCCGCCTGCATGACCTCTGGGAGGGCCGGCAGGCCGGAGGCGCTGATATGGTGGCCGGTCGGGTGCGTCGGGGACGCGCCGTCAATCCGGGGAGCGAACGATGCGGGTATCGACACGAATTCGGGCCGTGGCGCGCAGGCGCCATGCGTGGATCGCCTGCGTGCTGCTGGCGCCGGCCGTCGTCTTCGCGCAGGCGATGCCGGCCAATGGCGAGGACGGATACCGCACCCCGCCGCCGGCGCTGCAGGCGATCGTCGACGCCCCGCGCCCGCCGCGGCTGTCGCTGGGCCCCAGGCGCGACCTGGTCGCGTTCCTGCAGACGCCGGCGCTGCCGGGCATCGCCGAGGTTGCACAGCCCGAACTCAAGCTCGCCGGCCTGCGCATCAATCCGCGCACCTATGCGGCGAGCCGCGCCAGCTTCGTCACCGACCTGTGGCTCAAGCCGGTCGAGGGCGGCGAGGACCTGCGCATCGCCGGCCTGCCGCAGCCGCTGGCGCTGGGCACGATGGCGTGGTCGCCGGACCAGCGCTTCATCGCCTTCACCCATACCGACACGCCTGCCGGCGTGGTCGAGCTGTGGCTGGTGGACGTCGCCGCGCGCCAGGCGCGGCGCGCGACCGCGCAGCCGCTGAACACCGTCATCGGCAGCGGTTTCGAGTGGATGCCCGACAGCCGGCGGCTGCTGGTGCGGCTGCGGCCGCAGGACCAGGGCGACGCGCCGCAGGGCGACGGCATCCCCACCGGCCCGGCGATCCAGCAGACCGGGCCGGGCGGCAGCGTGCAGCAGATCCGCACCTACCAGGACCTGCTGCGCAACGAGGACGATGCGCGCGTGTTCGCGCATTACCTGACCTCGCAGCTGGCGCTGGTCGCGCTCGACGGCACGGTCACGCCGCTGGACGCACCGGCGCTGCACATCGGTGCGACGCCGTCGCCGGACGGTCGGCACGTGCTGCGCCAGCGCCTAGCGCGCCCGTTCTCGTACCTGGTGCCGTATTCGCGGTTCCCGCGCACGATCGACGTCATCGGGCTCGACGGCCGCGTGCGGCATACGGTTGCCGAACTGCCGCTGGTCGAGGGCCTGCCGGTCGGCAACGACGCGGTGCCGACCGGCGTGCGTTCGATCGGCTGGCGCAGCGACGCGCCGGCGACGCTGGTCTGGGCCGAGGCGCAGGACGGCGGCGATCCCGCGCGCGAGGCATCGGTGCGCGACGTGGTCTACATGCAGGCCGCGCCGTTCCGCGATGCGCCCGCGGTGCTGGCCGAGCTGTCGATGCGCTACGGCGGTACCCAGTGGGGCAACGGCGAACTCGCCCTGCTGGCCGAATACTGGTGGCGCACGCGGCAGGTCCGCGAATGGCGCTTGCGCCCGGACGTCGCCGGCAGCACGCCGGCGCTGCTGCGCGACGGCTCGTTCGAGGACCGCTATGCCGATCCCGGCACCGCGGTCACGATGCCCGACGACAACGGCAGGCAGCGGCTGCTGATCGCCGCCGACGGCGACAGCGTCTACCGCATCGGCGACGGCGCCTCGGACGAGGGCGACCGCCCGTTCCTGGACCGCCACAACCTGGCCGACGGCAGCAGCACCCGGCTGTTCCAGTCGCAGGCACCGCATTACGAGGCACCGGCCGCGCTGCTCGACGCCGGCGCGACCCGCCTGCTGACCACACGCGAGTCGCCCACCGAGCCGGCGAACTACTACCTGCGCGACCTGCAGGCGGCCGACGGCGCCGCACCGGTGCCGCTGACCGCGTTCCCGCATCCCACGCCGCAGCTGCGCGACGTACACAAGGAACTGGTCCGCTTCAAGCGCCGCGACGGCGTGGACCTGACCGGCACGCTGTACCTGCCGGCCGGCTACGATGCCGCGCGCGACGGCCCGCTGCCGCTGCTGATGTGGGCCTATCCGGGCGAGTTCAAATCGGCGGACGCCGCCGGCCAGGTCACCGATTCGCCATACCGCTTCAATGCGATCGGCTACTGGGGCCCGCAGGCCTACCTGGCGACCGGCTACGCGGTCTTCAGCGACGTGTCGATGCCGATCATCGGCGAGGGCGACGCCGAGCCCAACGACACCTACATCGAGCAGCTGGTGGCGAGCGCCGAGGCCGCGATCGACGAGGTCGTGCGTCGCGGCGTGGCCGACCGCCGCCGCATCGCCATCGGCGGGCATTCCTACGGCGCCTTCATGACCGGCAACCTGCTGGCGCATTCGCGCCTGTTCGCCGCCGGCATCGCCCGCAGCGGCGCGTACAACCGCACGCTGACCCCGTTCGGCTTCCAGGCCGAGGAGCGCAACTACTGGCAGGCGCAGGACACCTACCTGAAGATGTCGCCGTTCAACTACGCCGACCGGATCAAGGATCCGATCCTGCTGATCCATGGCGAGGAGGACAACAACTCCGGCACCTTCCCGCTGCAGAGCGAGCGCATGTTCGCCGCGATCAAGGGCCTGGGCGGCAACGCGCGGCTGGTGATGCTGCCGAAGGAGTCGCACGGCTACCGCGCGCGCGAGTCGATCCTGCACATGCTCTACGAGACCGATGCGTGGCTCGACCGCTACGTGAAGCACCGCCCGCAGGAGGATGCGGCGCCGTAGGGCGGGCTCGACCCGCCATCGTCATCGCGGCGGCACGGCGGGTCGGGACCCGCCAGCCGCTCACGCCCAGTCGGGCAGCGGCAATGCCTCGACCGCGCGGCGCATGCTGGTGTTCCAGCTGTCGCGGATCGCCTGCAGGTAGGGGTCGTCGTCCTCGAAACGCTGCTGGATCTCGACCTTGAGGCTGTCGCGGCGGTAAACCAGCAGGTCGATCGGGGTGCCGACCGACAGGTTCGAGCGGATCGTCGAGTCGAACGACACCAGCGTGCACTTGGCGGCCTCGACCAGGCTGGTGTGCGAGGAGATCACCCGGTCGAGGATCGGCTTGCCGAACTTGATCTCGCCGGTCTGGAAGAACGGCGTCTCGTCGGAACTCTCGATGAAGTTGCCTTCCGAGTACACCAGGAACAGCCGCGGCGCCTCGCCCCTGATCTGGCCGCCGACGATGAACGAGCCGGTCGGGTCGATGCCGCTGTCGCGCAGGTAGGCCTCGTCGCGGCTGCGGATCTCGCGCATCGCGTCGCCGACCAGCTGCGCGACCTGGAACATCGACTGCGCGTTGAGGATGCCGAGGCTGCCGGTCTCGTGCCGCGAGCGGTGTTCCAGCAGGTTGAGCACGTTCTGGGTCAGCGACAGGTTGCCGGCGGACAGGGTGACCACGACGCGCTCGCCGTCCTGTGCGAACACCCGCATCTTGCCGGCGCGGCGGACATGGTCGACGCCCGCGTTGGTGCGCGAGTCGGAGGCCAGGATCAGGCCGTCGTCGAGGTTCAGTCCGATGCAGTAGGTCATGGAGTGGGCAGGCCTGGGGGTGAGCGGGCAGGGCGCAATTGTGCACGCTGCGGGTGCGCGCGTGTCACGCCGAGGTCTGCCATTGCGCCTGGCGGGTCGCGGTCGGGCCCGACGGCAGCGCGCTGGCGGTGCTCATGAACTGCCGGTGGATCTCGGCGCCCAGGCCCGCCAGCCGCGCCATGGTGTCCTGCAGCCAGGCCTCCATGCCGCCGGCGATGATCTCGTCGATGCGCGCGTAGCGCGACTGCGCGGCCAGGGCGCCGGCCTGGCGGACCACTTCCAGCGGCGTGCCGCCCGACAGCGCCTGCAGGATCCGGTGGGCGGCGCCGAGGCAGGTCTGCAGCGAGCGCGGGTTGTCGCTGTTGAGCAGCATCAGCGAGGCAACGCCGGCCGGGCTGACCGAGTCGCGGTAGAGCCGGCGGTAGGTCTCGAATGCCGACAGCGACTGCAGCAGCGCGCTCCACTGGAAATACTGCACCGCGTCGCGCGCCTCGCCGGTCTCGGGCAGGTCGTCGTCGCTGCTGATCAGGTCGAGCAGGCGGATCGCCCAGTCGGCGCGCTCGATGAACGCGCCCAGCTGCAGGAAGTGGTAGCCCTCGCCGCGCCCCAGGGTGCCGATGGTGACGCCGCGGAACGAGGCCGATCGGGTCTTGACCCATTCCAGCGTGTCGCTGAGGCCGTTCATGCGCAGCCGCGTGGCGTCGAGGCGGCGCATCTCCAGCCACGAGGTGTTGAGGTCCTCGTACATCTCGGCGGTGATCGCCACGCGCTGCGCGCGTGCGTTCTCGCGCGCACGCAGCAGGCAGCTGTGGATCGAGTTGGGATTGGCGGGCGACAGCAGCAGGTGGTGGACCACGCCCTCGGCGTCGATCGTGGCGTGGCTGGCGGCGTAGCTGCCGGCGATGCCCAGCGAGTCCAGCGCGCGGCGCCATGGCGCGGCCGTGGCCTTGCCGCGGTCCAGGCGCTCGGGCAGCAGCGCGATGCGCTGGGCGATGTCCAGCAGGCGGGCGGTGTTCTCGGCGCGCTCGATGCTGCGCGCCACCCAGTACAGGTCTTCGGCGGTTCGGCACAGCACGCGTCAGTTCTCCATGATCCAGGTGTCCTTGGTACCGCCGCCCTGCGAGGAGTTGACCACCAGCGAGCCCTCGCGCAGCGCGACGCGGGTCAGCCCGCCGGGGATCACGTGGATGCGGCGGCCGCTGAGGATGTAGGGGCGCAGGTCGATGTGGCGCGGCGCCAGGCCGCTCTCGACGAAGGTCGGGCAGGTCGACAGCGACAGCGTCGGCTGGGCGATGTAGTTGTCCGGATCGGCGAGGATGCGCTGCCGGAACGCCTCGATCTCGGCGCGGGTCGAGGCCGGTCCCACCAGCATGCCGTAGCCGCCGGCGCCGTGGACTTCCTTGACCACCAGCTCGGGCAGGCGTTCGAGGGTGTACTTGAGGTCGTCGGGATTGCGCAGCTGCCAGGTCGGCACGTTGTGCAGGATCGGCTCCTCGCTGAGGTAGTAGCGGATCATGTCCGGCACGTAGGGATACACCGACTTGTCGTCGCCGACGCCGGTGCCCGGCGCGTTCGCCAGGGTGACGTTGCCGGCGCGGTAGGCGCCGAACAGCCCGGGTACGCCGAGCATCGACTCGGGCCGGAACACGGTCGGGTCGAGGAAGTCGTCGTTGATGCGGCGGTAGATGGCGTGTACCCGCTGCGCGCCGCGCGTGGTCTGCGCGTAGACCATCTCGTCCTTGACGAACAGGTCCGCGCCCTCGACCAGATCCACGCCCATCTGCTGGGCGAGGAAGGCATGCTCGAAATAGGCCGAATTGGCCGCGCCCGGGGTCAGCACCGCGACCACCGGATTGTCGATGTTGGCCGGCGCGCACTGGCGCAGGATGTCGAACAGCGCGTCGGGATAGCGCTCCACCGGCGCGATCTGCTGGCGCGCGAACAGCTCGGGGATCAGCCGCGCCATCATCCTGCGGTTCTCCAGCATGTACGACACGCCGGAGGCGACGCGCAGGTTGTCCTCCAGCACGTAGTACTCGCCGTCGCCGGCGCGGACCAGGTCGATGCCCGAGACGTGCGAGTAGACATTGCCGGCGAGCTTGAGCCCCTGCATTTCCCTGCGGTATTCGCTGTTGCCCAGCACCAGTTCGGTGGGGATGCGGCCGTCGCGCAGGATCCGCTGCTCGCCGTAGATGTCGCCCAGGAACAGGTTCAGCGCATGCACGCGCTGGCGCAGGCCGGCCTCGAGCATGCGCCACTCGCCGGCCGGCACGATCCGCGGCACGATGTCGAACGGGATCAGGCGCTCGTTGCCGGTTTCCTCGCCGTAGACCGAGAAGGTGATGCCGACGCGGTGGAAGGAGATCTCCGCCTGGCGCCGCTTGTGCGCGACTTCCTCGGGCGGGGTCCGTTGCAGCCAGTCGTCGAACGCGCGGTAGTGCGGACGGACGTTGCCGTCGGCATCGAGCATTTCGTCGTAACTGGCGGGCATCGTGGACGGGCTCCGGGAGAGGCGCGGCGCTGTGCTGCACTGCACAGATAGCATGCGAACTCCGCAATGCACAACGGGTGATCGCATCGGGCCGGGACGGAAGGTGGCGGGACGTGGCGATCGTCGATGGCTGTCCCGCCCGGGAGAAGCACCGGAAAAGGAACGGGCCGCAGAAGCGGCCCGTTCGTCGACGCGCGATGGATGCGACGCCTTTACTTCAGCTTCGCGGCCGCGCGCAGTTCGTCGGCCTTGTCGGTCTTCTCCCACGAGAACGCCGTCGCGGTGTGCGACTTGCCGGCGCCGTCGGTGTAGCTGAACTCCTTCGGCTTGCGGCCGAAGTGGCCGTAGGCCGCGGTGGGCTGGTACATCGGGTGGATCAGGTCCAGCATCTGGATGATGCCGTAGGGGCGCAGGTCGAAATGCCTGCGGATCAGCTTCTCGATGGTCTCGTCGGGCACCTTGCCGGTGCCGAAGGTGGTGACCGAGATCGAGGTCGGCTCGGCGACGCCGATGGCATAGGACACCTGCACCTCGCAGCGGTCGGCAAGGCCCGCGGCGACGATGTTCTTGGCGACGTAGCGCGCGGCGTACGCGGCCGAGCGGTCGACCTTCGACGGGTCCTTGCCGGAGAACGCGCCGCCGCCGTGGCGCGCCCAGCCGCCGTAGGTGTCGACGATGATCTTGCGCCCGGTCAGGCCGCAGTCGCCGACCGGCCCGCCGATGACGAACTTGCCGGTCGGGTTGATGTGGAACTTGGTGCCCTTGTGCAGCCACTTCTCCGGCAGCACCGGCTTGAGGATCTCCTCGCGCACGGCCTCGATCAGGTGCTTCTGCTTGACGTCGGGATCGTGCTGGGTCGACAGCACCACGGCGTCGATCGCGGTGGCGACGCCGTCGACGTAGCGCAGCGTGACCTGCGACTTGGCGTCCGGGCGCAGCCACGGCAGCGGCGAGTTCTTCTTCTTGCGGACCTTGGCCTGCTGCTCGACCAGGCGATGCGCGTAGTGGATCGCCGCCGGCATGAAGGTCGGGGTCTCGTTGGTCGCGTAGCCGAACATCAGGCCCTGGTCGCCGGCGCCCATTTCCTCAGGCTTCTTGCGGTCCACGCCCTGGGCGATGTGCGGCGACTGCTTGCCGATCAGGTTCAGCACGCCGCAGGTCTCGCCGTCGAAGCCGACCTGCGAGCTGTCGTAGCCGATGTCCAGGATCACCTTGCGGGTCAGGGCCTCGAGGTCGATCCACGCGCTGGTGGTGATCTCGCCGGCGACGATCGCCACGCCGGTCTTGACCATGGTCTCGCAGGCCACGCGCGCGCGCTTGTCGTGCGCCAGGATCGCGTCGAGCACCGCGTCGGAAATCTGGTCGGCGATCTTGTCCGGATGGCCTTCGGAGACCGATTCGGAGGTGAACAGGTAGTTGGACATCGGGGCTATATCCCTATATTCGGATGGAAAGATGGCGGGGGATGATACAGGTCCGCGTGCCGGCGTGCATGACAGGCGGGGCCTGCATTGATCGGGGGTTAAACTCCCGCCTGCCGCCCCAACGCAAGGAAACCCAGCATGACCCAGCCCGCAGCCGCCGGTCCACTGGACGAGCAGGATGTCGCCGCCCTCGAGGCACTGCTGGCGCCGCGGATCGGGCAGGGCGGCATGCCGCTCGAGACCCTGGACGGATTCTTCTCGGCCTTGATCGTCGGTCCGGGCGAGCTGGTGATGCCCCGCGAATACCTGCCGTACGTGTTCGGCGAGGTGCCGGCGTGGGCCGACCAGCGGCAGGCCTCGGAGGAGATGGGCCTGCTGACGAAGCTCTGGAACCACATCGCCTGGCGGGTCGTCCAGCCGCTTCCGTACGAGGACGAACTGCCGGCGCCGGACGCGTCCGACGATGGCTTCGAGCTGATGCCGCTGATCGCATTGCCCGACACCGGCGACGAGGACGGAGACGACGCGGACCCGTTCGATGCGATCCCGCCCGATTTTCCGGTCGGCGCGCTGTGGGCGGGGGGATTCCTGCACGGCATGTCGCTGCGCGGCGATGCCTGGGAAGCCTGGATGGCAACCGACGACGATCTGTGCGCGGACGTCGCCGACCTGGTGCGCCTGTCGGCCACCGACGATGCGCACGCCGACGAACTCGGCATCCCGCCGCAGGACCGGCTGGATCTCGACGCGCGCTGGGATCTGCTGACCTCGGTCCCCGGCCTGCTGCTCGACCTCAACGAGACGCGGCTGGCGGAGAGGGTCGTACGCACCCCGGTCCGGCGCGCGCCCGCGCCCGGCCGCAACGATCCCTGTCCCTGCGGCAGCGGCAGGAAATGGAAGAAGTGTTGTGGCGCGTCGGTGCACTGAGCCGCGGGGAGCAATTCGCCCTCGCCGATTCCGGGGGCGATCGTAGGTCGGGGCAACGCCCCCGACGCCGGGATTCCGGCCGGGCCGGGCAGGCGGGTCCCACGACGCCTTGAGAATCCGTGACGCCGCGCCCGTCGGCCGCATGGGCCGACCTACGCAGCCGTCTTCTCCGGTCATCGGCGAGGGCCAACGCTGCGCGTTGTCAAGAACCGCTCCCTGCGGTTCTTTGGCGCAGCTTCATGATGTGACTCCCAGGATACGGTGGCGTACAGTCGTGATGCCGCGTGGTGCACGGTACCTTGCAGCGACAGGACGGGATGCATGGAAACCGGAAGGCAAGGATGGCGGCGGTACGAACGATGGATGATGGAAGCAGGGATGCCGGCGTGGAGATCGGGCGGCATCGGGGCGTGGGGATTTTCCGGGCAATGACGCGAATCGGGATGCGAACGACGAAGGTGCTGCTGGCCGTCGGGCTGGCGGCCAACTGCCCACTGCCGGCCATCGCGGCGGACGATCCGCCGCAGGAGCTGCTGCAGCCGGGCGCTATGCAACCGGGCGCGCCACCACCACAGCAGGGCACCGCGGTCCCGCTGAGCTATGCGCAGGCCGAGCAGCACCTGTTCGAGCGCTCCGATGCGCTGATGGCCGCCGACGCCAACGTGCGCGGCCTTGCGGCCGAGCATGCGGCCACCCGCCGGCTGCGGGTGCCCGACGTCAGCGCCGAGATCCGCAGGATGCGGTTCCAGAAGACCGTCGAGCTGCCGCTCGGCTCGCTGGCGCCGGTCGCCGAGGTGTTCGGCATCCCTTCGCCGCTGACGTTCGAGTTCGACGACTGGCGCACGCGGCCGCTGTTGACCGCGACGATGCCGCTGTACACCGGCGGCCTCATTCCCGCTGCGCAGGGCGCCGCGGAGGCGGCGGTCGGACAGGCCGACGCCGAGCGCCTGCTGCAGCAGCAGACGCTGGCGGTGCAACTGGTGCACGCCTACTACGGCCAGCAACTGGCCGAGCAGGCGCTGGCGATCCGCACCGCGGTGCGCGATGGCCTGCAGCGGCACCTCGACGATGCGCTGCGGCTTGAACAGGAAGGCTTCGCCAGCCGCGCCCAGCGGCTGCAGGCCACGGTCGCCCGCGACAAGGCCGAGCGCGAGTACCGCAAGGCGCGCAACGATCTCGACAGCACGCGGGCGACGCTGGCGCTGCTGCTGCATGCCGGCGGCGACGTGCAGCCGGTCAGCCCGCTGTTCGTGCATGCGGCGCCGGTCGGCACGCTGGAGGCGTTCATCGACGCGGCCGAGGCCTCGCATCCGCAGGTGCGCCGGCTGCAGTCGATGGTGGCCCAGGCCGGCCATGGCGTGCGCGCCCAGCAGGCGCAGTACAAGCCCACGATCTACGCCTTCGGCCAGTACGATTTCCGGCGCCAGGACGCGTTCCTCGACGATCCGGACTGGGCCTTCGGCATCGGCCTGAAGTACACCTTCCTGTCGGGGCAGGGCCGTTCGCAGAAGCTGTCGGCGGCACGCGCGAAACACGACGAGGCCGAGGCGGGCCTGCGCGAGGCGCGCAACCAGCTGCGCATCGGCGTGACCCAGGCCTGGAATGCGCTGGAAACCGCGCGCGTGCAGTACCAGCTGCTCGACAGTTCGATCGCCGAGGCGGCCGAGAACCTGCGCCTGCAGGAACTGTCGTTCCGCGAGGGCATGGCGACCTCGCTCGACGTCATCGATGCGCGCCTGACCCTCGGCGGCGCGCAGGTCGAGCGCGCCGAGGCCGCCTATGCCTACGACGTCGCGCTGGCCGAGCTACTGCAGATGAGCGGCCAGACCGCCCGCTTCGACGCCCTGTCCCGAACCGCAACAGCCCAGGTGGTCGCCCCATGAGCCAGAACCCGTCCTCCGATCCGCAGCCGCACGCGCGTCGCCGCCGGCTGTTGCCGGCCGTCGTCGTGCTGGTTGTCGTGGTGGTGGTGCTTGGCGTGTGGCTGGCGTTCCGGCCCGGGCAGGGCCAGGTGCAGGGCATGGTCGATGCCGACAGCCTCAACGTGGCCGCGAAGGTCAGCGCCCGGCTGGCGGCGGTGCACGTGCGCGAGGGCGACCGGGTCGAGGCCGGGCAGCTACTGTTCGAGCTGGACTCGCCCGAGGTCGCGGCCAAGGCGCAGCAGGCCGGCGCGGTGCGCGACGCCGCGCAGGCGCAGGCCGACAAGGCCGATGCCGGCGCGCGCGAGGAGGACATCCGCGCCGCCGAGGCCGAATGGGAGCGCGCGCGGGCCGGCAATGCGCTGGCGCAATCCACGTTCCGGCGGCTCGACCGGCTCTACGGCGAGGGCGTGGTCAGCCGCCAGCGGCGCGACGAGGCCCAGGCGCAGGCGCGCAGTTCCGCCGGCCTGGAAGCCGCCGCGCGCGCCCAGTACGACATGGCCCGTGCCGGCGCGCGCAGCCAGGACAAGGCCGCGGCCCACGCCCAGGTGCGCCAGGCCGAGGGCGCGGTCGCCGAAGTGGAGGCCGCGGAGGCCGAGGTGCGCGGACACGCGCCGGCCGCCGGCGAGATCAGCCGGCGCATGGCCGACGTCGGCGAGATCGTCCCGGCCGGCTACCCGGTGTTCAAGCTGGTCGACATCGACCATCCCTGGGTCTCGCTGTTCCTGCGCGAGGACCAGTTCCACGGCGTCGCCCCGGGCATGCGCGTGCATGGCGACGTGCCCGCACTGGGCCGCAAGGCGGTCGAATTCGAGGTCTACTACGTCAGCCCGGCCGGCGACTACGCCACCTGGCGCGCGACCCGGCAGTCGGCCGGTTTCGACGTGCACAGCTTCGAGGTGCGGGCGCGGCCGGTGGATAAGGTCGACGGCCTGCGCCCGGGCATGAGCGTGCTGTTCGCATGGCCGCAGGGCTGACCGGCTGGGGCGAGGCGCTGCTGGCCGCGACGCGGCGCGAACTCGGGCGGCTGCGCCGCGACCGGTGGGATCTGGCGCTGGTGACCTGGCTGCCCTGGGGCCTGCTGCTGGTGCTGGCGTTGCTGATGGGCGACGGGGTGATGCGCGACCTGCCGATCGCGGTGGTCGACCAGGACCGCAGCGCCGAGAGCCGCGAACTGGTGCGGATGCTCGATGCCAGCCCCGGATTGGAGGTGGTCGCGGCGCCGCTCTCGCTGGAGGCGGCGTGGCCGCTGGTGCGCAAGCTCGACGTGTTCGCGGTCGTGCACATCCCGCCGCGCGCCGCGCGCGAGGTCGCGCGCGGGCAGGCCGGCACGCTGCTGGCCTACTACAACGCCAGCTACCTGACTGCCGGGCAGTCGGCCGCGCGTGACATCGGCGATGTCGTCGACGCCTTCAACCGCGACGTGGTGGTGTCGTCCGTCGCGCTGGCCGCCGGACCGGCGACGGTGCGCGACGCACCGGTCGCGGTGCAGGCGCGGGTGCTGTTCAACCCCGAGCGCAACCTCGGCCGCTTCCTGCTCGGCCTGCTGGTGCCGGCGCTGCTGCTGCTGGCGGCGATGCTGGCGATGACGACGTCGCTCGGCCGCGAACTGCGCGACGGCAGCCTCGCGGCGTGGCTGGCGCCGCAGCGCTGGCCGTCCGCCGCGGTGCTGGGCAAGCTGCTGCCGTACCTGCTGCTGTTCACCTCCTATGGCGTGGTCGGGGTGCTGCTGTCGGCCTGGCGCGCGGGCGACGCGTTCGGCAATGCCGGGGGCATGCTGGCGCTGCTGGCCGGCATCGTGCTGCTGTACGCGGCGTATGCCAGCGTCTCGCTGCTGCTGGTCGGCCTGACCCGCGACCTCGGCACCTCGCTGTCGATCTGCAGCCTGTACGCCGGCACGGTGATGGCCTTCGCCGGCGCGACCTTCCCGATCAACGACGGCAGCCGTTTCCTGCATGTGTGGAACGCGATCCTGCCGTTCACCCATTTCGTCGTGCTGCAGGCGCGCACCCTCGACATGGGCGGCGCGGCCGGCACATCGCTGGCACCGCTGCTGGCGCTGGCCGCGTTCCTGCCGCTGGCCGGGGTGCCGGGCTACTGGCTGTACCGGCGCGCGGCGCGCCGGGCGGCCGCGGGCGCCGCCGCATGAGCGCGGCAGGCCGCCCGCAGGGGTTCCGCGCCACGTTCGCCTGGACCTGGCGCGCGTTGCTCGGCAACCGCTATGCGGTGGTCACCATGCTGCTGGCCGTGGTGCTGTACTCGGTGTTCTATCCGACCGCCTACCGGAACGAAGTGGCCAGCAGCCTGCCGGTGGTGGTGGTCGACGACGACCGTTCCGCGGAGAGCCGGGCGCTGCTGCGCAAGCTCGACAGCATGCGCGCGATCGAGGTCGTGGGCACGCCGCTGACCCTGGCCGACGCGCGCCGCGCGATCGAATCCGGGCACGCCGAAGGCATCGTCCACATTCCGGGGCGCCTGCAGCGCGATCTCGCGCGCGGCGGCCAGGCGCAGCTGGTGCTGCTGGGCAATGGCGCGTTCCTCGGCCGGGCCAGCAGCGTGCTCGAAGGCATGGGCGATGCGATCCGCGGCTGGGCGGTGGAGGTGGCCACCGCGCAGGCGATGTATGCCGGCGCACCGACCAGCGCGCCGTATACCCTGGTCAAGCGCCCGCTGTTCAACACCCAGGAGGGCTACGGCAGCAGCATCGTGCCCGGGGTGTCGGCGCTGATCGTGCACCAGACCCTGCTGATCGGCATCTGCGTGCTCGGCGGCGGCCTGCGCATGGCGCGGGGCCGGCGGCTGCGGGCGCGCCCGGTGCAGCTGGCGGCCGCGGCCTGCCTGTTCTGGCTGGTCGGCATGACCAGCCTGCTGTACTACACCGGGTTCACGTTCTGGGCGCAGGATTACCCGCGCGGCGGCAACCTGCCGGGCCTGCTGGCCGCCGGTTCGGTGTTCATCGCCGCGATCGTGGCGCTGGGGCTGCTGCTGGCCAGCCTGTTCCGCAGCCCGGAGCGCGCGTTCCAGCTGCTGCTGATGACTTCGGTGCCGCTGTTCTTCCTGTCCAACCTGTCGTGGCCATGGCCGTCGACGCCGGCCTGGCTGCACGCGGCGTCGCAGCTGCTGCCGACCACGCCGGGCATCAACGCGATGGTGCGGCTCAACCAGATGGGCGCCAGCCTGGCCGAGGTCTGGCCGCAGGTCGCGACGCTGGCCGCGCTGGCGCTGGGCTACGGCGCACTGGCGCTGTGGCGCTGGCGCGGCGATGAATGATCGCGGATGACCTGGGAGCGCGCCGTTGCCGCGGCCGGTCCGGGTCGATGATGATGCGTGCATGGATTCCCTGAGCCAGATCCTGCTCGGCGCATCGGTCGCCGCCGCGGTCGTGCCCGCTGCGCACCGCCGCGCCGCGCTGGCTGCGGGCGCGGTGCTCGGCACGCTGCCCGACCTCGACGGCATTCCGGTCGCGCTGATGACCGACGACCCGGTGCTGCGGATGACCCTGCACCGCGGCCTGACCCACTCGCTGCTGGTGCTGCCGCTGGCGGCGACGCTGATCTGGTGGCTGTTCCGCCGTTTCGGCAACGGGCGCGTCGCCGCCTCGCCCACGCGCTGGTTCTGGGCGATCCAGCTCGCGCTGGTCACCCATCCGCTGCTCGATGCCTTCACCGTCTACGGCACCCAGCTGCTGTGGCCGTTGCAGCCGCCGCCGGCGATGTGGTCGAGCCTGTTCATCATCGACCCGCTGTACACGGTGTGGCTGCTGGTCGGCGTGCTGGTCGCGACCGTCGCAGGGGCGCGGCCCGTCGCTGGGCGCGCGCTGGCGTTCGGGCTGGTGCTCAGCTGCGGCTACATCGGCTGGTCGCTGACCGCCAAGGCGCTGGTCGAGCGCGAGGCCGGCCGCGCGCTGGCGGCGATGGGGCTGCAGGATGCGCCGCGCTTCTCGGTGCCGATGCCGGCGACCACGCTGCTGTGGCGGGTCGTGGCGATGACCCCCGACGGCTACGTCGAGGGCTATCGCTCGCTGGTCGCCGACCGCGGGCCGATGCGCTTCACCGCGTACCCGTCCGATGTCGCCGCGCTGCGCGCGAACGCCGACCTGCCGGCGGTACGCCGGCTGTCCTGGTTCAACCACGGTTTCATGGGCGCGCACGTGGTCGACGGCACCCTGCAGCTCAGCGACCTGCGCATGGGCAGCGAACCCGACTACTTCTTCCGTTTCGCGGTCGCCCGCCGCGACGGCGCGGGCTGGACCGCGATCGCGCCGCGTCAGGCGCCGATGGCGCGCGACATCGGGGCGACCTGGCAGGCGACCTGGTCGCGGATCTGGACCGAGCCGGTGGACGCGACCGCCGCCGGCCGTGTCGTGCCGGCCGCCAGCGGGCGCTGAGCGGGGATTGCCGCTTCGCGGATTTCCGGGCCGGAGCCTTTCAACGTCCTTGCGCGATACCGGGCATCGAAGGGATTGTCATGCCGCCTGCGCGGCCTGCCAGTCGCGGCCGTCGATCAGCGCGTCGAAGTAGTCGCGGGTCAGCGCGAGCTGCAGCGCGGCGCTGTCGGCGCGGTTGACCACGGCGCGGAAATGCGCGCGCTGCTCGACGGTGTGCTCCGGCCGGTCCTTCGCGTACCAGCCCAGGTGCTTGCGGGCGATGCGCACGCCGGCGGTCTCGCCGTAGAACGCGTGCAATGCCTGCAGATGGCCGAGCAGGATGTCGCGCACCTCGGCCAGCGACGGCGGCGGCAGGCGCGCGCCGGTGGCGAGGAAATGCGCGATCTCGCGGAAAATCCACGGCCGGCCCTGCGCCGCGCGGCCGACCATCACCGCGTCGGCGCCGGTATGGCGCAGCACCCGCGCGGCCTTGTCGGGCGTGTCGATGTCGCCGTTGGCGATCACCGGGATCGACAGCGCGGCCTTGATCGCGGCGATGGTGTCGTACTCGGCGCTGCCGGTGTAGTGCTGGTCGCGGGTGCGGCCGTGCACCGCGAGCGCGGCGATGCCGGCATCCTCGGCGATGCGCGCGATCGCCGGTGCGTTGCGTTGCGCCGCGCACCAGCCGGTGCGGATCTTCAGCGTCACCGGCACGTCGACCGCGGCGACCACGGCGCGCAGGATGTCGGCCACCAGCGCCTCGTCCTGCATCAGCGCCGAGCCGGCCCAGGCGTTGCACACCTTCTTGGCCGGGCAGCCCATGTTGATGTCGATGATCTGCGCGCCGTGGTCGACGTTGTGGCGCGCGGCGGCGGCCAGTTGCTGCGGCACCGTGCCGGCGATCTGCACGCCGACCGGCGCCGGTTCGCCGTCGTGGTCCATGCGCCGCAGCGATTTGCCGGTGTTCCAGAAGCGGGGGTCGCTGATCGTCATCTCCGACATCGCCATGCCGGCGCCGAGCTGCTTGCACAGCTGCCGGAACGGCTTGTCGGTGACCCCGGCCATCGGCGCCAGGATCACGTTCGGTTCGATGCGGTAGGGCCCGATCTGCATGCGCGCATTGTCGCTGATCGGCGACGGCGCGGCGCGGTCTACGATCGCGCCGACAGCCTCGGCATCGCGACGGCGGCGCCGACCTGCTCGGTCGACAGCCCGGCATAGCGGTTGGCGAAGCGCACGTGCCCGGCGAATGCGGCGCTCGGCGCGGTGGCCAGCGCCGCGGCCAGGGCGCCGCTGAACGCATCGCCCGCGCCGGTGGTGTCGACCACGGTCACCTTGTCGGCGGCGACGCGGTAGAACGGCTCGGCATCGCCGCGGGTCAGGTCGTCGCGGTGCGAGACGAAGGCGCCGGCCGCGCCGAGCGTGAGCACCACGGTGCCGCGCGGCAGCAGGGTGCGGCACAGCCGGTGCAACTGCGCGTCGCCGACATCGACCAGGGTGTCGGCGTCGACCCGGGTGCTGGTGTGGCGTTCCAGCAGCGCGGCGAACTCGGTCTCGTTGGGGGTCAGGATGTCGGCGGCGACCAGCAGTTCGCGCACGCAGTCGGCATTGGCCGGCGCGGGATTGAGCAGGGTCGTCACGCCGGCGGCGCGGGCCATGCGCATCGCCTCGAGCACCGCATCGAGCGGCGATTCCAGCTGCGCCAGCAGTACCTGCGCGTCGGCCAGCGCGTCCGCCTGGCGGGTGACGAAGGCCGCCGACAGGTCGGCATTGGCGCCCGGGCCGACGATGATCGTGTTGTGGCCGTCTTCGGCGACGTAGATGCCGGCGGTACCGGTGCGCTGGCTGCTGTCGTAGGCGCGCAGGGCGATGCCTTCGCTGCCGGCGAGATGGCGTGCCTGGCGGCCGCCGGCATCGTCGCCCAGTGCGCAGATGAAGGTGGTCGCTGCGCCCGCGCGGGCGGCGGCGATGGCCTGGTTGAAGCCCTTGCCGCCCGGGCCGCTGGCGTAGCTGCCGGCGAGCGTCTCGCCGCGCCGCGGCAGGGTGGGGCAGTTCCACACGTGGTCGACATTGAACGACCCGACGACGACGACATGGTTCACACGCACGTTCCTCTGTCACGCGTCCGCCGCGGCGGACGTGATGCCATCGCAACCGCGATCACGCGCCGACGTAGGTCAGCACGCCGGCGATCGTCGCGGTCATCAGGGTGGCGATGGTACCGCCAAGCACGGCGCGCAGGCCGAAGCGCGCCAGGTCCTGGCGACGGTCGGGCGCGAGCCCGCCGATGCCGCCGATCTGGATCGCGATCGAGCTGAAGTTGGCGAAGCCGCACAGCGCGTAGGTCGCGATCAGGCGGCCCTGGTCGCTGAGCACCACGCCGTCGACGCGGCCGTTGACGATGTCGGCCAGCTGCAGGTAGGCGACGAATTCGTTGATGACGATCTTCTGTCCGATCAGCGAGCCGACCACCGACGCGTCCTGCCACGGCACGCCGATCAGCCAGGCGATCGGGGCCAGCACGAAGCCGAAGATCGTCGCCAGGCTGGTCGGCCTGCCGATCGCCTCGGCGATGCCGGTGACCTCGCCGATCCATTCCAGCGGCCAGTTGACCATCGCGATCAGGGCGATGAACGCCAGCAGCATCGCGCCGATGTTCAGCGCCAGGCGCAGGCCGTCGCCGGCGCCGGCTGCGGCGGCGTCGATGATGTTGCTGGTGGTCTTCTCGACCTCCATCTTGACCGTGCCGCGGGTCAGCGGCTCGCGGGTCTCGGGGATCAGGATCTTGGCGATCACCAGCGTCGCCGGCGCGGCCATGATCGACGCGGCCAGCAGGTGCTTGGCGTAGAACGCCTGTTCCTCGGGGTTGCCGCCGCCGAGCATGCCCACGTACGCGGCCAGCACGCCGCCGGCGATGTGCGCCATGCCGCCGATCATCATCGTGATCAGCTCGGACTCGGTCATCCGCGAGATGTACGGGCGCACCGTCAGCGGCGCCTCGGTCTGGCCGATGAACACGCTGGCGCAGACGCTGGTGGTCTCGGCGCCGGAGACGCGCATCACCTTGGTGATCGCCAGCGCCATGATCCGCACGATGAACTGCATGACGCCCAGGTGGTACATCACGCCCATCAGCGCGGCGAAGAAGATGATCGTCGGCAGCACCTGGAAGGCGAAGATGAAGCCGTAGGTTTCGACGTTCATCAGGCTGCCGAAGATGAACTCGGAGCCGGCGTTGACGAACGAGAGGATCTTCACGAAGCCGTGGCCCAGCCAGTCGAACACCTCGCGGCCGCCCGGCACCCGCAGCACGACCGCGGCGAAGGCGATCTGCAGGGCGACGCCGGTGGCCACCAGCTTCCAGTCCACGCGGCGCTTGTTGTTGGAGAACAGCCACGTGATCGCGAGCAGCACGGCCAGTCCGAACAGGCCGAAGCCGATCCGCGTCAAGTCTTCCATTCGTGGCCCCCGGGCCCCAACGTCAAGTGGCGCAGACTAGTCCAGCCGGCCGGTGGCGGCAACCGCGCCGGCCGGCGCCGGTGCGGCCGCGATCGCGGCGCGCCTTGCCGCGGGCGTTCGCTGGCGGCCGCAGCGGGCGGGCGATTGGCGCTCGGTCTCTCATTCATCGCGGGCGACGATGCGATCGCGGCCGGCACGCTTGGCCTGCTGCAGGCGGCGGTCGCCGACGGTCAGCAGCGCCGACGGATTGCCGCCGTCGTGCGGAAACGCGGCCAGGCCGGCGCTGAAGCTCAGCGGCAGGGTGGCGCCGGTGCGGTCGGCGACGAGGGCGGCATGGGCCAGCGTGCGCCGCGCGCGATCCAGCCGTTCCCAGGCGCTGCCGGCGGGGCCGCGCAGCAGCATCACGAACTCCTGCCCGCCGATCCGCGCCAGCGATTCGTCGTCGCCGGCCAGCGACTGCAGCCAGGCGGCGAAGCGGCGGATCGCCTGGTCGCCGCCGCGCGGGCCGGCCTCCTCGTTGATCCGGCGGAAGTTGTCCAGGTCGATCAGCGCCAGCGTCAGCGAGTGTCCCTCGCGGCGCGCGGCGTCCAGCACCCGGGTCATGTGCTGCAGCAGCCAGGCCCGGTTCGGCAGGCCGGTCAGGCTGTCGCGACCGGACAGGTCCACCAGCCGCTGCATGCGGTAGACGATGGCGCAGGCGACCAGGGTCATCATCGCCAGCAGCACCAGCCGCTCGACCTGGCCGGCCGTCGACACCATGCCGTAGCCGATCGACACCAGCCTCTCGCGCGGCACCAGGTACCAGATCGCCAGCGCCAGCCCGCCGTACTGCAGGATCGCCAGCGCGCCGCTGCCCAGCGCCAGGCGGCCGTCGTTGCGCAGCGCGGTCACCGCGATCGCCAGCATGTAGAAGTTCCACACCACCACGCTGTTGAGCGCCGCGGCGGGCTCGCGCGTGGCCAGCAGCGCCAGCACCAGCGTGGTCATGCTGATGTCGTAGGCGCTGGTGGCGTAGGACAGCCACGGGTGGCGCCGCGGGCGCCGCGCCAGCGCCAGCCACACCTGGGCCATCAGGTTGACGAACACCGCCAGCGCCAGGCCGGCAAGGACGTCGCGCATGCCCATGCCGCCCAGCGCGGCAGCGAGCGGCAGCAGCAGCACCAGCAGCGACAGCAGCGCACGCAGCCGCGCGATCATCAGCTCGCCGCCGGCGCCCAGCTCCAGCATGACTTCGTCCGCACGCCCCAGCAGCGTGGCGATGACACCTTGACGTTCCCGGTCGGGTGCGCGCATCGGGGCGATCGGTCGGACGGCAGGCTGCAGCATAGCGCGGGGCCGGTCCGATGCCATCGGCCGCCGGCGCCGGACGGCCCGCCGCGCGGCCGCGTGCACGGCCACTTGCATACACTGCAGGCCCGTCCCGTCCAGGAACCGCCCATGCAGTACCGCCGTCTCGGCTCGTCCGGCCTCCAGCTCTCCGCGCTGTCGTTCGGCGCCTGGGTGACGTTCGGCAGCCAGGTCGGGCGCGGCGAAGCCCGCAACCTGGTCGCCGCGGCCTGGGACCACGGCATCAACTTCTTCGACAACGCCGAGGGCTATGCCAACGGCGAGGCCGAGCGGGTCATGGGCGACGTGATCGCCGACCTGCGGCTGCCGCGCGACGGCTACTGCGTGTCGAGCAAGGTGTTCTTCGGCGCGGCCGCCGATCCCGCACCGACCCAGCGCGGACTGTCCCGCAAGCACGTGCGCGAAGCCTGCGACGCGGCGCTGGCGCGGTTGCGCGTCGACCACCTCGACCTGTTCTTCTGCCACCGCCCCGATCCGGACACGCCGGTCGCGGAGACCGTCTGGGCGATGGACACGCTGATCCGCCAGGGCAAGGTGCTGTACTGGGGCACGTCGGAGTGGCCGGCCGCGCTGATCCGCGAGGCCGCGCAAACCGCGCGCGCCCATCACCTGCACGGCCCGACGATGGAGCAGCCGCAGTACAACCTGCTGCATCGCGAGCGCGTCGAGCAGGAATACGCGCCGCTGCATGGCGAGTTCGGCCTGGGCTTGACCACGTGGTCGCCGCTGGCCTCGGGCCTGCTGACCGGCAAGTACGCGGCCGGCGTTCCCGTCGACAGCCGGCTGGGACTGCCGCACATGGAATGGCTGCAGCGCAGCGTGATCGGCGATGCCGGCGAGCGCCGGCCCGAGCGCGCGCAGCGTTTCGTCGCGCTGGCTGCCGAACTGGGCGTGGCGCCGGCACCGCTGGCGATCGCCTGGTGCCTGCGCAACCCGCAGGTGTCGTCGGTGCTGCTGGGCGCGAGCCGGGTCGGGCAACTGGTCGAGAACCTGGCGGCGCTGGATGTCGTCGATCGTCTCGACGAAGCGGCCTGGGTGCGCGTGGAGGCGGCCGTTGATTCCGCGGCGGGAAGCCCCGCGTAGGGCGGTTCCAGTCCCGTCACCGGGTCGCCCGGCCGGGCGGGTCGAACACCGTCCTGCTTCTGGATGCGATTAGGTCTTGACAGGAAAATGAGAACCATTATCGTTGGAGCCTCCAACAGGAGAGCCCCGATGCCCGTTTCCCGGTTCCAGGTCGCCCCCGCGTCGCCGCGCGACGTTCGTGACGGTGGCAACGTCCACCACCTTGCCGCCCGCGCGCCCGAGGCCGCGGACGTGGCCGAGCTCGACAGCCTGCAGTTGCTCGATGGCCAGCGCGAGGTGCGCATCCGCCATGGCAACGAGATCTACCGCCTGCGGCATACCCGCAACGACAAGCTGATCCTGACCAAGTAAGTCCTGTCGCGGCAGCGACAGCGGCACGGGCGCAAGACCGTCCGGCGGCGTGCCTCCGCGCTGCGGGCGTCGGCTTGCGCCGGCCGCCACCCTCTCTCCAGCAAGGCCGCCCGCCCGACGCATCCGCGCCTGCCAGCTCGCCTGTCCTCAATCCCGAGTGATTTCGAGCCTCATGCGCATTTCCCCGCTTTCCCTGGCCGTGTGCCTGGCGTTGCCCGGCGTCGCCGCCGCCGACACCGTGGCAGAGACCACTTCCGACGCCGCCGAGTTCGACCGCGTCGTCGTCACCGCGACCCGCACCGAGCGCGCGATCGCCGACGTGCCCAATACCGTCGACGTCATCGACCGCGAACGCATGGACACGCTGCTGGTCCGCGACATCGCCGACCTGTTCCGCTATGAGCCCGGCGTCACCGTCGGCAGGGATTTCGGCCGCTTCGGCCTGTCGGACATCCGCATCCGTGGCCTCGGCGGCAACCGCGTGCGCATCCAGACCGACGGCATCGCGGTGTCGGATGCGTTCTCGATCGGCAGCTTCTCCAACGCCAACCGCAATTTCGTCGACCTCGACACCCTCAAGCGCGTCGAGGTGGTGCGCGGGCCGAGCAGCGCGCTGTACGGCTCAGACGCGCTGGGCGGCGTGGTGTCCTTCATCACCAAGGACCCGTCGGACTACCTCGGCGACGGCAAGGACGCCTACTTCGGCTTCAAGCTCGGCGCCGAGAGCGCGTCCGAAGGCCTGTTCGCCGGCGCCACCGCGGCGTTCGGCGGCGAGCGCTGGTCGGGACTGGTCGCCGTCGGCCACCGCCAGGGCAAGGAAACCGAGAACATGGGCGAGATCGGCGGCGAGGGCAGTGCGCGCACGCAGGCCAATCCGCAGTCGACCAGCGGCCGCAGCGTGCTCGGCAAGCTGGTGTTCGCGCCCAGCCAGATCCAGCGCTTCCGCCTGACCGTCGAGGGCAACGAGGACGATACCGACACCGACGTGCTGACCTCCCGCGGCCTGCAGGCGCTGACCGGCGCGACCAACATGCTCGTCACCGGCGACGACCACCAGTCGCGCGCGCGCGTCGCCTTCGGCCACGAGGCCACCGGGCTGTCGTCGGCGCTGGCCGATTCGGTCGACTGGCAGGTCTACCGCCAGGACAGCCGCACCCGCCAGGACAGCGTCGAGGTGCGCCGCGTGCCGTCGGGCGCGACGGTGATCCGCGACCGACGCGAGCGCGAATTCCATTTCGACCAGCGGACCTGGGGGCTGCAGGCGAATGCGCTGAAGTCGTTCGCCACCGGCAGCGTCGTCCACGACCTGGCCTACGGCGTCGACGTCGCCCGCAGCGAGACGAAACAGAAGCGCGACGGCCGCCGCATCTTCCTCGACACCGGCGCGGTCACCAACGTGATGCTGCCGGACGTGTTCCCGGTGCGCGATTTCCCGATCAGCGAGACCACCACCGCCGCGCTGTACGTGCAGGACGAGATCCAGTTCGCCGACGGCGCGTTCCGGCTGGTGCCGGCGGTGCGCGTGGACCACTACCGGCTCTCGCCCCAGGTCGACGACATCTTCCGCGAGGACAACCCGACCACCGAGGTGGTGGACATCACCGAGACCCGGGTGTCGCCCAAGCTCGGCGCGGTCTGGCATTTCAGCGACGCCTGGTCGCTGTTCGGCGGCTACTCCGCCGGTTTCCGCGCCCCGCCTTACAACGACGTCAACATCGGCTTCACCAACTTCGCGTTCGGCTACACCGCCATCCCCAACCCCGACCTGCGGCCGGAAACCAGCGACGGCCTGGAGCTGGGCCTGCGCTTCGCCGGCGACGCCGTCCATGCGAGCCTGAGCGCGTACTACACCGAGTACGACGACTTCATCGAATCGCAGCGCTTCATCGGTTTCAACGATCAGGGCCTGATGGTCTACCAGTCGCAGAACGTCGCCGATGCGCGCATCCGCGGCGCCGAGCTCAAGGCCGGCGTGCATTTCGGCGCCATCGACGCGCGTCTCGACGGCTGGTCGCTGCGCGGTGCCGCGGCCTGGTCCGAGGGCGAGGACCGCACCACCGGCGATGCGCTGGCCAGCGTCGATCCGCTGACCGCCACGCTCGGCCTGGCCTACGACAACGACGGCTGGGGCGCGGAACTGGCAGGCCGTTTCGTCGGCCGCCGCGACCGTCTGCCGCCGCCACCGACAGGGATCGACAGCTACTACGAAAGCCCCGGCTACGGCGTGCTCGACTTCTACGCGCACTGGAGCTTCGCGCCGGGCACCCGGGTCAATGTCGGCGTGTTCAACCTGGCCGACCGCAGGTACTGGCCGGCCGGCAGCGTGCCGCTGGTGTCGGAAAACAGCCTGACCCTCGACCGCTACACCGCATCGGGCCGCAACGTGGCGGTCAGCCTGTCGGTCGAGTTCTGACGATGGCCGGCGCGCCGCGATCGCAGGGGCCGGTGGCGGCCGACGCGCGGGGCCGGCTGCCGGCACCGGCGCAGCTGGCGGCGCTCGGTACCGTGCTGTGCGTGCACCGGCCTGGAAGCGCCGCCGAACTCGGCGGCTGGACGCGTGCGGTGCATGTCGAGGTCCATGCCGGACTGGACGGCGACGGCGTCGAGGAAAGCCTTCGCTTCTTCGCCGCCGACGGCAGCTGCTGCTGGCAGTTGCACCTGCTGCCGGACAGCGATTTCCTCGGCTGGTCGCAGGTCTCGGCGGGATTGCCCGCGGTCTGCGGCGACGGTGGCGCGGGCAGCGTCGCCGAACGCCTGTGGCAGGGACTGTCGCGGCGCCTGCGCGGCGAGCTGTGGGAGGCGAGCGTGCTGCGCTTCCATGCGCTGCGTGCGCCGGCCGCGGCGACTGCCGATGGATCGACGGCGATGCTGGTCGCCAGCCTGTCCGCGATCTCGTCCGCCGGTGCCGAAGTCGCGCAGCGGATCGCGCGCCGGCATGGCGGCGAGGCCCGGTTCGCCGTCGACGATTGCTGTTGTGCACGCGCGGCGGCCGCCTCGCGCACCGCGATGGCCCGCGACACGGGACCGACGGCCTACGCGCCGATCCGCATCGGTGCCGGTCCACACCGGCGCGGCACGGGTCCGGGCGACACCGGTGGACGCGGGGACGCGCATGCCCGCAACGCGGCGTCCGCGGGTCCCGGCCTGCGGCGCACCGTCGGCGCCTGACGGCGCCCGCAGACGATGTCGGCATCCCTGTTCTTCGCTGCCACTCCAGTTCCACGCCACGGCCGCATGCATCCGCACCGGCCGTTTTTCCACCACAGAGGACGCTTCATGAAACCGCACGCCACCGCCGTGGCCCTCCTCGCATCGCTGATCGCCGGCAATGCGATGGCCGCCACCGCCACGCCCGCCGCCCCCGCAGACCCCGTCGCCGACCGTGCCGCCATCCTCGCGATGCAGGGCGAATACACTGTCGGCTTCGCCTTCGACGAAACCGTACTGCTGGCGCCCGGCTACACCCGCGCCGAACCGCAGCGCAGCGGCGGCGACGAGATCGTCGTCGTCGTCGAGGACACGCCCACGCGCGTGGTGCTGCAGCACCTGCTGCTGGACGTGAAGAGCGGCCACGTCACCAAGCACTGGCGACAGGACTGGGAATACGAGGCACCGCGGCGCTGGGAATTCACCTCCGACCAGACCTGGCGCCAGCGCGACCTCCCGGCCGACCAGGTGGCCGGTACCTGGACCCAGTGCGTCTACGAGGTCAGCGATGCGCCGCGCTACTGCGGCACCGGCCGGTGGACGCATGCGAACGGCATCTCGACCTGGACCTCGGATCCCGGTTTCCGCCCGCTGCCGCGGCGCGAGCACACTAGGCGCAGCGACTACAACGCGATGGGGGCGGTCAACCGTCACACCATCGTGCCGGGCGGCTGGACCCACGAGCAGGACAACACCAAGGCGATCCGCGACGCCGACGGCAACGTCACCGGCGCCATCGCCCGCGAGACCGGTTTCAACGACTACCGGCGCACCGACGCGATCGACTTCGCACCGGCCTATGCCTACTGGGCGGCGACGCGTGACTACTGGGCGCGCGTGCGCGCACGCTGGGCGCAGCGGCTGGCCGACCCGGCCGGCGTGCACCTGAAGACGAAGGTCGACGGCATGGCGCTGATCATCCCGCTGTTCCAGCAGGCGCAGACGGTGCAGGACGGCGGCAGCGTCAGCGACGCCGAGATCGACGCGGTGTTCGCCGAATGGGTGGCGCCGGCGGCGCGCTGACGCAGGTCCGGTCCACCGCTGGTTGCCGGATGCCTTCTTCCGCCTGCGGAAAAGGCGTCCGTCGTTGCGGAAATGCCGGCGTCGCAGCCCGGTGACGGCACGCGCGGCGGCGCGCCCTATACTTGGGCCTTGCGTCGAATCCGACGCATCCGCAGCAGGGAGAGGGAAATGAGTACAGGGCTGTTTCTGGCGGTGATCCTGGCGCTGGCCGGCGTCATCGTGCTGTTCAAGACGGTACGCATGGTGCCGCAGGGCTTCGAGTGGACGGTCGAGCGCTTCGGCAAGTACACCCATTCGATGACGCCCGGCCTGCACTTCCTGGTCCCGATCGTCTACGGCGTCGGCCGCAAGATCAACATGATGGAGCAGGTGCTGGACGTGCCCAGCCAGGACGTGATCACCCGTGACAACGCGGTGGTACGCGTCGACGGGGTGGTGTTCTTCCAGGTGCTGGACGCGGCCAAGGCGGCCTACGAAGTGTCGAACCTGGAGATCGCGACGATCGCGCTGGTGCAGACCAACATCCGTACCGTCATCGGTTCGATGGACCTGGACGAGTCGCTGAGCAACCGCGAGAAGATCAACGCCCAGCTGCTCAACGTCGTCGACCACGCCACCAATCCCTGGGGCATCAAGGTCACGCGCATCGAGATCCGCGACATCCAGCCGCCGCGCGACCTCATCGATTCGATGGCCCGGCAGATGAAGGCCGAGCGCGAGCGCCGCGCGGTGATCCTCGAGGCCGAGGGCCACCGGCAGTCGGAGATCCTGCGCGCCGAGGGCGACAAGCAGGCCGCGATCCTGCAGGCCGAGGGCCAGAAGGAGGCCGCGTTCCGCGAGGCCGAGGCCCGCGAGCGCCTGGCCGAGGCCGAGGCCAAGGCGACGCAGATGGTGTCGGTGGCGATCGCCGAGGGCGACGTGCAGGCGATCAACTACTTCGTCGCGCAGAAGTACGTCGAGGCGTTCGAGAAGCTGGCGACCGCGCCGAACCAGAAGTTCGTGCTGATGCCGATGGAGACCAGCGGCATCATCGGCTCGATCGCCGGCATCGGCGAACTGGCGAAGGAGGCGCTCGGCTCGCGTGCCGCCGCGCCGCCGCGCACCAGCCCGCGCGCGGGCGCCTGACCATGGACTGGCTGCGCTGGGATGTCGTGGGCTGGGGCGCGCTGGCCCTGCTGCTGATGGCCGCCGAGACCCTCGCGCCCGGCGCCTTCATGCTGTGGATGGGCTTCGCCGCCGCGGCGGTGTTCCTGATCTTGCTGGTCGCGCCGGGCCTGAGCATCCTGAGCCAGGTCGCGCTGTTCGTCGTGCTCAGCTTCGTGTCGATCCTGGTCTACCGGAAGTGGTTCCGCAGGCGCGAGCGGCAGAGCGACCACCCGACGCTGAACCGCCGCGCCGCGCAGCACATCGGGCGCGTGGTGCCGCTGGAGCAGCCGATCGTCGCCGGTCGTGGCCGGGTCAAGATCGGCGATGCGTTCTGGGTGGTCGAGGGCCCGGATCTGGCGGTGGGCACTTCGGTGCGGATCGTCGGTACCGACGGCGTCAACCTGCACGTCGAGCCTGCCGGAGAGCCGGTCCACGCCGCCGGCGCGTGATCCGGGCGCGGGGCCGCGGGTTGCGGCCCCGGCCCGCCCGTGCCGTCCGCACCCGATGGTTGCGGACGGCGCTCTGCGATAATGCCGGTTTCCCGAACGCGAGCCGGCAGCATGACCCAGAAGACGATCCTCAACGCAGCGCACCGCGCGCTCGGTGCCCGCATGGTCGATTTCGGCGGCTGGGACATGCCGATCAACTACGGCTCGCAGATCGAGGAGCACCACCAGGTCCGCCGCGACGCCGGCATGTTCGACGTCAGCCACATGACCGTCGTCGACCTGCGCGGCGCGCGCGTGCGCGCGTTCCTGCGCCAGCTGCTCGCCAATTCGGTCGACAAGCTCAAGGTCCCCGGCAAGGCGCTGTACACCTGCATGCTGACCCCCGAGGGCGGCATCATCGACGACCTGATCGTCTATTTCATGGCCGAGGACTTCTTCCGCCTGGTCGTCAACGCCGCCACCCGCGACAAGGACCTGGCATGGATCCAGTCGCAGGCGCAGGCCTTCGACGTCGAAGTGACCGAACGCGCGGAACTGGCGATGATCGCGGTGCAGGGGCCGGCCGCGCGCGAGCGCGTCGCGGCGCTGCTCGGCGGCGAGGCCGGGGCGCGGGTCGGCAAGCTGGGCCGCTTCGCCGCGGCCGAGGTCGCCGGCACCGAGTACGGCGACCTGTTCGTCGCCCGCACCGGCTACACCGGCGAGGACGGCTTCGAGATCGTCGTGCACCAGGACCACGCGGTCGCGCTGTGGGACGCCCTGCTGGCGGCGGGCGTACGGCCGGCCGGCCTGGGCGCGCGCGACACGCTGCGCCTCGAGGCCGGGCTCAACCTCTACGGCCAGGACATGGACGAGACCACCTCGCCCTACGAGGCCGCGCTCGGCTGGACCGTCGCGCTCGACGCCGGCCGCGACTTCAACGGCCGCGCGCTGCTCGAACGGCACGCCGCCGCCGCGCCGCGGCAGATGATCGGACTGGTCATGGACGAGAAGGGCGTGCTGCGCCACGGCCAGGCCGTCGCCACCGCCAACGGCGCGGGCGAGATCCTGTCGGGCACGTTCTCGCCGACGCTGGGCAAGGCCATCGCGTTCGCGCGGGTGCCGGCCGGCGAGACCGGCGCGGTGTCGGTCGACATCCGCGGCCGCCAGGTGCCGGTGCGGGTGGTGAAGTTTCCCTTCGTCCGCAACGGCCAGGCGGCCGACGGGATCTGATGCACGCCGCGCGGCTTGGTTACACTAGCGCCACTTCCCCGACCGCACGTTTTCCCCGGAGCCGACAATGAGCGAAATCCCTGGTGACCTGAAGTTCATGAAGTCCCACGAGTGGGCCCGCGTCGAAGGTGACGGCAAGGTCACCGTCGGCATTTCCGACCATGCCCAGGGCCTGCTCGGCGACCTGGTCTACGTCGAGCTGCCCGCGGTCGGCGACAGCGTCGAGGCCGGCAATGCCTGCGCCGTGGTCGAGTCGGTCAAGGCCGCCTCCGACGTCTACGCGCCGTTGTCGGGCACGATCACCGCGGTCAATTCGGACCTGGCCGACAAGCCCGAGACGATCAACGAGGATGCCTACGGCGAAGGCTGGCTGTTCGTCATCGAGCTCGACGAGCCCGACCAGCTCAACGACATGCTCTCGCCCGACGACTACGCCGAGCTGCTGGAAGGCGACGACGACTGATCGGAGCGACCCCGCGCCGGGCAGCATTGCCCGGCCGCGTATCCCGCCGGCGCGCATCGCAGGATGCGCGCCGTTTTGTTTGGTTCTTCTCCCGACTCAGGGGAACGACCTGTAGCCGACGGCCTGCCTCGACGCCGGGGACCGACCTCGGCCGCGTAGATGCCGTCTTGCGGCGGCCTGTGCGAAGGCGGAATCCCGGATCGCCTCCGGTCACCCGGTTGTCGTCCCGAGCGCAGCGCGGGACCCGCTTCCCGACCCGCGTGCATGTCGACATGCCCGCATCGCATGGCTGCGATCAGCATCGCTCCCTCGTATGCGGTGTGCCTGTCGCGAAGGTGGAGATGCACCGGCGTGGGTGCCAGCGCCGACGTGCCGACGACGGAAAAACGCTGCGCACTTTCGCGCAAAACCTTGTCGTCTTGCAGCGAAGCCGCAACGGCCCGGGCGCATCCGTTTATTCGCTGGTCGGGTGCGTGGTCAGATTTTCACCAGCCCTGGAACCGCGCGTCGCTGCGTCGCAGGGATGCGCTCCGATAATCCGCGCATGCACGAAGTGCCTTGATTCATGCGGTTTGCGCAAAGCGTGTTTCGCCCGGACATCGATGCGCATGCGTGCGGCGCACGACGTTGTGTCGATCGACATGGCGGGGCATCCATTGCACAGGTGGATGACGCTCCGGAATTTTTCCGGGGAAGTGTTGACAGTGGAAAAAACCGTGATTAGGTTTCGCGGCAACACATGGTGACGCGGAAGCGAGTGAGTCGGACCAGACACAAAACGCACAGCACAAACCGGACCTTCGCCAGCACCATCACAGCGCGGGTACGGGCACCGTCTCCATTGCATCCATCCCGATGCCTTCGATCCGACATCCGCGCCGTGTGCAAGGTGCGGATGTTTTTGCATCACCGGGACACAGTCGTGCTCCAGACGACCCTCCCAAAGAATCCGATCCGATGCGCGGTGCGCGTCGGCGGTTGCATGCGGGTCCGATACCCGCTTGCCGCTTGAGTACTGGGCCGCTGTACCTGCAAGTCCACTGACGAGGAGAGCCATCACATGGCCACGAAGAAAGCTGCTAAGAAAGCCCCCGCCAAGAAGGCGACGAAGAAAACCGCAAGCAAATCCGCTGCCAAGAAGGCCGTGAGCAAGGTCAAGAAGGCGGTGAAGAAGGTCGCCAAGAAGGTCGCCAAGGCCGTGAAGAAGAGCCCGGCGAAGAAGGCCACCAAGAAGGTCGCGAAGAAGAAGGTCGCCAAGAAGGCTGCTGCCAAGAAGACCGCGAAGAAGGCGACCAAGAAGGTAGCCAAGAAGAAGACCGCAGCGAAGAAGGCCACCAAGAAGGTCGCCAAGAAGAAGACTGCGGCAAAGAAGGTCGCCAAGAAGGCCGCCGCCAAGAAGACCGCGAAGAAGGCGACCAAGAAGGTAGCCAAGAAGACCGCGGCGAAGAAGGCCGCCAAGAAGCCGGCCGCGAAGAAGGTTGCCAAGAAGAAGACGGCCAAGCGCGCCAGCAAGAAGGCCGCCCCGGTCGTGATTCCGACCACGCCGACCCCGCTGATCTGACGACCTGACGGTTCGTCATCGAAGCTCTTCCTCCGCGTGCCCAGGCGGAGGAGGAGTTTTTTTGTGGCCTGCCATCCATGGCGGCCACCCTCCGGGCCATCGCTGACGCGATGTCAAAAACCGTTCCAGACGGTTTTTTGGTTCTTCGCCGATTCCCGGGTTTCACCTGTCGTAGGTCGGGCAACGCCCCCGACGCCGGGACGCCCGGCCAGCCCGCATCGACGGATCCCCCGATACCTCGCGAATCCGGACGCCGCCCCGTCGGCCGCGTGGGGCCGACCTACAAGGCTCGGGAGTCGCCACGCGGATGGAAAGACTTGCCGCATGCACCGGTATCGTCCCGGTGCATCTCGGTCGAACCGGTGCGCGGATCAGTCCGGCGTCGCGTTCGCGCGGGTCGCGGTGGCGCCGCCAGAATGCGGCAGCGTCCGCGTGCGCTGTGCGTGCAGCAGTTCGATGTTCGGGTCGACGTCCAGCCAGCGCTGCGGCGGCAGGCCGATGGCGCGGTCGAGGATCGTCGGCATCAGCCCCGAGGGCAGGTTGCTCTCGCTGTTCCACAGCACGACGATGCCCAGGTCGCGCTCGGGCATCATCGCCATCAGGCCGCGGTAGCCCTGCACGGCGCCGCCATGGAAGACGACGCGATGGCCGGAGTAGTCGAACACCCGCCAGCCGAGGCCGTAGCCGGCGGCGTTGAGCCGGTCGCGGCGCCAGGACGTGTTGCGCATCTCCGGCGGCGTGCCGACGATCGGCGACTGCAGCGTCGCCAGCAGCGGCGCGGGCAGCACGTCGGGGCGGTGCCCGCCCTGCGCGATCAGCCACTGGGCCATGTCGGCGATGCTGGCGTTGACGCCGGCCGCCGGCGCCAGGCGATAGTAGGTCGGCTTGGGCGTCAGCGACTGCCAGCCGCCGCCGGCGCGCACGTGCGGCCTGGCCCAGCGTGCGCTGGCCTGGATGCCCTCGAGCCCGTAGCTGGCGTCGTTCATGCCCAGCGGCTTGAAGATCCGGCGCGAGACCGCCTCGCTGTAGAACTGGCCGGAAGTCGCGAACACCACGTCGCCGATCAGGCTGAAGGCGACGTTCTGGTAGGCGTAGCAGTTGCCCGGCTGGCAGGTCATCGGCGCGCTCGACAGCCGCTGCACCAGGTTGTGGTAGTCGGCGTTGCGCTCGATGTCGCGGTCGTAGGTGTTGCGGCCCAGCCCGACCCGGTGGCTGAGCACGTCGGCGACGGTCAGCTGCTGCGCGGCCATCGGATCGGACAGCTGCAGCGACGGCATGTAGTCGGCGACGCGGCTGTCCCAGCGCAACGCGCCATCGGCGACCAGCATGCCGGTGATGGTGCTGGCGAACGGCTTGGACAGCGAGGCGAGGCGGAACACGGTGTGCGCATCGACCGGCTCGGCGGCGCGCACGTCGGTGATGCCGTAGCCGCGTGCGCTGAGCACGCGGCCGTTGTGCACGATCGCCATCGCCAGGCCGGGCACGCGCTGGTTGGCGACCAGGTCCTGCGCCATGGCCTCGAACAGGCTGACGTCGAAGGTGTCGGCGAGCGGCAGCGGGCGGGTCACCGGCTGCAGCGGCGCGGGCTTGACCGCATCCTCGCGGCTGACGATCGCAGGCCGCGGCGCGGTCTCGGCCAGCGGCACGATGTGCTCGATGCCGGCCTCGTCGCTTTCGGTCGTGGCCGCAGCGGGCAGTCCCTGGGCGGCCGAACCGAGCGCGGCCGGCAGCAGCAATCCGATCAGTCCGAGCCTGGCGACATGCCGGCGTGCTGGTTGTCGGCTTTCCATCGGGCCTGCCCCCTGCGTATGCTCTGCCTGGAACAGATAATAGCGTCTGTTTTCCGCTTTGCATGAACAAGGGGAGCTTTGATGGGTAGCTTGCTGATCCTGCTGATTTTTCTGGGTGTCGTGGTCGCGTTCGCCCTGTGGGCGGTCGGCATCTACAACGGGCTGGTCACCGCCCGCAACGCGTTCAAGAACGCGTTCGCGCAGATCGACGTGCAACTGCAGCGGCGCTTCGACCTGATCCCGAACCTGGTCGAGACCGTGAAGGGCTACATGACCCATGAGCGGCAGACGCTCGAAGCGGTGACCCAGGCGCGCAACCTGGCGCAGGCGGGGCTGTCGGCGGCCAAGGCCGATCCCGGCGATCCGGCGGCGATGGCGCAGCTGGCGCAGTCGCAGGGCGTGCTCAACGGTGCGCTCGGCCGCTTGCTGGCGGTGTCGGAGGCCTATCCGGACCTCAAGGCCAGCCAGAACATGATGCAGCTCACCGAGGAGCTGACCAGCACCGAGAACAAGGTCGCGTTCGCACGGCAGGCCTACAACGACGCGGTGATGGCCTACAACAACAAGCGCGAGGTGTTCCCCTCGAGCGTCGTCGCCGGCATGTTCAACTTCAAGGAAGCGGCGCTGCTGGACATCCCGGCCGACAGGGCCGAGGTGCGCGAGGCGCCGAAGGTGAGTTTCTGAGGCGCCGTGATTCGTGATTCGGGATTGGTGATTCGTAACAGCAACGTCGAGAACGAGCCGCCTGCGTGGCCGGACAGGCATGCGCAGCACGGCGCCTGGCGATTCCCGCTTCTCCGAATCACGAATTACCAATCACCAATCACGGCTCTTCCATGAACTTCTTCCAGCGGCAGGAACAGGCCCGGCGCAACACGACCCGACTGGTCGTGCTGTTCGCGCTGGCGGTCGCGGGCATCGTGCTGGCGGTCGACGCGGCGGTGGTGCTGTTCGTCGGCTTCCATCCCGGCATGCTGCTGGCGACGACGCTGGTCACCGTCGGCATCATCGGCATCGGCTCGCTGTTCCGGATCTCGTCGCTGAGCAGCGGCGGCGAGCCGGTCGCGCAGCAGCTCGGCGGGGTCGCGGTGCCCGAGGACACGACCGACCTGCAGTTGCGCCGGCTGCGCAACGTGGTCGAGGAAATGGCGATCGCCTCCGGAGTGCCGGTGCCGGCGATCTACGTGCTCGAACACGAGCCCGGCATCAATGCGTTCGCGGCCGGTTACTCGACGTCCGACGCGGTCGTCGCAGTGACCCGCGGCGCGCTGGACCGGCTCAACCGCGACGAACTGCAGGGCGTCGTGGCGCACGAGTTCAGCCACATCCTCAACGGCGACATGCGCCTGAACATCCGCCTGATGGGCGTGCTGTTCGGCATCCTGATGATCGGCCTGATCGGCCGCAAGATCCTGTTCCACGGCCGTGGCATCCGCGGCAACGGCGCGCTGGTGGTGCTGGGCGGGGCGCTGGCGGCGATCGTGGTCGGCGCGCTCGGCATGTTCTTCGGGCGCATGATCAAGGCCGGCGTCAGCCGCTCGCGCGAGGTGCTGGCGGACGCCTCGGCGGTGCAGTTCACGCGCCAGACCAGCGGCCTGGCGGGTGCGCTGAAGAAGATCGGCGGCGTCGAGGGCGGCTCGCGGCTGGCGCAGCGCGACGATGCCGAGGAGGTCAGCCACATGCTGTTCGGCGATGGCCTCGGCCTGCACGGCCTGTTCGCGACCCATCCGCCGCTGCTCAAGCGCATCCAGGCGTTGGAGCCGAATTTCCGCGCCGAGCAGCTGAGCCGGCTGCAGGCGCAGTGGCTGGCATCGCCACCCGATGGCCTGCAGGAGGACGTGCAGCTGGGACTGGTGTCGCGCGCCGAGGCCCTGCCGCAGGCCGGGCGGTCGCTGTCGGTGACGCCGCCGATGGTCGCCGCGCAGGTCGCCCATCCGCACGACGACGACTACGACCGCGCGCACTCGCTGGTGGCCGCGATCAGCGACGAACTGCACGCGGTGGCCACCCATCGCGAGGCGGCGATGCCGCTGCTGCTGGGGCTGCTGCTCGACGATGCGCCGCTGGTGCTGGAGAAGCAGCGCATCGAGATCATCGCCCGGATGGGCAACGCGGCCGCGACCGAGGCGCAGCACCTGCGCGAGACCCATCTGCGGACGCTGCATCCGATGCTGCGCATGCCGCTGGCGGCGATGGCATTTCCGGTGCTGCGCCGGCGGCCGCGGCCGGATCTCGCGACGTTCCTCGATACCGTGCATGCGGTGGTGCATGCCGACGACAGGGTGTCGCTGTTCGAGTACTGCCTGGGGCGCCTGCTGGAAGTGCAATTGCGCGAGACGCTGGATCCGTCGCGCAACATCCGTTTCGGCCGGCGCAAACCCGGCAACGTCAAGCAGGAGTTCGCGACGCTGCTGGCGGTGGTCGCTCATGCCGGCAATCCCGACGACACGATGGCCGCGCAGCGGGCCTACCTGGCCGGCATGCAGCGCGTGCTGCCGCGCGACCACGTGCCGTACGCGCCGCCCCCCGAGGGCGTACTGGCGCTCGATGCGGTGTGGGAGCCGCTGGATGCGCTGGACCCGCTGGCCAAGCAGGTCATGGTCGAGGCGATCACCGCCGCGGTCAGCCATGACGGCCGGATCAGCGTGGCCGAGTCGGAGCTGCTGCGCACGATCTGCGGCGTGCTGCACTGTCCGCTGCCGCCGTCGCTGGAGCAGCTGCCGCAGGCATCCTGACGGGGCCGGGCCGATCCGCCCCGCTGCGCATTGCGGCGGTTCGCGTGCAGGCATGGCGATGGCGGAGGGCCCGCTTCGTGAGGTCAGCTTCCGCGGATCAGGTCGGCCGCGCGCTCGGCGATCATGATCACCGGCGCGTTGGTATTGCCGCCGGGCAGGGTCGGCATCACCGAGGCGTCGACGACGCGCACGCCGTCGACGCCGCGTACGCGCAGCTGCGGATCGACGACGGCGGCGTCGTCGCTGCCCATCCGGCAGGTGCCGGCCGGGTGGTAGATCGATTCGGCCTTGGCGCGGATGAAGCCTGCGAGCTCGGCATCGGACAGGTCGTTGCGCGCGGGGAAGACCGGTGCGCCGCGCACGTCGTCGAACGCGGGCTGGGCGAGGATGTCGCGCGAGAGTTTCGCGCATTCGACCATCATCCGCAGGTCGGTGCCGTCCGGGTCCGACAGGTAGTTCGCTTCGATCCGCGGTGCGTCGCTGGCGCGGTTGCCGGCCAGTGCGATGCGGCCGCGGCTGCGGGGCCGCAGGAAGCAGGCATGCAGCGTGTAGCCGTCGCCGGGCAGACGGTTGCGGCCATGGTCGTCGAGCAGCGCCGGCACGAAATGGAACTGGATGTCGGCGCGCGCGTCCGGGGCGAAGCGCGAACGCACGAAACCGCCGGCCTCGGCGATGTTGCTGGTGCCGGGTCCGCGCCGCCCGCGCAGGTAGTAGTTCCACGCCACCGCGGCTTCGCTGAGCCGGTCGTAGCTGATCCGGCGGGTCGCGCCCGTGAGCGTGCAGATGTCGAGGTGGTCCTGCAGGTTGCGGCCGACCTGCGGCGCGTCGTGGACCACCGCGATGCCGTGCCTGCGCAGTTCGCGTGCGTCGCCGATGCCCGAGAGCATCAGCAGCTGCGGCGAGTTGACCGCACCGCCGCACAGCAGGATCTCGCGCATGGCCGGCTGGTGGAAGGCGCCGCGCGCGCTGGCGTAGACCACGCCGGTCGCGCGGCCGTGTTCGAAGGTGATGCGGCTGGCCAGCGCGCCGGTGCGGATGTGCAGGTTGGGGCGGGCGCGCACCGCAGCATCGAGGTATGCGGTCGCCGCCGAGCAGCGCGCGCCGTCGCGCTGGGTGACCTGGTACAGGCCGACGCCCTGCTGCTCGGGACCGTTGAAATCGTCGTTGGCGGGCAATCCCGCCTGCTCGCCCGCGGCGATGAACATCCGCGACAGCGGGTTGACGTGGCGCAGGTCCGACACCGTCAGCGGGCCGGACGCGCCGTGCAGCGCATCGGCACCGCGGGTATTGCCCTCGGCGCGGATGAAGTACGGCAGCACGTCGCGCCAGGCCCAGCCTTCCGCGCCCTGCGCGGCCCAGTCGTCGTAGTCGCCAGCGGCGCCGCGCGTGTAGCACATCGCGTTGATCGAGCTCGAACCGCCCAGCACCTTGCCGCGCGGCCACCACAGCGTGCGGTCGCCGAGCTGCGGCTCGGGCGCGGTGTCGTAGTTCCAGTTCACGCCCTTGCGCCCGGCCAGCCTGGCCAGGCCCGCGGGCATGTGGATGAAGGGGTGCCAGTCGCGCGGCCCGGCCTCGAGCAGCAGCACGCGGATGTCCGGGTCCTCGCTGAGCCGGCTGGCCAGCACGCAGCCGGCGGAGCCGGCGCCGACGATGACGTAGTCGTACTCGGGAGGTGGTCCGGGTGGCATGGCGGGCCTGGGTCGGGAGCAGGGTCGGGCACTTGGGACAGAGCATATGCTCTGTGCCATGCGCGCCGCTGGCGGGATCGCCAGCCATCGGATAACTTGCCCGCCTCGGTTCCGCGAGCCCCACGCTCGGCCCACCCATGACAGACCAGGCTCCCCGCGCGGCTTCCGGCCGACCGCTGGCCCGTTTCCGCGACGCGCTGGGCGACTCCCCGCCGTTGTGGTGGGCGCTGCTGTATTTCTTCTGCCTGCTGTGCGGCTACTACGTGCTGCGCCCGGTGCGCGACGCGATGGGCGCCTCGGCCGATGCCTCGGCCGTGTTTCCCGGGTTCCTGCTCGACTGGGCGGCCGCGCGCGGCATCGCGCTCGGCGATTTCACCCTGCAGGTGCTGTTCACCAGCACGTTCTTCGTGATGCTGCTGCTGCAGCCGCTGTACGGCGCGCTGGTGTCGCGCTTCCCGCGCCGGGTGTTCCTGCCGGTGGTGTACCTGCTGTTCATCGCCTGCCTGCTCTGGTTCTGGTGGGCATTCGACCGCGACCTGCCGGGTCGCGGCGCGCTGTTCTTCGTCTGGGTGGCGGTGTTCAACCTGTTCGCGGTGTCGGTGTTCTGGAGCTACATGGCCGACGTGTTCGACAACGACAACGCCAAGAAGGTCTATGGCTACATCGGCGCCGGCGGCACCATCGGCGCGTTGCTCGGACCGACCATCACCCGGCTGCTGGTGGAGCGGATCGGCGAGGGCAACCTGCTGCTGGTCTCGGCCGGGCTGCTGATGATGTGCGTGGTGTGCATCCTGCGCCTGCGGCGCTGGGCGATCGCGCGCGAGCGCCTGCACCGCGAGCGCAGCGGCGAGGAGGCGATGGGCGGCTCGGTGCTGGCGGGCCTGCGCCTGGTCCTGCACGACCCGCTGCTGCGCGCGCTGGCGCTGCTGATGTTCTTCGGCGTCGGCGTCGGCACGCTGCTGTACAACGAGCAGGCCGCGATCGCCCGGCAACTGGTCGGCGACGCGTCGCGCACCGCGTTCTACGCCCGGCTCGACCAGTACATCAACCTGCTGACCGTGCTGGTGCAGGTGTTCCTGACCCGCTGGCTGCTGCGCCGCTTCGGCATCGCGCCGCTGCTGCTGGTGCCCGCCATCGCGATCCTGGTCGGTTTCTCGGTGCTGGCGGCCTCGCCGCTGCCGATGCTGATCTGGGTGGTGCAGGTGATGACCCGCGCCAGCGAGTTCTCGCTGGCCAAGCCGGCGCGCGAAACGATCTACACCCGGGTCGATCGCGAATCGCGCTACAAGGCCAAGGCGTTCATCGACACGGCGGTGTACCGCGGCGGCGACGTCACCTTCGTCTGGGTGCACAAGGCTCTGGCGACGCTGGGGTCGAGCGTGGTGTTCCTGGCCGGCATCGGCATCGCGCTGGGCATGACGTTCAGCGCATGGCGCGTGATCCGGGGCGAGCGCAGGCTTCCGCAGCAGGCGGCAGCCGGCCGGCCTGACGCACCGGAGCCAGGGCATGGGAAGCCGTCGTGAAGTCCTCGCCGCAGGTTTCGTCGCCGCCAGCTTGATTTCCCCGTCCGCCCATGGTTTCGCGGTGGCGCGCGAGGCCGAAGTGCTGGCCGTCTGGCGCGCGCGACACACACCCGCCTGAGCGATGCGGATCAGCGCAGCGCGGCGACCGAGAACAGCAGCGCGCCGACGAGGAACGCCGCGCTCAGCGCGTGCACCAGCGGATGGTACATGCGCAGCCAGACGAACTGCAGCGCGAGCCGCAGCCACCAGAACACCGCCATGCCAGCGAGCACCGCGCGGCCGAGCGCCGTGCCGGCGAGGTCGCGTGGCAGCAGGAAACAGAGCAGGGCGATGCCGGCGAAGACCCAGACCAGCTGCGCATTGGCGATCTGCAGCACCGCGCGGTTGGGCCGGGTCGTCGACAGCAGCGTCCGCGGCCAGCCGAACAGTCGCCAGAATGCGAGATGGAACAGCGCGAATGCCGCGCTGTGCAGGCCGCAAAGCGCGATCAGCCAGTCGAACGGCGACGCGGTGGCAAGGGCCAGCATCTCATGCGCTCCGGCGCGGCGACACCCACATCGCGATGTCCGCACGCAGCACCGTCTCGCCGTCGTCGTTGCGGATCAGCACCTGCACCGGAAGCGCATAGCCGGCATCTGCGATCTGCGGCGCGAACGCGGGCGTTGCCGTCGCGTGCATCGTGCCGGTCGCCTTCTTCAGGTATTCGACCGTCATGCCCCGGGGGATCCAGCGCATCGACGCCGGCAGGCTGACGTCGATGGTCAGGCCGCCGATCAGTTCGGCCAGGTTGCACAGCGCGATGGCGTGCACCGTGCCGATGTGGTTGGTGACGCTGCGGCGATGGCGCATCGTCGCCTCGCCATGGCCGGCGCGCAGCGCGGTGACCCGCGGACGGATGCTGGCGAAGTACGGGGCCTTGAGACAGACCAGCCGCGTGAACAGCCACGTGCCGCAGGGCCAGCGTGCGAGGCGGTCGTGCAGGCGTTGCAAGGGTGCGGCCATGGCGGACTCCAGCGGGAAACGGCAGAAGATGGCGCGGGAAATGGCAGTGGAGGCCGGCAGCGGTACCGGCGGGCGCAAGGGAACGGGAGCGCATGCCGGCACACCGGAAACGGCAACGGCGGGACACGCCCGCCGTTGCCGGAGTCGATCAGGACACGATCGCGGTCACGCCGCTTCGCGCGAACGGTCGCCGTTGTGCGACGGCGGCGGGCGGTAGCCGGCCGAACGCAGTTCCTCGGTGTCGAAATCGTCGACGGTGATGGTGTCGAGCGTGATCTCGCGCAGTTCCTGCAGCAGCGCGCGTTCCTCGGCGCTGATGTGGCCCTCGCGCACCGCCTCGTCGAGCTGCGCGGGGTAGTCCAGTGCCTGGATGCCCTTGCCCTTGAGCGCCTTGAGGAACTTGCGCTCGATCGGCTCGGCGGCGATCGCCTTGGCCAGGTAGCTGTCGATGCGGCCACCCGGGTTGTTGTCGCACGGGGTCAGGAACACGCCATCGCCCAGGCGCGCGCGCGCCTCGTTGGGCGCCATCAGCAGCGCGGCGACCCGGCGCGACAGACGGTCGCCCGGCGCCTCGGCGCGGCGGCCGAGCGGGAAGATCAACGCCCACATCAGCCAGCCCACCGGCCGGATCGGGAAGTTGCGCAGTGCCGCCGACAGCGCATTCTCGATCTTGTGCACGCTGTCGTGGAACGACCATGCCAGCAGCGGCTGGTCGGCCTGCGGTGCGCCCTCGTCGTGGTAGCGCTTGAGCATCGCGCTGGTCATGTAGATGTGGCTGAGCACGTCGCCCAGGCGGCCCGACAGCGATTCCTTGAACTTCAGCTTGCCGCCGAGCATCAGCATCGACACGTCGGCCATCAATGCGAGGTTGGCCGAGTAGCGGTCGAGCTTGCGGAAGTAGCGGCGGGTGTAGGCGTCGCCGGGCGCCGCGCCGATCTTCGCGCCGGTGATGCCGAACCAGATCGAGCGGACCGCGTTGGAGATCGCGAAGCCGATGTGGCCGAACAGGTTGCGGTCGAATTCCTCCAGGCCCGCCTTCTCGTCGGGGTCCTGCGCCGCCTTCATCTCCTTCATCACCCACGGATGGCACAGGATCGCGCCCTGGCCGAAGATCAGCAGGCTGCGGGTCATGATGTTGGCGCCCTCGACGGTGATGCCGATCGGCGCGGCCTGCCAGTTGCGGCCGGCGAAGTTGCGTGGACCGAGGATGATGCCCTTGCCGCCGATCACGTCCATGACGTCGCTGACCACTTCGCGGCCCATCGTCGTGCAGTGGTACTTGGCGATCGCCGACGGCACCGCCGGCACGTCGCCGCGGTCCACCGCGGCGGCGGTGGCCTGGGACAGCGCGCTGATCGCATAGGCCTTGCCGCCGATCCGCGCCAGCGCCTCCTCCACGCCCTCGAAGCGGCCGACCGACAGGCCGAACTGCTTGCGGATGCGCGCATAGGCACCGGTGACGACCGCGCCGAACTTGGCGCCGCCGCTGGCGGTCGAGGGCAGGGTGATCGAGCGGCCGATCGCCAGGCATTCGTTGAGCATGTTCCAGCCCTTGCCGGCCTTGTCCGGGCCGCCGACCAGCTGGCTCAGCGGGATGAACACGTCGCGGCCGTGGATCGGGCCGTTCTGGAACGGCGAGTTCAGCGGGAAGTGGCGGCGGCCGACGTCGACGCCGGCGGTGTCGCGCGGCAGCAGCGCCAGGGTGATGCCGATGTCCTCGGTCTCGCCGAGCAGGCCGTCCGGGTCGTACATCCGGAACGCCAGGCCGATCAGCGTCGCCACCGGGGCCAGGGTGATGTAGCGCTTGTCGAAGGTCAGGCGCACGCCGAGCACGTTGGCGCCGTTCCACTCACCCTTGCAGACGATGCCGTAGTCGGGGATCGAGGTCGCGTCGGACCCGGCGAACGGACCGGTCAGGCCGAAGCACGGCACTTCCTCGCCGATCGCCAGGCGCGGCAGGTAGTAGTCCTTCTGCTCCTGGGTGCCGTAGTGGTTGAGCAGTTCGCCCGGGCCCAGCGAGTTGGGCACGCCGACCGTCGAGCTGACCACGCTGGAGACCGACGACAGCTTCTGGATCACCTTGTGGTGCGCCAGCGCCGAGAAGCCGAGGCCGCCATATGCCTTCGGGATGATCATGCCGAAGAACCTGTTGCGCTTGATGAAGTCCCACAGCTCCGGCGGCAGGTCGGCGTGGACGTGGGTGATCTCCCAGTCGTTGGTCATCCGGCACAGTTCCTCGACCGGGCCGTCGAGGAAGGCCTGCTCCTCGTCCGTCAGCGCGGGGCGGGGCTGGTCGAGCAGCTTGTTCCAGTCCGGGTCGCCGGTGAACAGCTCGCCCTCGAAACCGACCGAGCCGGTCTCCAGCGCGATGCGCTCGGTCTGCGACAGCGGTGGCAGCACCTTGCGGAAGAACTTCAGCAATGGCGCGGTGACCAGGGCCTTGCGCACCGGCGCGATCAGCAGCGGCAGGGCGATCACCGCGACCAGCACCGCGGCGACGATGGTCGCGGCGGGATTCGCCCCCAGCAGCCCGCAGGCGACCAGCAGGGTCAGGGTGATCGCGGCCCAGTAGGCCAGGCGCAGGCGGTGGTAGGCGGCGACGGCGCCGGCCAGGAGAAGGGCGAGGAAGGGGATTGCGATGCTCATCGGGGGCTCCGGCGATCGGCGGGATCAGTGGGGCGGGTCGGTGGCTGACGGGCTGACAGCAGTGACAGGCTGAACGACATGGCAGGGTTGCACGGACAGGCGGAGCCAGCATGACGGCGCGACGGTCCGGACGTGATGACGGAGACGCGAGCCGCGCGATGCCGGTTCGCAGCGCCGGCGGGTGGAATCCCGGTGCTGCCTGTTCCGTACGGTCGAGTATGTTCATACGCTTGTTTGAAGTCAATGTGCGCTGCGGCAAACGTGTTCGATACTGTCGCCGCCGCCGGCGTATGGATAGACTGTCGCGATGACCGCACCCACCCGCAGCGCCGCAGGCGCGCCCGCCCGCCCCAGGGGCGCCGAACGCCAGGGACGCCTGAGTGCAGACGACTGGGCACAGGCCGCGCTCGAGTTGATCGCCGAATCGGGCGTGCAGGCCGTCGCCGTCGAGCCGCTGGCCCGCCGCCTCGGCGTCACCAAGGGCAGCTTCTACTGGCATTTCCCCTCGCGCGACGCATTGCTGCAGGCCGCGCTGGAGCGCTGGGAGAACGTCGAGCAGGAAGCCCTGTTCGGCGCGCTGGAGAAGATGCCCGACCCGCGCGAACGCCTGCGCGCGCTGTTCCAGATGGTTGCGCACGAATACCAGTCGCACGTGATCTACAGCGCGCTGCTGAAGGCGCAGGACCACGCGACCGTACAGCCGGTCATCGAGCGCGTCTCCAAGCGCCGGCTCGACTATCTGACCGCCTCGTTCCGCCAGGCCGGCCTGGCGCGCGAAGCCGCCCAGCACCGCGCCCGCCTGACCTACACCGCCTATGTCGGCTTCCTGCAGCTCAATCTGCAACTGCAGCAGGCGCGTATGCAGCAGGAAGAGTTCGAGGCCTACGTCGAGCACCTGGCGCAGACGCTGGTGCCGGCCTGACACGGGCCGCGCTTACGCGGCATGCGGCCGTCGCGCGGGTGTCCACCTGACCTGATCGGCACACCACTTCGGCGACCGCTCGGCGCCCGGAACCGCAAGGCAGGCCTGTTTCCATTCGAAGGCGGGACCGTGTCGCCGGACTGAAGCGCTTGACGCGGTGACCGGCGTCAACGCACCAGCCGGTCAATCGGGTCGGGTCCCCGAGGCAGCTGCCTGACGTCCAGTGCGCCGTCCGCCGCCTCCGATAGAATGGACCCATGCCGGCCAGGCGAAACGGAACAGGCCCTTGAACGCAAAGCTGTCGTCTTTGGTAAATGCCGCCGGTGCCGCTGCCGCGGGCGGGCACTGGCAGGAAGCCGAACGGCTCTGGAACCAGATCCGGGCGCTGGACCCGGACAACGTGCAGGCGCTCTACAGCCTGGGCGTGCATGCATTCCAGCGTGGCGACTCGCAGACCGCGCTCGAGCTGCTGCAGCAAGCGCGCCTGCGGGCGCCGCGCGACCCGATGATCCTGCTGACCATCGGCCGGGTCCATCGCGAGATCGGGCGGCCGGAGAAGGAGTGGGACGCGATCAGCGCCGCGCTCGAGATCGATCCCTATTTCCTGCCGGCGCTGCTGGGCAAGGCCGAATTCCTCGAGCAGCAGCGCCAACCCAGGATTGCGGCGGGTGTCTTTCGCAACGTGCTCAAGGTCGCGCCGGACGAGCCCGAATGGCCGCCTGCGCTGCGCCGACGGCTCGCACACGCGCGCGAGGTGGTCGAGCGCGACACCCAGGAACTCGTCGACTACCTGGGGCATCGGGTGGCTGCGAAGCGCACCACCGTGGACCTGGCGCTGGCGGGACGCTGGGACGAGGCGGTGTCGATCCTGGCGGGACGCACCCAGCCCTACCATTCGCACTGCAACCAGCTGCACGTGCCGCGCTTGCCGGCGCTGACCTTCTACGACGATGCGCTGTTCCCGTGGATGCGCGAACTCGAATCGCGTACCAACGTGATCAAGACCGAGTTGCAGGAGATGCTCGCCAGCCGCGGAGAGGAATTCGTTCCCTACATCCAGTACCAGCCGGGAGACCCGGTCAACCAGTGGGACAAGCTCAACCACTCGCGCAACTGGAGTGGTTTCCACTTGTATGCACACGGCGAACCGGTGGCGGAACATCTGGCGCAGTGCCCGCGGACGGCGGAGGCGCTGGCGCTGGTGGATACGGTGGAGATCGCCGGCCTGTGTCCGAACGCGATGTTCTCCGCGCTGGCGCCGGGCGCGCATATTCCGCCACATACCGGGGAGACCAACGCGCGGCTGGTCGCACACCTGCCGCTGGTGGTGCCGGAGCAGTGCAGTTACCGCGTCGGTTACGACTGGAGGCAATGGCGCGAAGGCAAATGCTGGGTGTTCGACGACACGCTGGAACACGAGGCGCGCAACGACAGCAATCAGTTGCGCGTCATCCTGATGTTCGACGTGTGGAACCCGCTGCTCAGCCTGGCCGAGCGGGAAATGGCGACGGCGCTGGCGGGTGCGATGCGAGACTGGCGCGCCGCAACCGACGTGGTTTGAGCCGGTAGGCTATCCTGACTGTCCTGCATGAATCGATGATGCCCATGCGCCGTCTTTCGCTCTTGCTCTTATGGTGGTTCGCACTGCCGCTGGCTGCGCAACAGGCCAGCCATGGTTGCGCCAGCGTGGCCGAACCCGCCGCGCGGCTGGCCTGCTACGACGAGGCGTTTCCGCCGCCGCCGGAGGTGATCGAGGCGGCAACGGAAAGGGCACAGGCCGATTTCGGTTTGAACACGCCCAGGGGCTCGCTGCGCAATCCGGGGCAGACGGTCGAACAAGCCGATCCGGAACGCATCGAAAGCCGGGTGGTCAGGGTTGATCATGATCGCGGCGGGCAGCGCAGTTTCGCGCTCGAGAATGGCCAGGTCTGGGCGCAAACCGAATCACGCAGCGGCGGCCATGTGCAATCCGGCGACGTCGTGCAGCTGCGCAAAGGCACATTGGGCAGTTATCAGCTGGTGATGCCGAACGGCGTGGTCTTGCGCGTGCGTCGCGTGCGTTGAGCGCCGAGTGTCGGCATCTCGCGGCCAGCCGTTGAATGCACTGCAGGCAGAACGCTTCAGGCGGGCGCTGGGATTGTTGCGATCCGGGCAGCGTGCACAGGCACTGTCCATGGCCCAAGCCTTGGCCGAGCAGGCGCCGCAGGTAGCGGATGCGTGGCAGTTGCTGGGCATGTGCCTGGCGGACGATGGTCGCCAGGAGCAGGCCGCTGCGGCGTTCGAACGCGCCTTGGCGTTGGTGCCGGGCAATGCCGCGGTGTCACGCAACTACGGTGCGTTCCTTGCCCGGCACGGCAAGGCGTTGCGTGCGCAGGGCCAACTGGAAGCAGCCGAACCCGTACTGCGCAAGGCGCTTGCATTGTCGCCGGAACAGGCGTCTGCATGGGTCGACCTGGGTGTGGTACTGCGTTTTCTGGGGCGCGTCGACGAGGCGCTGGCCGCATTCCGGCAGGCAGAAAAAATGCTGCATCAACGCGGCGTCGATGCGCCTGAATTGCAGGACGCCATCAATGGCGTGCTGGCCGATGCAGGCCGTCCGGCGGAAGCGTTGGCGGGTGCCCGCAAACTCGTTGCCCGGCATCCGCATCATGCAGCGGCTCACGAAACATTGAGCAATCTGCTGTGGGAAAACGGTGCCGAGCTTGCGCCGGGCGAAGATCCGTTGGGCGGGTTCCGTGCTGCAGCGCGGGCGCAGCCGGACAATCGCCCGCTGCAACTTGCCCTCGCGCGGATGTTGGTGGCGTCGAAGCACGCGGAGGAAGCCCTGGCGCTGCTGCATCCGCTGCGCCAGCGTGAACCCGGCGACGCACTGCTGGGTTGGTTTGCCGCCGACGCGCTGGACGCGCTGCAACAGCACGAACAGGCTGCGCCGTTGTACGCGGCGGCGGCGCGGGGTGAGTTGGGCGAGTTGCCGGAATTTCTCAATGCGCATGCGCGGCATGCGTTTCGCACGCGACGCTTCGACCTGGCGGCAAGTTGCGCGGAGAAGGCGGTCAAGCTCGATCCGCACAACCAGGAAGGCTGGAGCCATCTGGGTACGGCGTGGCGGCTGATCGGCGACGAGCGCGAGCATTGGTTGTTCGACTACGAAAGACTGGCGGGTGCTGTCGAAGTCGCGCCACCGCCCGGTTTCGGCGACTTGCCGGCTTTCCTGCAAGCGTTGGCGGCGACGCTGGAAACCATGCACAACGCCGGGCGCGAGCCGGTCAACCAAAGTGTACGTGGCGGCACGCAGACGGCCGGCCAACTGTTCGGACGCGACGACGCGATCCTGGGGGCGGCAGAGCACGCTCTGCGCGCGGCTGTCGAAAACTGGCTGGCGGCGCTGCCGGACGATGCGGACCACCCCTTCCTGTCCCGCAAACAGCGCAGCGTACGCTTCGTCGGCTCATGGTCGGTAAGGCTCACTTCGTCGGGGCGGCATTCCAATCACATCCACCCCAAGGGCTGGGCAAGTTCCGCCTTCTACGTCGCACTGCCCGGCAGCGTGCTTGAATCGAGTAGCAGCGGATCCCATGCCGGATGGATCCAGTTCGGACAGCCACTGGAAGATCTGGGGCTGGATCTGCCGCCACGCCGCGTCATCCAGCCCAGGCCTGGGCATCTGGCGCTGTTCCCTTCCTACATGTGGCATGGCACCGTGCCATTCGACGCACGGGAGTCGCGCCTGACCATCGCCTTCGACATGCAGCCGAAGATGTAGCGGCCCGCGCCTGTACGGACTTGAAGTACCTGTCATGATGCGAAGCCGCGGCATCCAGCGACGGCGGGAAACGCTTTCAGGCAGACCTTGTGCATGGTCAAGGTGATGTGTATCGATTCAGTCGGTAAATGCCGTGAACAACGTCCGGCTACGCCTATACTGGGTCAATCCCCACCGGCGCCGTCGAGGAAACACCATGCGCGTCCAGTCCGATTGGTTCCATCCGTTCCTCCAGTGTTTCCGCAGCCGGCATGCCTTGACGGTGGCGAGTCCGGTATTGCTGCTTGCCAGTAGTGCGGCCATTGGCCTGCTGTCCATCGGGCAGGCGGCGGCGCAGGATGCGGAGGAAGTGGTTCCTGCGCAGTCCACCGTGTCCGCGCCCGCAGGCACGCAGAACGCGCAGTCGAGGCGCAGTGACAAGGTCTGCGAATCCGAGGTCGTCACCGGCAGCCGGATGAAGAAGCGGGTTTGCTACACGCCGGAACAATGGGCGGCACGCGAGAGGGCGGGGAGGGAGCTGACGCGAGGACTGGACAACAGGCCGGTCGGGGCGCTCGGCGGGGAGTAGGCGGGGCTGACCCCCTGGTCCGGGAACGTGCTGCTGCAAAGTAGGCGACACGTTCCAGAAAAAAAGCGGCGGGCCGAAGCCCGCCGCCTTTTTTTGCCTGGAACGTTTGCTGCGATCAGAACTTCAGCTCGATGCTGCCGAAGACGTAGCGGCCCACCGCGTCGTAACCCGGCAGGGTGTTGGCATTGCCGTCCCACGTGCCTTCCGCGTCGCCCACGAACGGTGGTGCCTTGTCGAGCACGTTGTTCACACCCAGGGTCAGCAGGGCCGAGCCAATGCTCGCGCTGCCGCTCAGGTCGAGGTAGTTGTACGAGGACACACCATTGCCCAGCCAGATGATGTCGGACAGCTGGTTTCCGTCCACGTCCTTGTAGTCCATCCCGCCGACATGACGCCAGCGCAGCGTTGCCGAGTAACGATCCCACGAATACCGCGCCGAGGCGACATGACGCCACTTCGGCGACTGGCATGCCTGGGCTGTATTGACCAGGCCCTTGCAGTCGTAAGCGGTGCTGGGTTCGCCAGCCAGGGTCTGGGTGAAGTCCTTCAGGACGTAGCTGCCCGCCAGACTGGTGGCCAAGCGGCCCGGGCCAAGGTTGAACGAGTAACTCGCGGTCAAGTCGATACCAGTCCGCTCGTAGACGCCGATGTTGCCGGGCGTGTTGATGATGTGGCCGGACTGGGGATCGGACGCGAGGCCAATCCACAGGTCGTATTGGCCGGCGCGTCCATCGCGGTTGATGCGGTCGCAGTACAGTTCCTGTTCCATGCACAGGATCTGGATGTTGTCGTAGCCGATGCCGGCGATCGCCCCCTTGATTTCGATGTTGTACCAGTCCAGGGCGAGGTTCAGGTTCTCGATCGGTTCGATCGCGAAGCCGACCGTGTACGTATCGGCCGTTTCCGGTTCCAGGCTCGGGTTGCCGCCCAGCAGGGCGTAGTACTGGTTGGCCGGGCTGGGCGGCACGTGGCCGTAGGCCGAAGTCGGGAGGCCCGTCCGCGCGCATTGTTCCGCCGTGTAGGCCGGGTTGGGGCCACTGCAGAGATCGGCGTTGCCGCCCAAGGCAATGCGCTGTGTGTAGTACAGGTTGTTCAGGCTTGGCGCACGCACGGCGCGGTTGTAGCCGGCACGCACCAGCAGCTTGTTGTCCAGGAACGAACTGCTCAGGCCCGCCTTGTAGGTGTCGTAGTTGCCCGAGGTCTCGTCGTCCGAATAGCGATAGCCGAGCGAGGCATCGAGGCGGTTGAATGCGCCGTCACCCACGTAGATCGGCAACGCGGCTTCGAGGAAGAAGTCGTTCACGGTGTTGGAGGCATTCACCGGCAGGTCGGCGGCGCCGGCGCCGGCAAAGTTGCCCGCAGCGGAGTCTCCGTCGTATTCCGTGGCGAAGGTGTACTTGCGACGCTCCATGCCCACGGCCAGGCCGATTTCCTCGCCATCCGCGCTCGGGAAGCCCCAGCCAATGTAGCCATCGGCAACGGCGGACAATGCGCTGTAGCTGGTCTTGTAGATGCCGAAGCTGGTGCCGGCCAACGCGTCGGCGGCTTCCTGGCTGATGTTGTCATTCCAGACGTCATACAGCGAGCATCCCGGGAAGGTGCCGTAGACCGGGTCGGTACAGCCCAGCGCACCGGCGGCGATCCGGGTGATCAGGAAGTCGTTCTTGCCGATCGAGGTGGTCTTGGTCCTGCCGAACGTCGCCGAAACATCATAGGACCAGGACGAGTCGAACCAGGCGCCCCGCAAGCCCGCAACGAAGCGGTAGCTGGTGTCGTCGGACGACGTGATGCGTGGGCCGCCTTCGACGTTGCGTTTCCACAAGGTGACCTGGGTCTGGTCGGTGGTGACGCCGGCATCGGCGCACAGGCTGCCGATCAGCGGGTTGTCGCAGGCCACGACGACCGGCACGCCGAACGCACCCGATTCGGCGATCTGCATGTCCGACCTGCGTTCGAGGAACAAGGCCTCGATGTACGGCTCGAAGTGCTCGTTGATTTCGTAGCTGCCCATGAAGCCCGCGGTCACGCGCTTGTCGGGACGCTGGAAGAAATTGACCGGCGCGTAGTTGTAGAGCGGGAAGCCGTTTTCGTAGCCACTGCCGTTCCAGACGTAGTTGGCATTCGTGCCTGTCGGCCACGGGCGGACCGCGCCATTCACGTACTCGTTGACCGTGAAGCGGCCCGGATCGGCCGTGCCGGAGCCACCGCACAGCGGCTCGTCGTACCACACCGAGCAGGCGGAGTAGTCGCGCTGGCTGTGGAACAGCGCGTCGTTCTCGCGCCAGGTCAACCAGCCCACCGCATGGCCGGCGGTGTCGCCGAAGCTGCCGCCCACCACGATGTCGGCATTCTTGCTGATGCCGTCGAAGCCGGAATTGCCGGTCGGATAGGGAAAGCCGGCTTCCTCGTTGAGCGCCTGTATTTCCTTGTTGTCGTTGTCATGCTGGTAGGCGGACCAGCCGAAATTGACGCTCACGCCCTCGAACTTGTCGTCAAGGATGAAGTTGACCACGCCGGCCACGGCGTCCGCGCCGTAAACGGCCGAAGCACCGCCGGACAGGATGTCGACGCGCTTGATCATCGCCGCCGGGACAATGGACGGGTCGGTGATTTCATTGCGGCTGGCCGGCAGGCGGCGGCCATTGACCAGGGTCAGCGTGCGCTGCGGACCCAGCCCGCGCATCGAAATGGTTGCATGCCCGTAGGACGGGTTGTTCTGGAAGTTGTCGAAGCTCATGTCGAGCTGCGGGTATTGGTTGACCAGATCCTCAACCGTGGTGGCACCGAACGCCTTGAATTCCTCCGCGTCGATTTCCGTGATGGGGCTGGACGAGGTGAAGGTCTGGCTCTTGATACGCGTGCCCGTGACGGTCACTGTGTCAAGGCTGGTAGCGGTCGGCTGTTCGGCGGCGTCCTGGGCAAGTGCCGAACCCGTACCTGCGAGGACGACCGCACTGGCGGCAAGCGAGAACGCAATCGCATCACGAAGCTTGTTTCTCTTCAATTTCATCTCTCTCTCCAAGTTGAGTCTTGGGTTATCCCCATATGAACCCGCTGGCAGCGTCAAAAAAAAAGCCAAATTCAGCAAGGTCTGGCCGATACTATTCGCATCGGAAGAGAAATTAAAGTGTCGTTAAGCCGATCCCGCGTTCATATCACGCGGAATGAACGCCTCACGGAAGAGCCATGCTGGGCAAGCGGCGGCGCACTGTTGTCACAGGTCGGCATCAAGTCTTGGAAAACGACAGTGTGGCAATGCTCGAGCACAGCCCTGCTCGACAGGCATACCAACCGCGCCTGCCATCAGATCAGTCTGGGAATTCGGTCGAACTTGCGGGAATTGCCCGCAATCACCGTGGAGAAACCGCGCTCAGAGATCCTGCTGGTACCGGATGTAAGGCACTGCGCCGTCGTCGTCGGGCAGGTCCGCCATCTTCGAGAACGGATTCCTGCCGCGGGTGATGACGTTGTCGGCCCCCACGGTGAGCTGGCCGCTCCAAGGGGTGCGCCAGCTGACGCCCAGGCCGATGCCTTCCCACTTCGGCAGGCCGGGGGTGTCGACGACCTGGCCGACGATGTCGACGCTGAGCCGGCGGTAGCCGCCGCCGAGGGTGACGCTGCGGCTGCTCCACTGGTCGCTGAGGTCGGCCGGAGCGCTGGCCGAGGGGATCAAGGTCGCCTTGGCCAGGGTGCCGGCCAGCGAGACATAGGCGTCGTCGCCGATGTTCTTCTTGGCGAAGACGGTCAGGTCCTGCACGTCGACGTTGCCGGGCGAGGCACCGGCGGAAGGGTTCAGCCAGGCGGGCAGGGTGTCGCGGCTTTCGCCGACGGTCATGCCGACGCCGCCGCCGGGGCGGCTGAACGCCGCGGACGCGCTGGCACGGCGGTTGCCGGGCAGGGCGTCGCCGAGCGAGGCGAGCTGGCAATTGCGGGCCAGGTTGCTGACCGCGCCGTTGAAGCTGCTGCCGGGGCTGCACCACAGGGCCAGGGAACTGCCGGACTCCAGCCCGAATGCGGCGTCGAGCCGGTTGTCGCCGAAACGCCAGCGGGCACCGGCGGAATTGGCGGCAGGTTCGAGCAGCAGGAAGGCCTCGACCTTGCCGCTGTTGGCATCGAGCACCGGCAGGAACGTCTGGCCACCACGCTTCTCCTGCGCATGCACGCCCGTCGCCGCCATCAGGGCGAGGGTGCAGGCAGCCAGCAGTCGAGTGGGGCGCAATGACATGGTCTTAACGTTGACCCGGTGATCCGGCGGGAAGTTCCCCATTCCCAGAGAAATCGACTCTAGGACATTTATGTTTATTTAACAATCCCGGCCATGTGACCCACGGCTCATTGCAGGCGTTCGGGCGCGTCGACCGCGGCCGCGGGTACCGCCAGCAGCGCTTCGATCTGCCCGGGCGTGAACAGGTAGGTCTGGCCACAGAACTCGCATACGATCCGCGCCTCCCCGTCGATGACCGCGGCGCGGGCCTCGTCGGCACCGAGCGACAGCAGCATGCCTTCCACGCGCTCGCGCGAACAGGAGCAGGCGAACGCCAGTGGCTTGTCCCCCAGCACCTGCGGCGCGTCTTCGGAGAACAGGCGCGCGAGCAGGGCTTCGCTGGACCAGTCGAGCAGTTCGCCCGTGGTCAGGGTGTCGAACAGCGCGCCGGCGCGGTTCCAGCCGTCGTCGTCGCCTGCGTCGCCGGGAAGCTTCTGCAACATCAGGCCGGCGGCGCGGGTGTCGTCTGCGGCCAGCAGCACGCGCGTGGGCAATTGCTCGGACTGGCGGAAGTAGTCCTCGAACGCACCCGACAGCGATTCCGACTGCAACGACACCAGGCCCTGGTAGCGCATCGGGTCGCGGCCCTTCGACGGATTCTCGATGGTCAGGGCCAGCACCGCGTCGTCGCCGAGCGTGCGCAGGTCGCGCGACATGCCGGTGGTGGCCTCGGCATCGAAGCGGGCGATGCCGCGGATGGTGCCGGCAGAGGTGCATTCGGCGAACAGCGTGCGCAGCGGGCCGCTCGCGCGCAGTTGCACCGACAGCCGGCCATCGACCTTGGCATGGCCGGTGAACAGCGCGGCCGCGGCGCTGGCTTCGCCGAGCAGCTCCCGGATCGCGGCGGGATAGGGGCCGCGGTCGCTGACCTGCCGCCAGGTGTCGTGCAGGTGCACGCGCACCCCGCGTACGCCGGCGTGCGGCAGCAGGAATCGGGTCAGGCGGTCGCTGTCGTGCGAAGCGGGATCGGTCATGTCGGTACTGTCGGGGCGGGATCGTTGGAAAGCGGAGATGGGGATGGCGATTGGCGGCACCGGGGCCGGTCGATACAGTGGCGCCATGAATGCATGGCGTGACACAACGATGGGGGCGCCCGCCCGCGCCCGCAAGCCGGGGACGCGGCGATGAACGACATCGGCAACCGGCGCCCGCGCCGCTGGCTTCGGCGTCTGCTGTGGCTGCCGGTGATCGCGGTGCTGTTCACCGTCGCGCAGGTGCTGGTGCTGCGCTTCGTCGATCCGCCGTTCTCCGCGTTCATGGCGATCCGCCAGATCGAAGCCTGGACCGATGGCGACGACGACGTGCGCGTGTACTACCAGTGGCGCGACCTGGACCGGATCGCCACCAGCCTGCCGGTCGCGGTGATCGCCGCCGAGGACCAGAACTTCGCCCGGCACCGCGGCTTCGACCTGGACGCGATCGAGAAGGCGCGCGACCACAATGCCCGTGGCGGCTCGGTCCGCGGTGCCAGCACGATCAGCCAGCAGACCGCGAAGAACCTGTTCCTGTGGGGCGGACGCAGCTGGCTGCGCAAGGGACTGGAGGGCTGGTACACCCTGCTGATCGAACTGCTGTGGCCCAAGACCCGCATCCTCGAGGTCTACGTCAACATCGCCGAGTTCGGCGACGGGATCTACGGCGCCCAGGCCGCCGCGCGCCGCCATTTCGGCAAAGATGCGGCGCAGCTGAGCCCGAACGAGAGTGCGCGGCTGGCCGCGGTGCTGCCCAGCCCGCGCCGCTACAGCGCCTCGCGTCCCGGGCCGTACGTGCAGCGGCGGGCGCAGTGGATCGAGCGCAATGCGCGGCAGATCGGCGGCCCCGCCTATGTGGAGGCACTGGATTGAACGTCACCGACGCCTTACCCGCCGGCGCCGCAGCCGGCGCCTGCGACCGGCTGACGATCCTCGTCGCCGCCTTCGACGAGGCCCAGTCGCTGCCCAGGCTGCATCCGCGGATCGCCGCGGTGATGGCCGCGCTGCGGGCCGACGGCATTGACGCGCGCGTGCTCTACGTCGACGACGGCAGCGGCGATGCGACCTGGGAGGTCATGCGCGCGCTGGCCGCGGACGACCCGCGCGTGGCGTTGCTGCGGCTGTCGCGCAACTTCGGCAAGGAGGCGGCGCTGACCGCCGGCCTGGACATGGTCGAGACCGGCGCGGCGATGATCCTCGACGCCGATGGCCAGGACCCGCCGGAACTGATCCCGCAGTTCGTCGCCCACTGGCGCGCCGGCTATGACGACGTCCATGGCACACGCCTGAGCCGGGACGGCGAGGGCTGGGTGAAGAAGTCCACCGCGCACCTGTTCTACCGGCTGATGCAGCGGCTGGCCAGGACCCCGGTGCCGGCCGATACCGGCGACTACCGGCTGCTGTCGCCGCGTGCGCTGGCAGCCCTGCGGCAGCTGCGCGAGCGCCAGCGGTTCATGAAGGGCCTGTTCGGCTGGATCGGGTTCAACCGCATCGCGGTGCCGTACCAGCGCGAGTCGCGGATCGCCGGCCGCAGCAAGTTCAGCCTGTGGCGGCTGTGGAACTTCGCCATCGACGGCGTCACCAGTTTCTCGACCGCGCCGTTGCGGCTGGCGACCTATGTCGGCGGGCTGACCGCGTGCGGGGCCTTCGTGTTCGCGTTGTGGATCATCTGCAAGGCGCTGCTGTTCGGCGACCGGGTCGCCGGCTGGCCGACGATGATGACGGTGATCCTGTTCCTCGGCGGCGTGCAACTGGTCGCACTGGGCGTGATCGGCGAGTACCTGGGGCGGCTGTACGAGGAGTCGAAGCAGCGGCCGCTGTACCTGGTGCAGGACTGGCGGCCGGCAGGATCCGGATCGGACGACGCATCGGCGTAATCGAGGCAAGGCCCGTGTCCGGGCCGGGTCAGCGCGCGTAGTCGCCGCCGCAGTCGCTGTCCTCGCCGCCACCGAGTTCCAGCGTCGCCAGCAATGCGGCCGGCGGCGTGATCGAGCCCAGTGCCAGCGCGATCGCGCCGCGCAGGCCCAGGCGCGCCATGTCCGGGCGGAAGCTGGGCGCGGCGAAGGTGCCGCCGACCACCAGCGGCGAGCGCAGCGCGAGGATGCTGCGGTCCTTGGGGCGCGGGCGCAGTTCCAGGTCCAAGGTCTCGTCGCGCAGGCTGACCTGGCCCTCGCCGACGATGATCGTATCGCTGGTGTCGAACGCCAGCGCGCGCGCGTCCATTACTCCCTGCTGCACGCCGAAATCGGCGAACGCGCAGCGGATCGGGATCTGCTTGTCCTGGCCGATCAGGTACTTCAGCGATTCGTAGATGTCGATGCCGGCCAGTTCGACCAGCAGGTTGCTGACCCGGCCCGCCCCCATGCCGACAGCGACATCGCCGTCGGCGCTGCCGAGCATCGCCGCGACCGAATTGCCGGTGCCGGCGACGTTGATGCTGCCGCCGATGCGTCCCACGGCCTGGCTGGCCAGCTCGTTGTCCGGGAACAGCCCGCCCAGTTCGATCCCGCGCAGCGTGGCCTGCAGGCGCGTTTGGATCGTATCCTTGCGCGCGTCCATCCGCACCGTCGAGCGGATGTTGCCGCCGGCGACGCCGAAGTCCAGCGGGTCGAGGCGCAGCAGGCCGGCTTCCAGCAGCAGGTGCGCGTCCATGTCGTCGATCGGCAGCGACGGCGCATTGATGCGCTGCGCGCGCAGCCGCACGTCGGCGTCCATGGCGCGCAGCTTGCCGAGGTCGTAGGCGGTGTCGGGAATCACCTTGCCCTTGGCCGCCAGCTGCTCGGCACGCGCGACCAGTTCCGGGTCCAGCGCCTCGCCATCGTCCGCGTCCGGCGTGCCGCCGAGGAAGCCGGCGAGATCATCGAAGTCGAGCCGCTCCGACACCAGGTCGGCCTTCAGGAACGGACGTTCGCCGCCGACCGTGATCGCGGCATCGCCGCCGAGGTCGCTCTGGCCGACTTTGCCGGTGAAGCCGTCGTAGTGCCAGGTGCTGCCGTCGCGGGTCAGGCGGCCGTCCAGCGCATACGGCGGGGTATCGGGCATCGCCACCCCGACCAGTGGATACAGGTGTTCGAGGTTCTGTCCGGACAGCGCGAACTGCAGGTCGAAATCGCGCAGCTGCAGCGGGTCGACCAGGGTGCCGCGTGCGTGCGCACGGGTGGCGCCGGCGCGTGCGCGCAGGTCGATGCGGTAGGGCTTGTCGGTGTCCTGCAGCTCCAGCGGCGAGGCGGCGATGCCCTGCAGCGTGAAGCGGTTGCGCGCCCAGGTGCCGCCGCCTTCGATGGCGATCGGCGGCGCCGCATCGGCGTCGTCGGGCTGCTGGCTGGCGAGCTGCACGGCGATGTCGGTGCCGCCGGGCGTATCGAGGAAACGCAGGTGGCCCTCGTCGACCCACAGCCGCCGCACCTGCATCGGCGCGCCTTCGGAATCGCCCAGGCCCAGGTCCCAGTTGCCGGCGCCGCCGTCCGGGTTGGTTTCCAGCTGCAGCGCCGGCCGGGTCAGGCGGATTTCCGGCAGGCGCGTCTGCCGGCGGAAGATCAGCGGGAGGATCTCGACCTGCAGTTCCAGTCGCTCGACCGAGGCCATCGTCGCGTCCTTCGCCCAGTCCGCGTTGGCGAACTTCAGGCCGTCGGCGCGGACCGTGGTCACCCGGCCGAGGTCGACGTCGAGATCGCCGCCGATCTGCAGCACCCGGCCGGTCCGCGCCTGCACGGCCCGCTCGACCGGGCCCTTGAACCAGTTCCAGTCCCACAGCAGCACCAGCAGGATGAGCGCGGCGGCCAGCACGACCAGGGTGATGCGTCCGGGATGGCCGCGGAATGCCCGGCGCAACCGGTCGGATGGCGGGGGAGAGGCTGTTGCCCGGGGCGTGTCGGCGGTCATCGGATTCGGCTCGTCGCAGCCACCATCCGCGTATCGCGATCAAGCAGAGGTGAACGCGACCGGAGGATTCCGTGGCCGGCGACCGCCGCGGCGACGGAGAACAAGGCGGAGATCGGGCCGCTCGCGCAGCGTTAGTCTGCCGCGGAGGCGCCGTCCGGGTCGCCGTCGGGCAAGGCGGTACAGGCGAATGCGCGGCCGCTGTCCTCGGAGATCTCGATGAAGTCGCCATCGACGATGAAGCGCAGGCCGACCTCGGACCAGATCGGCGGCCGGCTGCCCTGGATCGCGCCGATATGCACGATGCGGCCGTCGGTCATCGTCAGGCGCGCATGGCGGCCGTCGCGGATCAGGTCGATGCGCCCGGCGCCCGGGCAGTCGTAGCGCGCGATGACGGTTTCGGTCTCGACCGGCGCGATTGCAGGCGGCGACGCGGGAGCGGCGGGCGTCGCGCTGCCGGTTGGGGCCGGCGCCGGCGCGCATGCGGCCAGCACGGCGAGACAGGCGGCGGCGATCGAACGGTCGAAGACGGGCATTGCGGCGCTCGCGGGGAACCGGTCGCATGATAGCGGCCCGGCCACGGCGTCAACGCGTCGGTACCACCTGCGCCAGCACCGCGATGTAATGGCAGACGCTGCCGGCGATGCAGAACAGGTGCCAGATCGCGTGCGCGTAGGGGATCGAGTCGCGCATGTAGAAGAACGTGCCCAGCGTGTAGAACACGCCGCCGGCGATGATCCAACCCAGCGTCCATCCGTCGAGCGCGGACACCACGGGCCCGATCGCGATGACGATCAGCCAGCCCATCGCCACGTAGATCGCGGTCGACAAGCCGCGGAAACGACCCGTGTAGAACAGCTTGAACACCACCCCGACCAGGGCCAGCCCCCAGATGATGCCGAACAGCCACCAGCCCAGCGGGCCGCGCAGTCCGATCAGCGTGAACGGCGTGTAGGTGCCGGCGATCAGCAGGTAGATCGCGCAGTGGTCGAATACCTTGAGCCGGCCCTTGACGACCGGGTGGTGGATCGAGTGGTACAGCGTGGAGGCGACGTAGAGCAGCAGCAGCGTGACCCCGAACACGATCGAGGCGCCGAGCTGCCAGCCATTGCCGTACAGGGCGGCCAGGGTGATCAACACCGCGCCTGCGGCCAGCGCGGCGGCTGCGCCAAGGCCGTGGGTCAGCGCGCTGGCGAGTTCCTCGCGCTTCTCGCGCAGGCTCATGTGGGGGGCGGCACTGGTCATCGGGGCGGTCCGGCGGGGGAGGTGGACCCGCCGATTATGGCCCCGCGCCGAGGCCGTGTCAGATGCCCGGCGCGGCGTCGGCCGACGTTACCCCACCTCAGCCGGCCGGCGCGGCGTGCGCGTGCTCGCGGGTGGCGAGGAACTCGATGCCCGGTGCGCGTTCTTCCGCCAGTTGCAGGTTGACCCGGGTCGGCGCGAGGTAGACCAGCTGGTCGGCGCCGTCGAGCGCGAGCTGCATCGCGTACTTGTCGCGGAAGTCCTCGAGCTTCTTCGGATCCGCGCAGCGGATCCAGCGTGCGGTCGCGACCTGCACCGGTTCGAACGTCGCCTCGACGCCGTACTCGTCCTTGAGCCGGTAGGCGACGACGTCGAACTGCAGCACGCCGACCGCGCCGAGGATCAGGTCGTTGCTCATCATCGGCTTGAAGAACTGCGTCGCACCTTCTTCCGACAGCTGCGCCAGGCCCTTCTGCAGCTGCTTGAGCTTCAGTGGATCGCGCAGCCGCGCGCGGCGGAACAGCTCCGGCGCGAAGTTGGGGATGCCGGTGAACGCCAGCGCCTCGCCCTCGGTGAAGGTGTCGCCGATCGAGATCGTGCCGTGGTTGTGGATGCCGATGACGTCGCCCGGATACGCCTCGGCGGCGATCTCGCGGTCGCTGGCCATGAAGGTCAGCGCGTTGGCCAGCTTCACTTCCTTGCCGGTGCGCACGTGGAAGGCCTTCATGCCGGCGCTGAAACGGCCCGAGCACACGCGCATGAACGCCACCCGGTCGCGGTGCATGGGGTCCATGTTCGCCTGGATCTTGAACACGAAGCCGGTCAGCTTCGCTTCCTCCGGCGCGACGTCGCGCGTGGTGGTGGCGCGCGGCCGCGGCGACGGCGCGTGTTCGACGAAGAAGTCCAGCAGCGGCTGCACGCCGAAGTTGTTGACGCCCGAGCCGAAGAACACCGGCGTCTGCCGGCCGGCGAGGTAGGCGTCGAGGTCGAACGGATGGCTGGCGCCCTGCACCAGCTCCAGCTCCTCGCGCAGATTGGTCAGCATGTCGGCGCCGATCTTCTCCGCCAGCCCCGGCGCGTCCAGTGACGGAAAGATGGTCGAGTCCTGGCGGGTGAAGTTGCGCCCCGGCTCGTAGAGGTGGACTTCGCCGGTCACCAGGTGCACCACGCCCTTCAGGCGCTGGCCCATGCCGATCGGCCAGGTCACTGGCGCGCACTGGATGCCGAGCACGCTCTCGACCTCGTCGAGCAGGTCGATCGGGTCCTTGCCCTCGCGGTCGAGCTTGTTGATGAAGGTCATGATCGGCGTGTCGCGCATGCGGCACACCTCCATCAGCTTGATCGTGCGTTCCTCGACGCCCTTGGCCACGTCGATGACCATCAGCGCCGAGTCGACCGCGGTCAGCACGCGGTAGGTATCCTCGCCGAAGTCGGCGTGGCCCGGGGTGTCGAGCAGGTTGACGATGCGGCCCTCGTAGGGGAACTGCATCACCGAGCTGGTGACCGAGATGCCGCGCTCCTTTTCCAGCGCCATCCAGTCGGAAGTCGCGTGGCGCGCGGCCTTGCGGCCCTTGACGCTGCCGGCCATCTGGATCGCGCCGCCGAACAGCAGCAGCTTCTCGGTCAGCGTGGTCTTGCCGGCGTCGGGGTGCGAGATGATCGCGAAGGTGCGGCGGCGGGCGGCTTCGGTGGCGACGTCGGACATGCGGGGACGCACGCGGCGGCGTGCACTCGGGAATCGGGAAGGGCGCGATTATACGCGCGGCGGCGAATGCGGTCGGGCGCCGCGAGCGGTGCGGTCAGGGGTCAGGGCGACGCGTCCAGGGGCGGCGGCTCGCTGAAACGCAGGATGCCGCCGGGGCCGAACATGCGGAACGGCACCGACACCAGGCGCATGCCGTGGTTGGCCTGCACCACGAAATGCAGGTGCGGGCCGCTGCTGGCGCCGGTGTTGCCGGAGAAGCCGATGACCGTGCCGCGCCGCACCCGCGTGCCCGGCGCGACCACCACGCCGCCGCGCTGCAGGTGCGCGTACAGCGCCATCGTGCCGTCGTCGTGCAGGATGCGGACGAAGTTGGTCCGCGCCGGATCGATGTCGGTGCCGGCGCTTCGCCCGGTGCCGGTCGGCCCGGCGACGCCCGCCTCGACCTGCATCACCACGCCGTCGCGCGCGGCCAGTACCGGCGTGCCTTCCGCGGCCACGAAATCGACCGCATGGCGGTTCTCGTCGTCGTCGTGGCTGAAGCCGCCGCCGAATCCCTGGCTGATCCGCGGCGGCACCCCGCGCAGCGGATAGCGGTACTCGACGTCGCGCGGGCGCGGGCCGGGCGCGCCGGGGACGCTGCGCAGGCGCAGGCCGGCGGTTGCCACCGCGCGGTCGCCGTCGTCGAACAGGCGGCTGACCACCGCGCTGCCGCGCGCCGGTACCGTGGCGCGCGCCGGCAGTGCGGGCGCGCCGCGTGGCGCCGGGCCGGCGGCGGTCAGCATGACCTCGACCGGTCCGGAGAGCGGGTTGTCGGCGATCGCCAGCGCGCCATCGGGCGTCGCCACCACGCGCAGGCGCACGACCGCTTCGGCGGGCGCCGTGCTGCCGGTCGGGCCAGGGCCGGGCGCGGTCGCCGCAGTTGCGGGCGGATGCTGCGCGGCCAGCGGCCACGCCATCAGCAGCGCGGGCAGCAGCGTCAGGGCGGTCGCCACGCGCGCGGCGGCGCTCATTGCACGCAGGCCGGATCCAACTGCAGCGTGGCGACGATGTCGCGCAGGTCGAACGCGCCGATCGCGCGGTCGGCGTGGACCGCGAACAGCGCGCCGCCGGGAAACGCCCGGGTCGGCGACGGGTGCAGGGCGATACCGTCGGTACCGTCGACGGTCGTGCCGGTGAACGCCCCCGCGGGTGCCAGCGACTGCCGGTCGAACAGCCGGAAGACCGTCAGCGGGCTGACCTGGTCGGCGACGATCCAGTAGCCGCTGTCGGCCGTGCAGGCCCACAGCGCGATGCCCTCCGGTTCCAGCAGGAAGGTGCCCCCGGGCAGCGCGCGGCCGGTCGGCTGGCCGTCGAACGTGTATTCGCGCAACGTCGCCTCGTGGCGCATGTCCTCGTCGGCGATCAGCAGCCGCCCGGACGCGGGATCGCCGGCGATCGATTCGACGATCCGCAGCGCGGTCCGTTCGCGGGTATCGCCGAAACTGCCGAGCGCCGTCACCCGCAGGCCCTCGTGCGCATCGCCATCGAGCCGGTAGCGGCGCACGCGCCGGTCGAGCTGGTCGAACGGCGGCACGCGGCGGAAATCCGGGCCTTCCATGAAGCTGTCGGTGACATAGACCTCGAGCGTGTCCGGCGCGGTCTCGTGCGCCCACAGGCCGTACGGGCTGCGCAGTTCGGGCGTGCCGAACAGCAGCGCCGGCGCGAAATCCGGCAAGGCCAGCACCTGCACGCGGTGGTTGTCGCGCTCGGACACGAGCAGCAGGTCGCCATGGACGAACACGCCGTTGGGGCGGTTGAACGCGCCGGGCGCCTCGCCCTTGCCGCCGACGGTACGCAACCGGTGGCCGGTATCGGCATCGAAGACCAGCAGTTCATGGCTGCGCTTGGCGCTGGCGATCAGCCAGGTGGCGCCGTCGGGTGTCGGCCAGGTGGCCAGCGAATCGAGTTCGGCCCCGTCCAGCGCCGGGGTCAGATAGCGCTCGACGACCGCCGGCAGGCCGGTCGGCGTGGCAACGGAAGGAGGCGACTGCGCGCCTTGGCCGGTGGTGGTACAGCCGGCCAGCCACGCCAGGAGCAGCGCGGCGGCGAAAGGAAGGGACTTCGACATCGCCTGGATTATGCCCATTCATCCACGCCTCCGCAGCAGCCGCGCCGGCCATCAATCGAATCCATCGCTTCATCCGCATGCAGCGATTGACATTCGCCGCGGGGGCTGGCAACCTGCGCGGCATCCATCGAGACCGGCTGAGGGACAGGCCCTTTGAAGCCGGGGCAACCTGATGGAGCCAGCGCCAGACGCCGGTTCCCTCGCGGTGCCAAATCCTGCGGGGACCTGTGCGTCCACCGGAAGATGGTTGTGGTCCGCCGCGCTGGATGCGGCAGGCGACATCCGCCGATCAGGCGTCTTCCGGCATTCCCCGCAGGCAGCGATGGGTCCCGTTCCCTTCCGGATCCGCCTGCAATGAGCTTCATCGACCCCACGCCCCGTTTCGCCGACTCCTCCGAGTCCTTCCCCAGCTCCGTGCACGACGCCGCGGCTCCCGTCGCCGTGCCGTTCGCGGACGCGTCCTTCCCCTGCGCTGCCCCCGCCACTGCCGACACCGCCAGCCGCGGACGGATCACGGTGACGCTGCCGATGCGCCACGCCGGGACGCGCAGCCTCGATCTCGCCTGGGAACTGCGCGGCGCGGCCGGCGCGCCGGTGGTGTTCGTCGCCGGCGGCATTTCCGCGCATCGCCATGTCGCCGCGAGCGCGACGTTCGCCGAGCCGGGCTGGGCCGACCACCTGGTCGGCGAGGCGCGGGCACTGGATCCGGCGCGCGTGCAGGTGCTGGCGTTCGATTTCATCGGTGCCGATGGCGCCCTGGATGCGCCGATCGACACCACCGACCAGGCCGATGCGGTCGCCGCGCTGCTCGACGCGCTGGGGATCGCGCGGCTGCATGCGTTCGTCGGCTATTCCTATGGTGCGCTGGTCGGCCTGCAGTTCGCGGCGCGGCACCCGCAGCGGCTGCGCGCGCTGGTCGCGGTCAGCGGTGCGCATCGCGCGCATCCCTATGCCGCCGCGTGGCGCGCGCTGCAGCGCAAGGCGTTGGCGCTGGGCGAACTGCAGTGCGCCGACAGCCAGGGCCTGTCGCTGGCGCGCCAGTTCGCGATGCTGAGCTATCGCACGCCCGAGGAATTCTCCGAGCGTTTCGACGCCGCGCCGGTGGTCGTCAACGGCCAGGTGCGGGTCGCCGCCGAGGACTATCTCGACGCCGCCGGCGCCCGCTACGTTGCCCGCACCTCGGTCACGGCGTGGCGGCGGCTGTCGGAGTCGATCGACCTGCATCGCGTCGATCCGGCCACGATCCGGGTACCGACGACCGTCGTCGCCGTCGAAGGCGACCGGCTGGTGCCGCTGGCAGATGCGGTGACGCTGCTCGAAGGGCTCGGCCCGGCCGGCCAGCTGCGCGTGCTGCGCTCGGCCTACGGCCACGACGCCTTCCTCAAGGAAACCGACCGCATCGACGCCGTCCTGGCGACCGCACTGCACAAGACTGGAGACAAGGCATGAGCATCCACGACACCACCGCCCCGGCGCAGTCCTGTCGTCCGGCCACGCGCGCGGTGCGCGCCGGCATCGACCGCGATCCCGCGTACGGTGCGGTGACGCCGCCGATCGTGCTGTCGAGCAACTTCAGCTTCGACGGCTTCGACCGCAAGCGCCAGTATGACTACACCCGCAGCGGCAACCCGACCCGCGACCTGCTGGGCGAGGCGCTGGCCGAGCTCGAGGGTGGCGCCGGCGGCGTGGTCACGCCGACCGGCATGGCCGCGATCACCCTGGTGCTCAATGCGCTGCTGCAGCCCGGCGACCGGCTGGTGGTGCCGCACGATGCCTACGGCGGCAGCTGGCGGCTGTTCGACGCGCTGGCGCGCAAGGGGCATTTCGAGCTGGTGACCGCCGACCTGACCGATCCGCGCTCGCTCGCCGATGCGCTGGCGCAGTCGCCGCGGGTGGTGCTGATCGAGACCCCGTCCAATCCGCTGCTGCGCATCACCGACCTGCGCTTCGTCATCGAGGCCGCGCATCGCGCCGGCGCGCTGGCAGTGGTCGACAACACCTTCCTGTCGCCGGCGCTGCAGCGGCCGATCGAGTTCGGCGCCGACGTGGTGCTGCATTCGACGACCAAGTACATCAACGGCCACAGCGACGTCGTCGGCGGCGCTGTGGTGGCGCGCGACGCGGAACTGCATGCGCAGTTCGCGTGGTGGGCCAACGCGCTGGGCATCACCGGCTCGCCGTTCGACAGCTTCCTGACCCTGCGCGGCCTGCGCACGCTCGACGCGCGGCTGCGCGTGCACCAGGAGAACGCCGCCGGCGTGGTCGCGCTGCTCGATGCGCATCCGGCGGTGGCGGCGGTGCATTATCCGGGCCTGGCCTCGCATCCGGGGCACGCGCTGGCGGCGCGGCAGCAGTCCGGTTTCGGCGCGATGCTGGCGTTCGAGCTGCAGGCGGCCGAGGGCGTGGACCAGGTCGACGTCGTGCGCGCCTTTGTCGACGGCCTCGAGCAGTTCACCCTGGCCGAATCGCTGGGCGGCGTGGAAAGCCTGGTCGCGCACCCGGCGACGATGACCCATGCGGCGATGACCCCGGAGGCGCGTGCGGCGGCCGGCATCTCCGACGGACTGTTGCGGCTGTCGGTCGGCATCGAGGCGCTGGAGGACCTGCAGGCAGATCTGATCGCCGCGCTCGATCGCGCGAATGCGGTCATCGAGGCCGCGGCCGCGCAGGCCGCGCGCAAGCGGGTGGACGCATGAGCAGCGTGGTGCCGCTGCGCCGCGCCGCGCAGCCGCAGGCCCGCACCGCACGCCTGGCGCTGCTGGGCACCGGCACCGTCGGCAGCGCCTTCGTTGCGCGCTACGGCACGCTGGCTGCGCAGGGCATTGCCCTGCCGGGTGTGTCGTGGATCTGCAATTCGCGCACCCAGCTGGCCGGCGGCGACGATCTCGACGCGGTGCTGCGGCAGGCGCGCGCCGCGGCCGCCCGGCGCAGCGGATTCCCGCCGTGGGCCGAAGGCGAGAGCCCGCGGCCCGGCGACATCGTCGTCGACGCCACCGCCAGCGAGACCGTCGCCGACTGGCATCCCGAGTGGCTGGCGCGCGGCATCCATGTGGTGACCGCGAACAAGCTCGGCACCGGCGGCGACCTCGGGCGCGCGCAGGCGATCGGCGATGCGGGCGAGGCCGGCGGCCGCTATGGCGACAGCGCGACGGTCGGCGCCGGCCTGCCGCTGCTGCGCAGCCTGCGGGCGCTGGTCGACGGCGGTGACCGCATCCATTCGATCGAGGGCGTGCTGTCGGGCTCGCTGGCGTGGCTGTTCGCCGGCTACGACGGCAGCCGGCCGTTCTCGGCCTGCGTGCGCGAGGCACAGGCCGCGGGCTACACCGAACCGGATCCACGCGTCGACCTGTCGGGCGAGGACGTGCGCCGCAAGCTGCTGATCCTGGCGCGGACCGCCGGTTTCGCGCTGTCCACGCACGAGGTCGAGGTCGAGTCGCTGGTCGACGCGGCGCTGGCGCAGGCCGCGCCCGATGCGGTCGACGGCCTGCTCGACACGCTCGATGCCCCGCTCGAGGCGCGGCGCGCGGCGGCGGCCGTCACGGGCCGGCGGCTGTGCTTCGTTGGCCGCTTCGACGCGCAGTCGGGCGCGTCGGTGGGCCTGCAGGCGCTGCCGCCCGCGCATCCGCTGTGCGCCGGTGGCGGCACCGACAATCGCGTCGCGATCCACAGCGACCGCTACCGCGAACGTCCGCTGGTGATCCAGGGACCGGGCGCGGGCGCGGACATCACCGCCGCCGCGTTGCTCGACGACGTGCTGCGGATCGCGCGCGGCTGAGAGGCTTGAGCGTCATTCGCGCGGCGACGGTTCCGCTACGGCGTTCGATCTGCTCGCAACCCCTGCCTGGGGTCGACCCTAGGTAGGGTCGGCCCGGATTGTGACGGCGGCCCCCCGCGGATGGAATGCATTCATCCAGCTTCCAACCATGACAGGGGCATTCCCGTGACCGACAACCTCAGCGTCTCCGTTTCGCTCAGCATCAGCGGCCAGCTGCCGGCCGCGCCCAGTTCGGCCAGCACGCAGCGCACGGCCGATGGCCGCGTACAGTTCGAGAACGACAACTACCGCATCACCGCCGGCGACAATGACGAAGTCATCGTCAACAACAAGAACACCGGCGAGACCTACCGCATCTGGGGCGACCCGCACGTCGAGATCGACGGCAAGCACGCGTTCGATTTCTGGGGCCAGACCACGTTCCTGCTCGACGATGGCACCAAGGTCACCATCGAGACCACGCCGTGGGACAAGGGCGGCAACGGCGCGACGGTCGCATCGGTGGTCACGATCACCGACGGCGACTACGGCGTGCAGATCAGCGGCGTCGACAGCAACACCTACGGCGACCTGTCGTTCCAGGAGTTCGCCGGTGGCGGCCGGATCCTCGATGCGGCGGTGCGCGACGGCAACGTGCTGCTGGAGAACGAGAACGGCAGCGGCTTCATCGCCGTCGACAAGAACGGCAACATCCAGAACGTCGACCAGGCCTTCATCCTCGCCACCGACGAGCTGAAGAACGGTGGCCCGGACTTCCTGGCGCATTTCGCCGAGATCTTCTCGTTCTTCACCGGCCTGACCTCGATCAGCTTCAACGGCCTGCTGGGCCTGGGCGAAGACAATCCCAGCCGCGAGCCGACCCCGGAAGCGAAGCCGGCGGTGCCGTGGCAGTTCAGCCTCACGATGTCGGTCAGCTACAGCTGACGCATCGTCGCGGCAGGGCCGCACAAGCCGCAGCAAACGCAAACCCCGGCGCTGGCCGGGGTTTGTCGTTCGGGCCCATTCGCCTGCCGGCCATAGCTGCGCGATGCCGGGCTCCGCATCCGTCCTGCGGTTTCCGTCAGCACTCGATGACGTTGACGGCGAGTCCGCCGCGCGAGGTTTCCTTGTACTTGTCGCGCATGTCGCGTCCGGTGTCGCGCATGGTGCGGATGACCTTGTCGAGGCTGACCTTGTGCTTGCCGTCGCCGCGGAAGGCCATGCGCGAGGCGTTGATCGCCTTGACCGCGCCCATCGCGTTGCGCTCGATGCAGGGGATCTGCACCAGGCCGCCGATCGGGTCGCAGGTCAGGCCGAGGTTGTGCTCCATGCCAATCTCGGCGGCGTTCTCGATCTGGCCGGGCGTGCCGCCGAGCGCGGCGGTCAGGCCGGCGGCGGCCATCGAGCAGGCCACGCCGACCTCGCCCTGGCAGCCGACCTCGGCGCCGGAGATGCTGGCGTTCTCCTTGTAGAGGATGCCCACGGCGGCGGCGGTGAGCAGGAAATCGAACACGCCCTGTTCGCCGGCGTTCGGGCAGAAGCGGTCGTAGTAGTGCAGCACCGCCGGCAGGATGCCGGCCGCGCCGTTGGTCGGCGCGGTGACCACGCGGCCGCCGGCGGCGTTCTCCTCGTTGACCGCCAGCGCATAGAGGTTGACCCAGTCGAGCACGGTCAGCGGATCGCGCATGCCGGCCTCGGGCTTGGACGACAGCTCGGCGTGCAGCGCCGGCGCGCGCCGGGTCACGTGCAGGCCGCCGGGCAGGGTGCCGGTCTGGCGGATGCCGCGCGCCACGCACGACTGCATCG
>NZ_JAIWPT010000041.1 GCF_021191695.1 Proluteimonas luteida
CATGCGTCATCTGCGCACGCGACCCTACACCCCGCGCACCAATGGCAAGGCCGAGCGACTGGTCCAGACCAGCCTGCGCGAATGGGCCTATGCGCGCTCCTATACCAGCTCCGAACAACGCGCCAACGCCTTCCACGGCTGGCTGCATCACTACAACTGGCATCGGCCTCACGCCAGCCTCGGCTACAAGCCACCCATCTCACGCATTACGCTGAACAACGTGCTGGGTTTACACAGTTAGGCCGTGGTGGAGCAAGTGCGTTGCGACTTCCCGCTTCGGCCAGTGCAGCGGCGCTTACACGGTCGGCTACGGGCCGCAGTCCTTACGCTGCCATCGTCGGTTCGGCTACTGCTCCGCCGCCTCGCTTCATTGCCCGCGTTGCGCTCATTGCGTGGGGCTTCGGTCACATCCTGCATCCAGCGCTTTCGGGCAAGCCCCATCCCACGACCTGTGACACACTCGGCAACGGCGGCAGTGCTGGGGAGTACGGTTGCAGCATCCAAACCGTTCTGGCCACCCACTGCCTAACAATTCGTTCAAGCCGACACCGCTTCGTTACGCAAACCACATGGCAGGTACAGCTTGCCATGTGCTTCGCTCCACTACGCGGCGCGGCTTAACTCAGGCGTTAGGCGTCACATGGAGATCCGCGGGCGTGGATGAAGAGCAGCATCTCACTCTATCTGATCGCTTTGAGAACACTGAGTTCATCAAAAACTCAATGATGGTCCTTGGCGTTCCCTTCGATGCGCCAGAAGAGTTCAAACAGCGCGTCTGGGCGGCGGCCCAAAGCTATGTAGCTGGCAATCGCTCAATGGATTACTTTTATAAACGCTATGGCAACGACGCGAAGTTTCCTCGTCCGCCGGAGAATAGGAGGAAGCTCTCATCTACACTTAGCCAGTGCAACTTTGAAGTAGAGCGGGTGGCCTCTCAGCTCACCAACGGAGTGGAAAGGAGAAGCTACCTCGGCTTATTCGCAGCTGAGTCAGCGTTGCTTAGACTTTCTGTCAGCTTTGAATACGCTTCCTTTCTCCTGATGCAGGGGGCAGTGTATGAGTCCGCGTCAGTAATGCGACTTTGCTTGGAGCAGATAGCCTGGTCCTACGATGTCTATCTGCTAGACAACGAAACGCTGTTTGAGAAAAATCCAACTAGATCGGTGTCAAAGATAAAGGAGCTTGATATCCATGCAGGCAAACTCTATTCGTTGCTTAGTAACTACACACACATCCAACCCAAGCTACAACGCGATTACTTGGATTTTTCTGACAAGTATGCCGCAGTAATCTTCCGAGATTTCGATGCAGCACTTAAACTCAGTGAGCTGTATGCGCGGATTGTCAACCTTTATGTCATCACGGCTGAGAAGATATCTTATGATTATTTCGCTGAGGCTAAAGCTTGGAGCCGGAATCAGGACGGCGACCTCGTGCGTATCTCTGATTACTCGTGCCGTGAAGCAATGCGGCGTTGGGCCGAAAGTATCTCGGGTGACGCCTAACAATTCATTCAAGCCGACGCCGCTTCGCGGCGCGGCTTAATTCAGGCGTTAGGCCTAGGAGATGGCTGTGTCGCTGATTGAAAAATTTAAAGAAGGATTCTGGTCGCACATCTGCTCGGCATGCGCGGCTGCACTGACGGTTCTTCTTGGCTGGATGTTCTATCAGGTCGCCCCGGCTCTACTTCCCGCTATTGAGGCCGCAACATCACTTCGCGTTGTATTAGCCATCCTGTTACTCTCCGTTCTACTCAATGTTGCCTTAGTAGTTGTTATATGGCGCTTGTCGCGACCAAGTAGCCTAAAACTCAAATTTGGCATCCTGTGGGATCGTGAAAAGAATCCGCATTGCCCGTCCTGCAAAAATGTACGGCGAGTACCAATGGGGTGAAATGGGGTACTACTGCAACACTTGCAAAGATGTATTTCATTTGGCGGATGCTCATGGCAAAGATATTGCACCGGCTGACGCCTTGCTCCGGCTCTAGGCCTAACAATTCATTCAAGCCGAACGCCACAAGTGGCGTCGGCTTAATTCAGGCGTTAGGCAGCAGACCAAACAATGCCGCACTTCAAAGTCATACTTTCTGGTCGCGGGATTGATCTGCCGTTCGAGGGTGAGTCGGCTGTCGGATTCTTCACAACCAGACTAGTTCGTGCCGCCGACCCTACAAGCGCTGAGTCTTTGGCCAAAACCCTCGTGCTATCTGAGTGGCGGCCTGGCGGCACCTATGCCCATGCAAACCGCGGCTCGCTACCTTCGCTGTCCGTCGAGCGGTCAATTCCTGCGGGTTGGCTTGCCGGCGTCTTTGGCCGCAAACCCTCTGGCTACACCTTCTACTGCCATGAAGACTAGACTGCTGCCTAACAATTCATTCAAGCCGACGCCGCTTCGCGGCGCGGCTTAATTCAGGCGTTAGGCAGCTTATGAAGATTGTCGCGTTCGTGGTGGGGTTTCTGTTAGTCATGGTGCTCTCCGTGCCACGCATCGCTGCGGCAGACCCCGAGCCCATTGGGGCTGGTGGCAGCCTCTACATGCTTGGTCTTCTTCTTATCTTCATTTGCACCGCAGCGTTCTCAGGCTCCGCCCATCGGTGTAATGACCCAGCAGTTTCTGCACAGGTCAGGCCGCTAAGGCATGCGCCTGGGCGGGTGTTTTCATGCCCAGCGCCTGGTGCGGGCGCTGGTGGTTGTAGAAGTGGATCCAGTCGCCGATCGCA
>NZ_JAIWPT010000042.1 GCF_021191695.1 Proluteimonas luteida
CGCCGACGGGGCTTTCCCGAGCGCGCCCGTCGGCGGCAAAGCGCCGACCTACGGGGCCGACCCGTCCTCCACGAACGGCGCGAGCTGCGCCGCGAGCCAGTCGACGAAGACCTGCAGCAGCCGCGAACCGCGCTGCGGCGCCGGATACAGCACCGTGACCGGCAGCGCCGGCGGCGGCGTGGCCGGCAACAGCTCGACCAAGCGACCGGCGTCCAGCAGGTCGGCGATGTCGTAGCGGGGCACCTGGATCGCGCCGAGCCCGGCCAGCGCGCAGGCGATGTAGGTCTCGGCGTTGCCGACGCGCACCCGGCCACGCATCGGCCGCACCACGATGCCGTCGGCGGTGTCGAATTCCCAGTCCTCGGCGCGGCCGGGTGCGCCCTGTCCGAACTGCACCGCCGGCAGCGCGGCGATCGCGTCCAGATCGACCACCGGGTCGTGGCGCTGCAGCAGCGCGGGCGCCGCGCAACTGGCCTGGCGCAGGCGGCCCAGCGGGCGCGCGACCAGGTCGACGTCGCCGAGCGGCCCGACCCGAAGCACGCAGTCGATGCCGTCGCCGACCGGGTCGCTGATGCGGTCGCTGCCGCCCAGGTCGATCGCGACGCCGGGATGGGCCGCGAGGAAGCCGGGCAGCGCGGGCGCCAGCAGCCGCCGCGCCATCCGTGCCGGCACCTCGACCCGCAGCAGCCCAGCCAGGCCGTCGCCGGCGCGGAACAGCTGCGCGACCGCGTCCGCCTCGGCCAGCAGCCCGGCGCTGCGTGCGTACAGCAGGCCGCCATCGCTGCTGAGCCGGACCCGCCGCGTGGTGCGCTGGAACAGCGATGTGCCGAGGTGTCGCTCCAGCTGCCGGATCGCGGCCGACAGCGACGACGGCGCAATGCCCTCCAGCTCTGCCGCGCGGCTGAAGCTGCCGCAGTCGGCGACACGCCGGAACAGGGCGAGATGGCGCAACAGGTCCATGATTGTTCGGTATATCCGAATTGAAATTGAGGATTCATCCGGTTTATCCGAGCAATCGATCGCGGTCAACTGGCGCTCCCGACACACAGGAGCACGACATGGGCACGATCGACCATTCCCTGCGCGGCAAGACCGTGCTGATCGCCGGTGGCGCGAAGAACCTGGGCGGCCTGATCGCCCGCGACCTTGCCGAACATGGCGCCGCCGGCGTCCTGGTGCACCACCACGACGCGCGCTCGCGCGAGGACGCCGCGGAGACCGTGCGCGCGGTGGAGGCCGCCGGCGCGAAGGGCGCGACGTTCGAGGGCGACCTGACCAGGCCGCAGGCCGTCGCGGCGCTGTTCGACGCCGGCCTCGCGGCCTTCGGCCACGTCGACATCGCCATCAACACCGTCGGCATGGTGCTGAAGAAGCCGATCGTCGACGTCAGCGAGGCCGAGTACGACCACATGTTCGACGTCAACGCCAAGTCGGCGTTCTTCTTCCTGCAGGAGGCCGGCAGGAAGGTCGCGGACAACGGCAAGGTCTTGACCCTGGTGACCTCGCTGCTCGGCGCGTTCACCCCGTTCTACGCCGCCTATGCGGGCGCGAAGGCGCCGGTCGAGCACTTCACCCGCGCCGCGGCGAAGGAGTTCGGCGCGCGCGGGATCTCGGTCACCGCGGTCGGCCCCGGCCCGATGGACACGCCGTTCTTCTACGGCCAGGAAGGCGAGGAAGCGGTCGCATATCACCGCTCGGCGGCGGCGCTGTCGGCGTTCAGCCGCACCGGGCTGACCGACGTCGAGGACGTCGCGCCGTTCGTCCGCCACCTGGTCAGCGAGGGCTGGTGGATCACCGGCCAGACGATCCTGATCAACGGCGGCTACACGACGAAGTAGGCACGACGAAGCAGGCATGACGGTACCTGATTAGCACGAACACTCACTTGCGTGGTTGCCCCTCTCCCGCATGCGGGTGTATGGCCCGGCCACATGGTGGACAGGTGTTCGGGGACATGGTGGACACATTCAAGCTGCAGCATCGAAGCCCAACAGGAGCAGGCGATGCCGTGGCAGGAGGTGTCGACGATGTCGTTACGGGAA
>NZ_JAIWPT010000043.1 GCF_021191695.1 Proluteimonas luteida
ATGATCTCCAGCACCAGCGCCGACTTGCGCCGCGCCGTCCAACGCTTGATCTCTTCGTCCATCACTTGGCTCATCGGTGTCTCCTTCGGAAAGTAACACCTGAGCAGGAAATCAGTGGGTCATTACATCGGCGCCGGATGCCCTTGGGCTGACTTGTTGGCTTGTGCATTGGCGCTTTGTCCAGTGGTGCTTTCCTCTGCGCAATCGCCTTTGGCTTTGCAGCCCTACCGCTCGGTGCTGCCATCGCAGCCGGCTACTTAGTTGCGCCGCTCATCTCTTGGGTGGCTCCCAAGTTCTTTCGGGCGCTGCCTAACAATTCATTCAAGCCGACGCCGCTTCGCGGCGCGGCTTAATTCAGGCGTTAGGGCTCAGCATGAGAGAACCGGATATTCCCCTTAATGTTGAAGAGCGAACTCTGTTCTCAGAGATTTGCTTTAACTGGCAAGACCTCGAGGAATTGCGGGGTTCGCTCGCGCAGATGGAAGCTCTAGCTTCTAGAATTCTTGAGCGTAACGTGGTGCCTGAAGTGCGAGTTTCCTACTTCACTGATCCCGATTTCAACCCGACAGGCCGAGGCAAGTCGCGCAAAGACGTCTTCGAGAGAAACGGAACGTCTGGTGTGGAGATACTGAAGCACCCGCACTTTCTTAAGCATCTTGAGTACTTCATTTGCGGACCAGACCTACCTATAACGGCGATTGAGAAGTTCAGAAGCGAGGCCGGCTCTTCTCACCTCACTGGCAGCGACATTGTTGACTTGGGCCCATACGCTCGATCATGTGTACGCCAGCATCGATTAGATCCACATCACGCCTCAGAGGAATTCTTCAAGCTGGCTGTTGAGTGTGGGGCAATGCCGAGCTTTGCGGACAACTTTCGCAAGTCAATTCGCGCTGTTAAGTTGGCGTAGAGTGAGCCCTAACAATTCATTCAAGCCGATGCCGCTTCGCGGCACGGCTTAATTCAAGCGTTAGGCGGCCCATGAAGATTTCGTTGCCCCTTCTAGCAATTGCCTTGCTGACTCCCGCTGTATGCCGCAGTGGAGAGCCTCGTTCGACGAATCTTATCGCCCCATTGCATGATCAATCTGCAATTAATGGTTTCTCATGGAGGGCATCTTCTACCCACGCAGGAGAGGGCTTCATATTCTTAGCCGAATATGACCAGTCCAGAGTGCTCATGAATATTGGTGGCACTGATACAGAGCTGACACCGATTTCAACTAGAGGCCATTTAAAGGGTCTGGGCAGCGTGGAAACTTCCATGTATCGTTCAAAGAATGGCGCCGTCGTTTATGCTACTTACCTGGCATCTTGGCTTTGCCCAAAGGGCAGCGATTCTTGTGAGGTGACCAAATTCAATGCAACCTATGAAGTCTCTACAGGCACCAGACATCAAATCATCAATGCCACTGGAGATGTTGACTGTTGAGGGGCCGCCTAACGATTCATTCAAGCCGACGCCGCTTCGCGGCGCGGCTTAATTCAGGCGTTAGGCTGCTTATCGCGATGTACAACTAACGGAGTGATTAAATGTCAACGGAAAAGCGACTGGAACACCTTGAGATCGTGC
>NZ_JAIWPT010000044.1 GCF_021191695.1 Proluteimonas luteida
CATGGTTATAGTGCCCATTGGAGACTTCCCCTTCGTCTGATTGTTCGTCGAAACACAATCATGGCACTCGATGCCGAGCGGCTTGCCGCTGAAGTGGGAAGTCTCATTTTTACTCATTCAAGCCGACGCCGCTTCGCGGCGTGGCTTAATTCAGGCGTTAGGCCCTATGTGGAAGTTCTGGAAGAAGCTGACGGTTCAAGACCCGCACTTCGGACTTTTGTCGTACTCCAATCAGCAATGGTTGTCCGAGAAAATCCTAACTTCCGCCGGAAGTATTCTCGTCAGCTTTGATGGTGACAAGTCAGGACCAAATCCGGCAAGCATTTCCCTAGCGCAGACTGTCCTGGTCAATCCCGTAGTCTATGTGGAATCGGCAATGGCATTTGCCCATAGCAGTCCTGAGGCAAGAGAGTTCATGGAGTACCAAGGAGATTTGATCCTAGACGGCTTCTCTTTTCTTTCAGCTGAGATGTTCTATGTAAATCTAGCGCTGTCAGAGTGGCCAGACGGAGTGATCGATGTAGTGTTCAAGCAGGGTCTGCCGTGCAACATTTTGCTGTCAGACTAGGGCCTAACAATTCCGTAAGGAGCTTCCCGTCAACCCCGAGTGCATGAGTGCCTTGCCTGAGCTTTGAGGCATTTGCTGTTCCCTGTGATCGCGTGTGTTGCGCCGAAGGGCATGCGTTGCGTCAGCCCGCGGATCCAGATCTGCTCGGCGGTGGCCTTCTCCAGTGCAGCCGCGTTCGCCCGCTGCAGGCTGCTTCTCGCGCCCTGGATCAGCAGCGTGCGCAGGTAGCTGTCGCCACGGCAGCTGATCTGGCCCAGCCGTTGCTTGCCGCCGCTGGAGTGTTGCGCGGGCGTCAGCCCCAGCCATGCCGACAGCTGCCGGCCATGCGTGAACTCACGCCCGTCGCCGATCGTGGCGACCACCGCATCGGCGGTCAGCGGACCGACGCCGATCAACTGCTGGGCGCGCTGGCTGCGAACGTCGGCCTTGGCATGCGCGGCGATGCCGGCGTCGCAGACGGCGATGCGCTCGCGGACCTGCTGCCAGTGTTGCTGGAGATCGTCCAGCAACCCGTGCAGCATTGCCGGCAACTGCGTGCGCACCGCGTCATCGCCGAGCGCACGCCGCAACGCCAGATCACTGCGCGCTACCACCACACCGAACTCGGCGAGCAGGCCGCGCAGCCGGTTGCTGATCGCCAGGCCTTCAGCCTTGTAGCCCTCGCGGACCCGGTGCCAAGCCAGCCGCGCCTGCTGGTCGACCGTCTTCACCGCCACGAAGCGCATGTTGCCCTGGCGCGCTGCGGTGGCGATCGCCTCGGCATCGTTGCGGTCGTTCTTGTTGCCCTGCGACTTGCGGAATGGCTTGACGAACTGCGCCGCCATCAGCCGGGGCATTAGGCCGTGCCCGAGGCAGCGACGCGCCCAGTGGTGGGCGCCGCTGCACGCTTCCATCGCCACCACCGTGCCAGGCGGCAGCTGGACCAGCCAGGCCACGAAGGC
>NZ_JAIWPT010000045.1 GCF_021191695.1 Proluteimonas luteida
TGTATGGCCCGGCCACATGGTGGACAGGTGTTCGGGGACATGGTGGACACATTCAAGCTGCAGCATCGAAGCCCAACAGGAGCAGGCGATGCCGTGGCAGGAGGTGTCGACGATGTCGTTACGGGAAGAGTTCGTGAAGCTGGCGCAGCAGGAGGGCGCGAACGTCCGGCAGCTGTGCCGGAGATTCGGGGTCAGCCCGACGACCGGCTACAAGTGGCTGACGCGATCCCGGCAGGGAGAACCGCTGTCCGAGCGCTCGCGCCGCCCCGGCACCTCGCCAGGGCGTTGTTGTCCGCAGGTGGAGTCTCGGATCGTGGCGCTGCGTGCCCAGCATCCGGCCTGGGGAGCCCGCAAGCTGGCGCGTCGGCTCGAGGTGTTGGGGGACGCGATGCCGGCGGTGAGCACGGTGCACGCCGTTCTGCGGCGCCATGGGCTGGTCACGCCGGCCGCCTCGCAGGCGGCCCAGGCCTGGCAGCGCTTCGAGCATCCTGCGCCCAACGACCTGTGGCAGATGGACTTCAAGGGGCATGTCCTGCTGCATCATGGACGCTGCCATCCGCTGACGATCCTGGATGACCATTCCCGCTATGCCCTGGGGCTACGGGCCTGCGGCGACGAGCAGCGCCAGACCGTGGTCGACCAGTTGATGGCGGTGTTCCGGCGTTACGGGCTGCCGGCCCGGATGACGATGGACAACGGCGCCCCCTGGGGCAGCGATGGCGCCCATTACACGCGGCTGGACGTCTGGCTGATGCGGCAGGGGATCCGGGTCGGCCATTCGCGCCCGTTCCACCCGCAGACCCAGGGCAAGGACGAGCGGTTCCATCGCACTCTCAAGGCCGAGGTGCTGCAGGGGCCACGCTTTACCGACCTGGCCCACGCCCAGCATGCCTTCGACCTGTGGCGGGTCATCTACAACCAGCAACGGCCGCATCAGGCGCTGGGCATGGGAGTGCCGGTCGAGCGCTACCGCGCCAGTGCGCGCGAGTACATCGAACGTCCCGCCTCACCCGAGTACGGGGCGGGCGACGAGGTCCGCAAGGTATACGAACACGGTCGGATCAGCTGGCGGGGCGGGAACTGGCGGATCGGCAAGGCCTTCGTCGGCGAGCATGTGGCTGTCCGCCCCGCAGGAGAGGATGGCCAGTACGATGTCTACTGGAGCACGTATCGGATCGCCCGGATCGACAGCACGACCCGGACGGTGAACGCGGGCCGTTCGCTCGCATGACCTGTCCACCATGTCTCCGAAC
>NZ_JAIWPT010000046.1 GCF_021191695.1 Proluteimonas luteida
GGTGTAATGACCCAGCAGTTTCTGCACAGGTCAGGCCGCTAAGGCATGCGCCTGGGCGGGTGTTTTCATGCCCAGCGCCTGGTGCGGGCGCTGGTGGTTGTAGAAGTGGATCCAGTCGCCGATCGCACGGCTGGCGTGGGTCAGGCTTTCGAAGCGCTGCCGGTGCACACACTGCTCCTTCAGGGTCCGGATCACCCGCTCGACCATCCCGTTCTGCTGCGGGCAGTGCGGCGTGATGAACTCCTGTTGCAGGCCGTAGCTCTTCACCAGCCGGGTATAGGCCCGGCTGGTGAAGACCAGGCCATTGTCCGAGCGCAACAGGAAGGGCTGACGGACGCGTCCCAAGCTCCCGAACCGGGCGATCAGCGCCTGTTCCAGCGCCGCAGCGGCCGTGCTGGCTTTGCCGCTGCGCGACAGCTGCCAGCCCAGCAACTGGCGCGTGAAGCAGTCGATGACCAGGGCCAAGACAAGCCAGCCGTCACGGCCACCCCAGATCCGGCACAGGTCCGTCGCCCAGCGCTCGTCCGGCGCCGAGGCCACCGAGGGCAAGGCCTCGATCCGTGGCCGATGGCCGACCGGCCGCTGACGACACTGCCAGCCCTCGAGCTGGAAGATCCGCTGCACGGTGTTCTTGTTCATCCCCAGCAGCGCCGCCACCGTCCGGTAGCCGAACGAGGGCTCGGCCTCGATCAGTGCCTTGATCGGCCCGGCCAGTTCCGGCTTCACCACCGGCGCCGCCTTGGTCGGCTTGTAGTACACGCTCCGTCGGGCCACGCCGAACCAGCGGCACAACTTCACCATCGACACCTGGAAGCCATCCTCCCGTAGTCCCTGCTGGATCGTGACCATCAGGTCTCGTCCTTGCCCAGCAGGGACTGCAATTTTTTTCGGGCGCGCAGCTCCAGCATCGCCTCGCCATAGGCTTCCTGCAGGTCCTTGAGCTGTCGCTCATACTGCTCGCGGACATCCTCTGGCTTGGCCCGCAAAGCGTTCTCCATGCCGGCCTTGCCCTGATCCACCCAGTCCTCGATCTCGGCTGGGGTCAGGTCGAACTGGCGCGCAGCCTCGGCCACGGTGGTCCGGCCCTGGATGATCTCCAGCACCAGCGCCGACTTGCGCCGCGCCGTCCAACGCTTGATCTCTTCGTCCATCACTTGGCTCATCGGTGTCTCCTTCGGAAAGTAACACCTGAGCAGGAAATCAGTGGGTCATTACA
>NZ_JAIWPT010000047.1 GCF_021191695.1 Proluteimonas luteida
CCGGCGCGAACGCCGCCGCGGTCGCGGCGACCGCGCGCAGGTCCGCCTCCTCGCGGTTGCCGGCATGGCCCAGCACGATGCCCAGCCGGCCGCCGCGGCGGTCCGCGCCGACGGCGCGCAGCAGGCCCCGCAGCCCGTCGGGGTTGTGGGCGTAGTCGACGACGACGTCGATGCCGCCGAACTGCCAGCGCTGCAGCCGGCCGGGGTTGTCGCCGCGCGCGTTGCCGAAGCTCGCCAGCACCCGTGCGATGACGTCCGGCGCGATCCCCAGGCCGGCCGCCGCGAGCGCGGCGGCGGCTACGTTGGCGACGTTGTAGGCCGCGCTGCCGCCGAGCGTCAGCGGCATCGCCGCGACCGCGCCGAGGTCGTGCGTGGCATCGTCGAGGTGCAGGCGCAGACGGCCGTCGGCGACGCCGCTGGTCGCGCCGCCGCGCGCGCGATGCGCCAGCAGCGCCGGATGCGCGTCGTCGCCGGCGAACCAGCCCAGCCGCTGCGCATCGAACAGCCGCGCCTGCCGGGCGATCACCGGATCGTCGGCATTGAGCACCAGCAGCCCGCCGTCGGCGACCGCGCGCGCGACCGTCAACTTCACCGCGGCCAGGTCGTCGAGGTCGTGGATGCCGTATTCGCCGAAATGGTCGACGCTGATGTTGGTGACCACGGCGACGTCGGCGCGCTGCACCGCCAGCCCGCGCCGCAGCATGCCGCCGCGCGCGGTCTCCAGGATCGCGGCCTCGGCCTGCGGCTGGCGCAACGCGGTGCGCGCGCCGGTCGGGCCTGAGAAATCACCGGCTTCCAGCTCCCGGCCGTCGAAGAACACGCCGTCGGTGCAGCTGTGCGCGGTCGGCCAGCCGTTGGCGCGGGTCATCGCCGCCAGCAGGCGCACGGTCGTGGTCTTGCCGTTGGAACCGGTGACCAGCGCGGTGGGAATCGCATGCAGCGCCGGCCACGGCACCTCGTCGACCCGGGGCAGCGCGGCGATCGGCCAGACCCGGCCGCCGGTGCCGGCGCCGATCGAGACCGCGTCGTCGTCGGCCAGGAACGGCAGGCCGCGGGCCGCGGCCGCGTCGCGCAGCGGCAGCAGGCCGGCGGCGGTCTCGGCCCGGGCGACGTGCGCGAGGGTCTGCAGGGCGCTGTCGGCATCGACCACCGAGGCGTGCCCGGGCGCATGCGGCAGGTCGGCCGGACGAGGCGCCGCGGCGTC
>NZ_JAIWPT010000048.1 GCF_021191695.1 Proluteimonas luteida
GGGTAATCCCCCCATTTTTAGCAATCGCCAAAAGTGGAGCTAAGCGGCCAATGCGAGCTTCTGCATGGGCGTGATGCCGCCGAGCGCCATGTTCGGGCGCTCGTGGTTGTAAGTCCATAGCCAGCGCGTGGCCTTGTCCTGCACCTGCTCGATGGTGTCGAACAGGGTGCGGGCCAGCCAGGCGTAGCGGACCGTGCGGTTGTAACGTTCAACGTAGGCGTTCTGCTGTGGCTTGCCCGGCTGGATATGCTCGATGCGGATACCGTTGTGCTCGGCCCACGCCAGTATTGCCCCGCTGATGTATTAGGGCCCGTTATCGCAGCGAATGACGCGCGGTTTGCCGCGCCACTCGATAACCTGCTCCAACGATCGGATCACCCGGGCAGATGGCAGCGACAGGTCCACCTCGATCGCCAACCCCTCGCGATTGAAGTCGTCCAGGACGTTGAACAAGCGGAAGCTGCGGCCATCGGCCAACTGGTCGTGCATGAAGTCCATCGACCAGACCTGGTTGATCGATTCCGGAACCGCCAGCGGTTCGGGCTTCTCGCGCACCAGTCTCTTCTTTGGCTTGATCCGCAGGTTCAACTCCAACTCCCGGTAGATCCGGTAGACCCGCTTGTGGTTCCAACCGAACCCCTTCACATTGCGCAGGTACAAGAAGCACAGACCAAAGCCCCAGTCGCGATAGGTTGTCGTCAGCCTGACCAGCCAGTCGGCGATCCAGGCATTCTCGTCCGAAGCCTTGGCCTGGTACCGATAGCAGGTCTGACTCACCTCAAAGGTCTGGCAGGCATGCCGGATGTTCGTGCGTCCGCCTTCGACCGCTGTTCTGGCCATCTCCCGACGTTGAGATGGCCTCACCATTTTTTTGACAGGGCTTCCTTCAACAGGTCGGCGCTAAGCTGGGCGTCGGCGTACATCTTCTTCAGACGCCGGTTCTCCTCCTCCAGTTCCTTCATCCGCGCGACCATGGACACCTCCATGCCGCCGAATTTGCTGCGCCACTTGTAGAACGTCGCCGAACTGATGCCGTGCTCGCGACATAGCTCCGGCACGGGCGTGCCGGCTTCGGCCTGCTTGAGCACGGCGATGATCTGGCTATCGGTGAAGCGGGACTTCTTCATGGAACCTCCTCGGGAAAGCGTACGAGAAAATTCCACTTCTGGGATCAGCTAATCTGCGGGGGGATTACC
>NZ_JAIWPT010000049.1 GCF_021191695.1 Proluteimonas luteida
CGGACGGGTCAGCCGAGGCGCCGCTGCACGATGCGCGCGAACACGCTCACCGCGACCGGCAGCAGGTCGTCGTCGAAATCGAAGGTCGGGTGGTGGCACATCGCGCTGTCCTGGCCGAGGAACAGGTAGGCGCCGGGCCACTGCTCGAGCATGAACGAGAAATCGTCGGAGAACGGGAACGCGCGCAGGTCGGTCTGCACGTGCTCGGCGCCGAGCACGTCTGCGCAGGCCTGCGCGGCGAGTTCGGCCTGCGCCGGCGCGTTGACGCACGGCGGGCACGAATGCGGGATCGTCAGCGTCACCGTGCAGCCCGACATCGCCGCGTGGCCGTCGCACAGCGCCTGCAGGCGCTCGCCCAGCAGCGCGTGCACCTCCTTCGACAGCGCCCGGAAGGTGCCGCCGAGCGTGGCCGACGCCGGGATGATGTTGTGCGTGGTGCCGGCCTGCAGCGAACCGACGTTGATCAGCGCCGCCTCCATCGGGTCGACATGGCGGCCGACGATCGCCGGGATCTCCACCGCGAGCCGCGCGGCGACCTGCAGCGGATCGGTGGCCTTGTGCGGCGCGGCGGCATGCCCGCCGACGCCCTCGACCGCGATCTCGAACACCGCCAGCGACTGCAGCGTCGCGCCGCTGCGCACGCTGGCCTTGCCGCGGCCCAGCAGCGGCATGTTGTGGAAGGCGTAGACCTCGTCGCAGGGGAAGCGCGCGAACAGGCCGTCCCCGGCCATGCGTATCGCGCCGCGCCCGCCTTCCTCGGCCGGCTGGAAGATCAGCACCACGCGGCCGCTGGCCGGCGGATGCCGGACCAGGTACGTGGCGGTGCCCAGCAGCGCCGAGGTATGCCCGTCGTGGCCGCAGGTGTGCGCGGTGCCGTCGCGCTGCGAGCGGTAGGCCGCGTCGCTGTGCTCCTGCATCGGCAGCGCGTCCATGTCCGCGCGCAGGCCGATCGACAGCCCCGGCCGGCCGCTGTCGATGACCGCGACCACGCCGGTGCCGCCCAGGCCCCGGTGGACGTCCAGCCCCAGCGA
>NZ_JAIWPT010000050.1 GCF_021191695.1 Proluteimonas luteida
GTTCATCCGGGGCATCTCTGGAAGATGGGGGTTACGAAGCCAACCCAGCCCCCAGGAGCCCCGGATGAACCTGCATAAACATGCCCGTTTGAGCCCTCGCGGTCGAGCCCTGCTCGTGGATCGCATCCTTGCTCATGGTCTGCGGGTGGAAGAAGCGGCGCATGCGGCCGGCGTCAGTGTCCGCACGGCCTACAAGTGGCTCAAGCGGTTCAAGGAGGAAGGCCCGGAAGGCTTGGCCGACCGGTCCTCTCGGCCACGACGCTGTCCCCATGCCACGCCACAGGAGGTCGTGGACCAGGTCATCGCGCAGCGCCGCTCACGGCAAACGTATCGACAGATCGCCCAGCAACTGCCCGTGGCGCCGAGCACCATCGCCCGGTTGCTGCGCCGCGCCGGCCTGCACCGGCTGGCGGACCTGGAGCCAGCGCTGCCGGAGAATCGCTACGAGTACGCCCAACCCGGCCAACTGCTGCATCTGGACATCAAGAAGCTGGCCCGGTTCCGGCGGCCCGGCCATCGCATGACCGATGATCGGACGGTCAACTCCCGCGGTATCGGCTGGGAGTACGTCCACTTGGCCATCGACGACCACTCACGCGTGGCCTTCGGCTCCATCGAGCCGGACGAGCGCGGGATCAGTGCCTGCAGGGCCCTGGTGCAAGCGGTTCGCTACTACCGCAGCTTGGGCGTGCGCTTCGAACGTGTTCTGACCGACAACGGCGCCTGCTACCGATCACGCCGCTTCCGCCGCCTTGTCCGCCGGCTCGGCATGCGTCATCTGCGCACGCGACCCTACACCCCGCGCACCAATGGCAAGGCCGAGCGACTGGTCCAGACCAGCCTGCGCGAATGGGCCTATGCGCGCTCCTATACCAGCTCCGAACAACGCGCCAAC